>CAMPHU010000183.1 GCA_946886065.1 uncultured Massilia sp. | reverse complement strand
GCCCCACCCCGCCCCACAGGGTGATGAACCACAGCGGCACCCCGCCCGGCGGATCGCCCGGATAGACCCAATTACCGCTCAGCACTCCCGAATACTCGATCAGGGCGCCCAGCAGGATCATGTAGCCGGTATAGGCCAGGTCTTCGCGTTCGTGGAACAGCACCAGCCCGATCGCCAGCAGGACGCCGGTCACGGCCAGCAGGATATCGCCGTCGTGGATGGTGGAGAAGGCGGCCGAATAGGCCAGCGCCAGGGCCCAGACGGCGGGACGGCGGTCGTGCGCGGCCTGGCCGCCCAGTACGCGGCGCGTATGCAGCAGGTAAAAGCCCCACATGAACAATTCCCACACCGGCATGCGCAGCAGGTCGGGTTCGGTGAAGGCGAAGATGCCCTGGGCCAGCGAGGCCGCGTTCATGCCGGTGAAAAACACGCACACGACCGCGAAGAACACGGCTTCCACCCTGGTGAGGCGGCCGAAGCTCAGCGCCCACAGGACCAGCAAGGCTCCCAGCTTGCCGAGGTTGGTCGGCACGAAGGCGAGGATGGCCATGACCAATGGCACTTGCAGCAACAGAAGGAGCAAAGGCGGGGCTGGAATTCGCATGACGGACAGTAGACTATGTTTCCGTCAATATTGTCAATAAACTCAGTTCGCCAAACGAAAAAAAGGCCTCCGAAGAGGCCTTTCCCGAGGGAAGGAAGACGCTTAGTCTTTCTTCTGGCGGCGGCGCAGGGCAGCGCCCATGCCGACCATTGCCAGGCCCATCAGCGACAGGGCGCCCGGTTCCGGCAGGGCATATGCCTGGCCCGGATCGTCGATACGTGCACCCAGGATGTTCTCGCCGCCGTTCCAATTGGTGTTGGCGTTGTAGCTGTTCTTGAAGCGCAGGTCGCGCAGGCCTTGCCAGCTCGAGAACCAATCCGAGTCCAGCTGGTCGGCCCACAGGCCGCCGGCCGACATGTCCACCGATGCGTAGGAGTCGGCCTGGCCCGAGAAGCCGTTGCTGCTCGGAACAGTGGTGCCCACGATGGTGTTGTTCGGGTTGCTCACGTCCATGCCGGTGTCGAAGAACAGGCGGGCCAGGAAGGTGCCTTCGGTGAAGCCGGTGGCGCAGTCGAAGCCGCAACGCACGCCCGGGTTGATGGTGTCCAGGGTGGTCTTGGTCATCGAGCTCAGGTCACGCCAGTACAGGTCCATGTAGCCGCTGGTTGCCGGGAACGGGTTGGTCGGCGAGGCTTCGCCTTGCTCGATGCCGTAGAACATGCCGGTCACTTGACCGCCGCTCAGGCCGTTGACGAAGAAGATGTCGCCGGTCGGATCGATCTGGTCGTTCGGGGTGTTGACCGAGCCGCGCTCCATGGTCGACACGGTGAACACGCCCCAGTTGATTTCGTTGGAACCCGCCCAGGTCGTCGCGCCGTTGATGGCGATTTGTTCCTGGCCCGAGAATTTCAGGTAGATCGGGCCCGGTGGCAGTTGGGTAGCCGGTGCGGCATATGCGCCAAAGCTCATGGCAGCGCCGAATGCGAGAGCGAGAATCTTTTTCATGCTTTCTCCAAGATAAAGAAGTTCGTTTGATTAATAACGACACCGACACCTTCTCTTTAGCAAACCGTGTGCCAGCCTTTAAAGATCCCCGCTAAGTGGTTGAAATTACATGTTTTTTGACAATGTTCACAATTTCGCATGGCCGTGCTGACTCTGCTATTGTAAAAAATTTCGACAAATAATTAACAAAAATAAATAATTGTTACGTGTTAACGATAGCGCCCCGGCGCCAGCAGGTCGTGGGGGTCGAGTTCGCGGCGCAGGCGCTCATGCAGGCCTTGCGAATCTTGCGTCAGGGCAGCGAGCTCAGGCATGGCGGAGATCGCCAGGCGATAAGGGAAAAAGCCCTGCTCGCGGCCGCGCAGGATCAGCTCGCGGTAGCAGGCCTGGGCGGCCTCCACGGCGGTCGGGGAATTGCGGTCGAACAACAACGGCACGGTACTGTCGAATAATTTGTCACTCAGGGAAGTAAAGGTCAGCAGCGGCTCCATGCCGTGCTTGCGCGTGATGGCGCCGACCATCTCGACATAGGCGCGCGCGCCCTGGGCGCGCATCGGCACCAGCGGGGCGTACCAGATCAGGCCGCAACCATCGCGGGCCGGATTGCGCGGCGCGCGTCCGTCGCCGGAGCCGGCCGGATTGCGCCAGTAGGCCAGCGGCAGCGCCGTCTCGTTGGGACGGCCGCCGGCCAGTTCCAGCGAGCGCGCCAGGGTGGCGGCGGTGCTGGCCAGGCGCTGGCCGGCCGCGCCCGGCATCCAGCCCGCGAGCCGGCGCAAGGTGTTCGCATTGTCCTGGCTGAGGAAGAGCATGCGGCTGGCCACGCCCTTGAGCGCGGCCCGGATCTCCTTCTGGGCCGCGGCCACCATGCGCCTGGTGCCGTACAGGGTGCCGAAACCGGTCCAGGGGAAGATCTGGTACTGGCGCCCCAGCTCTTCCACCAGTGCGGGCGGCATCAGGCCGTCCGGCCCCAGGCGGTCGGCCGGGTAAGGCGCCGACATCGCCAGCACCCGGTGCCGGTTCATCAGGTTCAGGCCGGCCACGGTGCCGGGCAGCCTGCCGAGGATGGCGCGGATGCGCTCGATCGCCGGTTCCAGCAGGGCGTCGTCCTTCAGGCTGAACAGGCAGACCTTGACCACCTCGGGGCGGCGCGCCAGCAGGATGCTCATGCGCGTGACCACGCCCAGCCCGCTCTGGGTGAACAGGCCGGCCGAATAGGCGCCGATGCCCCATTTGAACAGGCGCGCCAGTTCCTCGCCGCCGGCTTCGCGCATCGCGGTGCGGTAGCGGCTGCCGTCGGCCAGCACCGCTTCCAGGTCGGTCACGGCGCCGAAGTGGTCGGTATGGGGCGTGACGCCGTAGCCGCGCTCGAGCGCATTGCCCAGCAGGCTGCACTCGGGCCCGGCGCCGGTGGTCGGCACCATGAAGGGGTAGTTATTGCTGTCGAGGAAATCGGCCAGCATGCCCTGGGTCACGCCCGGCTCCAGGGTCGCCACGCCCATCTCGGGGTCGAAGTGCAGGATACGGTTCATGCCGGACAGGTCCAGGATCACGCAGGCGCCGTTCACCGCCAGCGCGCTGCCGTAGCCCCAGTTGCGCCCGGTGCTGATCGGGTAGACCGCCACCCGGTGGCGCTGGGCGATGCGCATCACCTCGGGCAAGCGGGCCCCGTCGAGGATGCGCAGCGCGGCCGGGACGCTGCGTTCGATGCCGGTGGTATCGCGCCCGTAGGCGGCGGTGGCGGCTTGCCGGGAAAGGACGTGTTCGTGGCCGAGC
Organism: uncultured Massilia sp.; assembly: GCA_946886065.1. Next base: position 6,081 of record CAMPHU010000183.1, on the reverse strand, counting down.
GCGGTGCGCCACTCGGCGACGGCCGCCTCGAGCGCGGTGTGGGTTGTTTCCATGCCTCTTCAGGCGGATTGTCCGCCCGCCTGCAATTGATGATTGAGTTGATCGATGAGTTCGGTGGCCGCGCTGACGATCTGGCCGGATGCGAAGCCGGCCTTGGTCATTTCGCGGAAGAAGGCGCGCGCCAGGATGCGCGCCACGTCCTCCGGATTCTGGTAAGCGGTGCGCACCTGCTCCCCCACCTTGAGCTGGGCTTCCTGCAGCAAGGCCAGCTGGGCGAAGCGCGAATCGAGCACGCGCTGCAGCTGGGCCACCTGGATCGACTTGCCGATCAGGGTGGCCACGATGTCGAGCAGGGGCAGGTCGAGCGGGTCGAAGCCTGCCCCGGACACGTTGACCACGCCAATGATTTTCTCGCCGATGCGCACCGGCGCCGACATCAGGGCGCGGCCGGCGGCATCCGGGCGGCGCGCCAGCAGCGCGAACCGGGAGCGGCCGATGTCTTCCACCAGCAGCGCCTCGCCGCTGGCCAGCACATGGCCGCAAATGCCTTCCCCGGTGCCGATCGAGGCATGCAGGGCGGCGTCCGGCAAGTCGCCGTGGCGCGCATACAAGCTCATCCGCATTTCCTCGCCGCTGCCGCTGTTGATCAGCATGATCGAGCAGTGGTCGGCGCCCACCAGCAGCGCGGCCTGCTCGGCCTGGCGCTGCAGGCTTTCCTCCAAGCTGCCGCCGGCCAGGAACTGGCGCAGGTCTTGCAAGCGTACCAGCTTGTCCGCTGTTTCCATGTGTCCTGTCCGCGAATTATGTTGGATGAATCGCAAGGGCCGAAGGGGCAATCTGTTAATAGTATGCCATTCCTCCGCAGTGCACCACCCCTCAGGCCGCCTCGGCCTGTCTTGGCGAAATGAAGGCCTTGTGGAACAGGTGGCGCGACAGCATCAGCGGCGGCATGCGCAGCCAGTTGCCGCGTATATAGAGCGCGCCGTGCGCGAGCGCCACCGCCGGACCGCCGCAGCTGGGGTGCGGCGGCCTCAGGGCGCGCAGGAACAGCGCGTCCATCAGCGCCAGCAGGGCGCCGTTCGGCCGTCCGCCGCCCTGCTCCGCCTGGGCCAGCACCGCCGCCGGCACCGGCGTGCCCAGCATGCGCGCGCAGTAGCGCAGCGCATAGAACAGCGGGCGCGCCAGTTCCAGCTCGCGTGCGCGCGCCGCCAGGCCTTCCCAGAAGCCGGGCCGGGCGCCGAAGTGCAGCGCCAGCCGGTGCAGGTCGAACAGGTCGCGCAGGCCGTGATTGAATTCCCCGTCCCAGAACAGGTGCACGGCGCTGTGCAGGAACATGTCATGCGGGCCCAGCGTCCACAGCCCTTCCCCGCCGGGCACGGGAACGGCGGCGGCGCGCAGCTTGTCCGGATCCGGCCGCGCGGGCGCGGTCTCGGGCAGGATCGCGTGATGCACGTCGATCGCATTGCCGCGGTGGATATGGACCATGGGCGGCAGCTCGTGCATCCACTGGCGGTAATAGCGCTGGTCGTAGGCGTCGTGGTGGGTGGTGGCCCAGCCCGCCAGCATCAGGGCGGCCTCGACCCGGCCCAGCTCGTCCTTGGGCACCAGGATATCGATGTCGGAAAACACGCGTCCGCGCCCGGCCGGCAGCGCGGCCAGCGCATAGGCCGCGCCCTTGAGCAGGATCACCGGCAGGCCCAGGCTGGCCAGCGCCTCGCGGATGCGCGCCACCTCGAAGCGCACCGCGCGCGCATGGCGGTCGGACACGGCCCGGGTCCATTCCAGGTGCTCGCGCGGCGCCGGCGGCACCGCGTCCAGCAGGCCGCCGTCTTCCAGCAGGGACAGCACGGTCGCGCTCATCCCGGCGCCGGCGGCCTGGCGCAGCAGCAGGTCCCATTCCCGCGGCGCGAAGCGGATGGCGGCGGCGGGGTCGCGCAGTAGCGACAGCAACAGCGGCTGCCTCATGCCTGCTCTCCGTTTGCCAGGCGCTCGAACACGGCCATCGCCTCGTCCAGATTGCTGTAGCTGAATTCCAGTCCGGCGCAGGCGTCCGCCAGGGCGCCCAGGGTGGCGAAGCCGCGTTCGCCGAGCAGGGCGTAATTGAAGGCGTTGTCGGCCACCCGCATGAAGGTCTCGGCCTTGCCCAATGCCTGGAGGCTGGTGGCGGCACCCGCTTCGTAGCGCGGAAACACCACGGCGCAGGGACGGGCCGCCTCGGCGGCGCGCGCCACGCTCTGCGGCGGCGCCTTCATGTGTCCGATCGTGCCCTTGGCCGTGCCTTCCACCGGCGGCGCGAACACCGCCTCCGGCGAAAAGGCCCGGATCACCCCGATCGAGGCGTTCTTCAGGCTCACCGGGCGCGGCACCGGGACGATCGCGCCGTCATGGTGCCGGATCAGGGTCAGTTCGTCCGACAGCAGGCGCCAGCCGCGGCACACCAGGGCCGCGCACAGGGTGCTCTTGCCGGAGCCGGGCGGGGCCGGCAGGATCACGGCGCGGCCGTGCTTTTCGACCACGGCGCCGTGCACGATCAGGTAGCTGTGGGCGCGGTTGGTCACGCACCAGTTGAGCACCCATTCGAGCATCGGATAGGCCTGGGCCAGGGGCAGCGGCTTGAAAGGAGTCAGGCCGTCCTGGTCGAAGCGCACCTGGGGCCGGAACCAGCGGCGCAGGCCGCCCGGCTGGCGCAGGTTGACGTGGAAGTCGGCAAAGCCGCCCGGCTCCGCGACCGGATAATCGGCGTACAGCAGCGCGATCCCTTCCGCCAGGTGGGGAATATTGCTGGTGATGCGGCTGGTGAAGGGCCCGGTGCGCAGATCGAGGCCGGGGCCGCGCAGGCGCGCACGCAGCTGCGCGGGCGCGAGGGACGACACGGTCAGCATGGTTCGACGAGATGCAGGCGGTTCAGGTCATGCAGGAGGGCGGCGAGCTGGCCGGGATCGACCTCCCCGGCGTCCTGCGCGTGCAGCGCGGCCGCCAGGGTGGCGGGACTGGCCGGAGCCTGCGCCAGGGCGTCCAGCAGCCACAGCGCGGCATCCGACAGCTGGTGGGTGGCGCCGGACAGGCTGTTGAACAGGACCGCCCCATCCTCCCATTCGCGGCAGGCGAGCGACTGTCCGGGCACGACGCGCCACAGGCGCGCGTCAGGCTCCACCGTAGGTGGATTCCAGGTAGCGCTTGGTCTGTTCCGCGGTCCAGTACACCTTCGGCGCCGGGCTGTAATGGCCGGTGGCCTGCAGCTCGGTCCACATCTCGACCAGGGTGGCGACGCTCAGGAAGCTCGATTTCCCGGACAGCACGTTCAGGTAGTTGGCGACCAGATGGCGGCCCAGGTTGTAGCGGTCGAAGGATTTGTCGACCAGGACTTCCATCATGGTCGCCTTGCCGTAGGTATCCTTGTTCGTGCCGTAGCAGGGGAAGACTTCGGCGAAAGTGATGGTGCGCGAGCACGGCCAGGCATGGTGGGCGCGGCTCCAGTAGCCCGGCGAGCGGCCGATGCACGTGGTCTTCGGACCGTAGGTGCTGTCCAGGCCGCCGGACAGGGCGGCCGAGGGCGCCTCGCAGATGGCGCCGGCTTTCATCGCCGCCCTGCTCTCGAGCGTCCACAGCACGCCGGCCGCGCCCAGGCCAGCCTTGCCCAGACGGCGGCGGGCCGCTCCGCGGGCATCCAGAGTCGGGGGAGGTGTTTGGTCGGGTTGGTGTTCGGTAGCCACGTCGGGTTCCTCGAGTTTTGATCGCCGGTCGGCGCCTGCCTGCACGGTAATGCAGACAGTTGCAAAAAACGTGCCCGACTCTTCCGTAGCTTTCCTTAATGCATTGCATTCAGGAAAAAAGTCGTTACGAAACAGGCACGTAGCCGCCGCAGGCGGTTTGCGCGCTCAAGCCATTGTAGTTTGGGAACGCCCCGTTTTGTAAAAATTATCGACAGCCGTTCAGAAGAAGCTTTCCGGCACCACCAGGATGTCGCCCGGGCGCATCATCACGTTCGCCGAGATGTCGCCATCCTTGAGCAGGGCGTCGAGGCGGACGGGCAGTTTTTCCTGCTTGCCGTCGACGGTGCGCACGATGGTCGCCTTGTTGCCGGCAGCGAATTCGGTGACGCCGCCGACCGCGATCAGCACATCCATCAGCGACATGTCGCGGCGGTACGGCAAGGCTTGCGGACGCGCCGCCTGGCCGATCACGCGGATCTGTTCGCTGTAGTTGCCGATGAAGTTGGTGACGATGACGGTCACGACCGGCTGCTGGATGAACTTGGCCAGGGCCTGTTCGATGTCGCGCGCGAGCTGGGTCGAGGTCTTGCCGGCGGCCGGCAGGTCTTCCACCAGCGGGGTGGTGATCTTGCCGTCCGGACGCACCGGGACCGACATCGACACTTCCGGATTGCGCCAGACGATGATGTTGACGCTGTCGCCCGGGCCGATCAGGTAGTCCTGGTTGACCGGCGCCATCATGGCCTGGCTCGGGGCGCCCTTGCTGGCGCAGCCGCCCAGCAGCAGCAGACAGCCCGCAACGCCGGCGGCCGCGGCATATTTCATCAGATGCATCAGTTTGCTCACGTCGACTCCCTTCGCACGGCAGCGCGCGGCGGCTTGCCTGCGCGGCATCGTCTTGCGATCCAAAAATGTTATTCAGCGATTAACAAGCGTGGTTATTGTATAACAGCAGCCTGCCGAAATGCGTGCACGGTTGAAATACTTCCATTTTTATCACTTGCGCTGCAACAGGGCGTGCACGTAGCGCGCCGGGATGGCGTAGGTGATCCCGCTCGGATTGCTGATCGCCGTCTCCTTGAGGCCCTTCACGAACACGGCATTGATCACCCCCAGCACCGTGCCGCTGGCCGGATCGTAGAGCGGGCTGCCGCTGTTGCCCGGGTAGGCGGTGGCGTCGAGCTGGAACACCTGGAAGGAGGAGCGCTGGAGCTGGGCGATGGCGCGCACATCCAGGCCGCGCGCGCTCAGGGACGGCCGCACCACCGGCGTGACCGCCGCCAGCAGGGCGCGGTGGGTGGCGGCGTAGAGGCCGAGGTTCATCCCCAGCGGATAGCCGGTAAAGGCCAGGTCCTGCCCTTCCACCGCCTTGTCGGAATCGCCCAGGCTCAGGGCCGGCAGCGGCGTTCCGCTCAGGCGCAGGTGGGCCAGGTCGTGCTCGCGGTCGAGCGCCACCAGGGTGGCGGGGCGGAAGGCGATCTGCTCGCCCGCGCCCACCACCACGCCCAGCTCTTCCAGGCGCGCCCCGTTCAGGGTATCGGGCACCACGTGGGCATTGGTCACCACGCTCAAGCCGTCGCCCACCACGAAGCCGGTGCCGACGAACACGGTCGCCGGGCTGCGGGTCTTCTGATAGGTGCCAACCCCGACCACGGATTTCTTCACTGCCGCCGCCGTTTCCGGCAGGCTTGCGGCCAGGACCGGCAAGGCCAGCAGGCTCCCCAACACGACACAGGCGGCGCGCCGCCCCAGCTCAATTCTTGTCATACGCCTATCACATTCATTCGGTACATCTGTGCTCGCTCAGGAGCCCGCGCGTGCCAATCGTGCAGGCCCTTTCCCATTTTAAACATTACAATAAGCATGTTTAACATACAGCAACAAACTTATTGCTTTGCTACTAGCTTCATCCCCACCTGCGGTCCGTGGAACCCAAAAGGGTTTAGAAAAATACAATCACCCGAGCTTGCGAATGTTTGCGATAATGCAACAGAAACGGGATGAAAAACCGTGTAAAAACCGGTAATTTTGTTGCGGTGCAGAAGTTCTGTTGCAAACAGTTTGCACTCTGGAGCAGGAAACGCGCAATTTCAAAATAGGTAATTGCAATTGCTTAGGGTACAAGCGATCATGCAAGATGTTTATTGGTTGAGCCCGATTGTCGGGCACTCACTGGCGAGACAGACAAGATGGCCGAAATTACTGCCCTGATTCTTACTTTCCTGAAAGCCATCGGTAAATACCGCTGGCATGCCGTCGTCATCACCTGGGTCGTCGCCCTGGCCGGATGGGCGGTCGTGTTCAAGCTGCCGAACCAGTACGAGGCCTCGGCCCGTGTCTACGTCGACACCCAGAGCATCCTCAAGCC
>CAMPHU010000182.1 GCA_946886065.1 uncultured Massilia sp. | reverse complement strand
ACCACCAGCGCTTCCTCAAGCCGCCTTCGCCAGGCTGCGCTGCCCCTTCCCCGGCAAGGCCTTGCGCGCCACCGGCGCCGCAAGCGCCTCCTGCCCGCGCGCCAGCTTGAAAGTCCCCACCAGCTGCGACAAGCCGCCCGCCTGCTCGCGCATCGCTTCCGCCGCGGCCGCCGCCTGCTCCACCAGCGCCGCATTCTGCTGCGTCACATGATCCATCTGCACGATCGCCTGGTTCACCTGCTCGATGCCGGAACGCTGCTCGTCGCTGGCCGCCGAGATCTCGCCGATGATGTCCGATACCCGGCGCACGCTGGCCACCACTTCGTCCATCGTGCGGCCCGCCTGGTCCACCAGGCGCGAACCCGCTTCCACGCGCGACACCGAGTCGCCGATCAGTTCCTTGATTTCCTTGGCCGCGTTGGCCGAGCGCTGCGCCAGGTTGCGCACCTCGCCCGCCACCACCGCGAAGCCCCGCCCCTGCTCGCCGGCGCGCGCCGCTTCCACCGCGGCATTGAGCGCCAGGATGTTGGTCTGGAAGGCGATGCTGTCGATGACGCCGATGATGTCGACGATCTTGCGCGCCGACTCGTTGATCGAGCCCATGGTGGTCACCACCTCCGACACCACCGCGCCGCCGCGGGTCGCGGTCTCGGCGGCGCTGGCGGCCAGCTGGTTGGCCTGGCGCGCGTTGTCGGCGTTCTGCTTGACGGTCGAGGTCAGTTCCTCCATCGAGGACGCGGTCTCTTCCAGCGAGCCGGCCTGCTGCTCGGTGCGCGAGGACAGGTCCTGGTTGCCGGCCGAGATCTCGGTCGACGCGGCCTCGATGCGCTCGGTGCCGCCGCGTACTTCGGACACGATCGCCACCAGGGAGGCGTTCATGTCCTTCAGCGCCCCCATCAGCTCGCCCGTCTCGTCCCGCGAGCGCACCTGCACCTCGGCGCTCAGGTCGCCCTCGGCCACCTGCCTGGCCAGCTTCACCGCGCGGCGCAGCGGAACGCTGATCGAGCGCATCAGCTGGAAGGCCATGAAGCCCGCCATCAGCACCGACAGGATGCCGCCGCCGATCAGGACCCGGCTCATGCTCTTCTGCAGGCCGAGCGCTTCTGTGCGGCGCTGTTCCAGCAGCACGGTCTCGGCCTTGCCGATCTCGGTGAGCAGGCTGCGCATGGCGTCCATGCCGGCCTTGCCCTTGCCCTGCTGGACGAAGGCGACCACCTCGCCGACCTTGTCGTCGACGCTGGCGCGGCGCAGCGCGATCACCGGATCGATGGCCTGGGCCAGCCAGTTGCCCTGGAGCTGGCCGAGCAGCTTGAGGCGCTCCTGCTGGGCCGCGTTGTCGGCGGTCAGGGCCAGCGCCTTGTCGAGATGCTCGCGGAAGGCCTGCTTGCCGGCCTGGTAGGGCTGGAGCGAAGCGTCGTCGCCGGTGAGGGCGTAGCCGCGCTGGCCGGTTTCGGTATTGACCAGGGCTTCCGTCACGGCGTCGACTTCGCCCAGCACCTCGTAGGTGTGGAGGTTCATGTCGTTGGCCGTGGCAAGGCGAGCGAAGTTGGCGTACGAGATGGCGACCATGAGGACGGTCATGCCTGCCAGGACGCCGAAGCCCAGGTAGATCCGGGTGGCGATTTTGAGATCGGATAGCTTCATGTGCAGTCTCAGAACTGTTCGTCTAGTTGGAAGATGGCTCGTCTCCGGGAGCCGCCGTACCTGAAACAAGGACCAGTGGTACTCGATGATTATTACTTGAACATCGGTTACAGGGAAGAAAAATATTGAATAGGTGGAAATGATGTTGCGGGTGTTCATGCAAACTTGGGTCCCCGCCTTCCCGGGGATGACGGGTTTAAGGACGTGTCCGGAGTTACATACGTGAAGGTTCACGCATTCCAAACCAACGTCATCCCCGCGAAGGCGGGGACCCAAGTTCCTATGCACATGGAAGGCGCAAAAAAAAACGCGAGCCAATGCTCGCGTTTTCACTCAGCCAAAGCCAGTCTATTTCTTCGCAGCCGCCGCCTTCCTGGCCGGCGCCTTCTTCGCAGGAGCCTTCTTCGCAGGAGCCTTCTTGGCCGGCGCCTTCGCCGCCGCCTTGCGCGCCGGCTTCACGGCCTCCGCCGCACCGTCGGCGCCCTCGGCGCCGTCAGCCGCCGCCGCCTTGCCCTTGGCCCCCGGCTTGGCCTTGCGCTCCTCGAACTCGAAGCTGATCTTGCCGTCCTTGCCGCGCACCAGGAAGGCCTTGAAGGCCCGGCGGGTGCGCTGCGAGACGAAGCCCGGCAGCAGGTCGGTCTTGCCGTCGTTCAGCAGCTTGGCCATCTGCTCCGGCAGGATCTCCTGCTGCAGGATGATGCGGCCGCTGCGGAAGTCGCAGGTCTTGGGCTTGGCCACGCTGTGCTCGCACACATAGGCCAGCGGCATCTCGTACACGCCGCCCTGGCACTTCGGGCACGGGCCGAGCGGAGTCTGGGCGCTGAAGTCCACGCCCTCGCCCTCTTCGCCCTCGTCCTGGTCCTGGCCGAAGTCGAACTCCAGCTTGAAGTTCTGGATGTCCTCGTCGCGCACGATGCGCAGGATCGCCGCGAACGGACGGCCCATCTTGGAGCGGAAGCCCTGCAGCGGACCGATGGTGCGGTTCTTCAGCAGTTCCTCGACCTCGTTGATCTCGAACTGGCGGCTGCCCGGCGTCTTCGACATCGAGAAGTCGCACTTGGTGCAGGCGAAGCGGCGGTAGTTTTCCTTGACCACGCCGCTGCAGTTCGGGCAAGGCGTCTGCAGGGTCGCGTACTCGCCCGGGATCGTGTCGTTGTCGTATTCCTTGGCGCGCTTGACGATGATCTGGGTCATCTGCGCGATCTCGCGCATGAATTCCTCGCGCGAGATTTTTCCCTTCTCCATCTGGGCGAGCTTGTATTCCCACTCTCCGGTCAGCTCGGGCGCGGTGAGTTCGTTCACGCCCAGACCGCGCAGCAGGGTCATCAGCTGCGACGCCTTCGCGGTCGGCATCAGCTCGCGCCCTTCGCGCAGCAGGTATTTCTCGGTCAGCAGGCCTTCGATGATGGCCGCGCGCGTCGCCGGCGTGCCCAGGCCCTTGCCGGCCATGGCGTCGCGCAGCTCGTCCGAGTCGACCAGCTTGCCCGCGCCTTCCATCGCCGACAGCAGGGTCGCTTCGGTATAGCGCGCGGGCGGCTTGGTGACCAGTCCGTTGGCGCTGAGCTTGTCGGCCAGGACCTTCTCTCCCTTGGCCACCGGCACCAGCGTGGCGCCGTCCTTGTCGTCGCCGGTGGTGTCCTTGCCGTACACGGCCAGCCAGCCGGGGTTGGTCATCACCTTGCCCTCGGTCTTGAACTGGTGGCCCGAGACCTCGGTGAAGCGGGTGGTGACCAGGAACTCGGCCGCCGGGAAGAACACGGCCAGGAAGCGGCGCGTGACCAGGTCGTACAGCTTCTGTTCCGGCTCGCTCAGGTTCTTCGGGATCACGCCGGTCGGGATGATGGCGAAGTGGTCCGAGATCTTGGTGTTGTCGAAGATGCGCTTGTTCGGCTTGACCCAGCCGTTCTTCAGCACCTGCTTCGAGAACTGCTGGTAGTTGTTGGTGTCGTTCAGCGCTTCCATCGTGCTCTTGACCGTGCCGACATAGTCTTCCGGCAGGTGGCGCGAATCGGTACGCGGATAGGTGAGCACCTTGTGCTTTTCGTACAGCGCCTGGGCCAGGCCCAGGGTGTTCTTGGCCGAGAAGCCGAAGCGGCCGTTGGCCTCGCGCTGCAGCGAGGTCAGGTCGAACAGGGCCGGCGCCATCGAGGTGGTCGGCTTCGATTCCTCGGTGACCACGCCCTGCTTGCCGCGGCAGGCGGCAACGATGGAGTCGGCGGCGGCCTTGCTCCACAGGCGCTCGGCGCGCTTCTCGGGATCGTTCTCGTCCTTCTTGAAAGCGGTGTCGAGCCAGCGGCCTTCGTAGACGCCGGCGGCGCACACGAACTCGGCGCGCACTTCCCAGTAGTCGCGCGGCACGAACTTCTTGATCTTCTCTTCGCGCTCGACCACGATCGACAGGGTCGGCGTCTGCACGCGGCCCACGGTGGTCAGGTAGAAGCCGCCCTCCTTCGAGTTGAAGGCGGTCATGGCGCGGGTGCCGTTGATGCCGATCAGCCAGTCGGCTTCCGAGCGGCAGCGCGCGGCGTCGGCCAGCGGCAGCATCTCTTCGTCGGTGCGCAGGTGGGCGAAGCCCTCGCGGATCGCGTTTGGTGTCATCGACTGCAGCCACAGGCGCTTGACCGGCTGCTTGGCCTTCGCGTTCTGGGCGATCAGGCGGAAGATCAGTTCTCCTTCGCGTCCCGCGTCACATGCGTTGATCAGGGTGGTGACATCCTTGCGCTTGATCAGCTTGTTGAGCACCTTGAGGCGCGACTCGGTCTTGGCGATCGGGTTCAGCGCGAAGTACGGGGGAATCACGGGCAGGTGCTGGAAGCTCCATTTGCCGCGCTTGACGTCGTATTCTTCGGGCACCGTGATCTCGAGCAGGTGGCCGACGGCGGACGAGAGAATGAATTCGTCGGATTCGAAGTACTCATCGTGCTTGGTGAAGCCGCCCAGCGTCTTCGCGATGTCGTTCGCGACCGAGGGCTTCTCCGCGATGATGAGGGATTTGGTCATAGGGTTTCTCGTCGTACTTACTATATAGAGTGGGTTGGCTCGGCTTGCGCATCATACATGTTTCGAGCCGGACGGCCTTGTTTGCCGTAGTGTCTGATTGGTAACAGTCTGTTTTGAGCGGCCAATGATAAGCGGGTTCTCGCCGTCCCTGCAAGTAGGCCTTGTGCCGGACTGGTGCGGGACGATGGTGCGAAATGGCCGTGCGGCTGCCCGGAAAACGGGCAGCGCCAATGAAAAACGGGGCTGAAGGCCCCGTTTTGCTGTGGTGTGAAACTTTGTGCCGGATCAGTGGAGCAGACGCGGCGTCTGATCGTCGTCGTCGCCGAACAGGTCGTCGAACATGAGGGCGTCGGGCTCCTTGCCCTGGCTCCACATGAGCATCAGCACGATGATCTTGAGCTTGCCCAGGGTGACGGGCGATTCGTCGACCGCCAGCGCGCGCTCGATGACGATCTCGCGCTGCACGGGGCCGAGCACGCCGGCACTTTCCAGGAACTGGATGAAGCCGATCGCTGCGCTGCCCAGCTCGATGTATTCCTCATCCACGTAGTAGCGGGTACCGGTGGAGGCTTCGATCTGCTCGGCGGTCGCCATCTCGGTCAGGCCGGTCAGCCAGTCGAGGGCTTCCGAGATTTCAATGTCGTCGAAACCGACGGCGGACAGCTTGCGAGCCAGGGCTGCCGGCTCGGGGCAGGCGTCGGGACGGTAGTACGTCTCGTAGAGATAGACCAGGATGTCGAACATAGTGACGCTACTGTAGCAGTTAAGTTCGTCGCGGCACAAGTCTGGCACGCACGCTACACCCCTCCTCGAAAAAAACGTTGTTTCACGGCCTTATCCGTTCAATCAGCTTACTCGATTCCCAATGAAAACAAGAGCATACATTTCGCAAACACCCTCTGGCAAAGGATAGATCTTTGCAACTCAGCAGTATGTTTTCCTGTCGCTCGATGACGCTCAGCGGCACACCCTTTGCACCCGTCCGCCAGGCAGCTGTTCGACCAGGCCGGCCAGCTCCAGGGCGAGCAGGCGCCCACCCAGCAGCCCGGCATCGCCGCCCATCTGTTCCAGCAAGGCATCGATGCCGACCGGGTCATGGCCGAGCACGGCAAGCAGCTCGTCGTCCGGCGCTTCTTGTTCGGCCGCGGCCGGGACGGCCAGCGGCGAGCAGCGCATGGCCGCCAGCACCTCGTCCACGGTCTCGACCAGTTGCGCGCCTTCGCGGATCAGCTGGTGACAGCCCTTGGCCAGGGCCGAGTGGATGGAGCCGGGAATGGCGAACACTTCCCTGCCCTGCTCGGCGGCCAGCTGGGCCGTGATCAGGGAGCCCGAGCCGGCCGCCGCCTCCACCACGAGCACGCCGGCACTCAGGCCGCTGATAATGCGGTTACGGCGCGGAAAATTGGCGGCCGCGGGAGGCGTGCCGAGGGCGTACTCGCTGACGATGCAGCCTTCCATGGCGATGCGGTGGGCCAGCTCGCGGTTGCGCGCCGGATAGACGCGGTCGATGCCGGTGCCGATCACGGCGATGGTCGAGCCGGCGCCGTCGAGCGCGCCCTGGTGCGCGGCCGTGTCCACGCCCAGCGCCATGCCGGACACGACGCACAGGCCGGCTTGCGACAGGGCCCGCGCGAAGCCTTCGGCGTTGGCCCTGCCCTGCAGGCTGGCGTTGCGGCTGCCGACGACGGCCACCAGGGCTTGCCCCAGCAGTTCGATGCGCCCTTTTATATAGAGCAGCAGCGGCGGGTCGGGAATATTGGCCAGCGGCGCCGGATAGGCCGGATCGTGCAGCGTCAGGATGTGATGGGAGGGATGCCGCAGCCAGGCCAGCGTGGCCTCGACCAGATGCGCCAGCTCGGGCGATGGCGGCGCGCACAGGGCGCGCGCCTGGGCAGGTGTGAGGGTGTCGGCCAGCGCATCCTGGCCGGCGCCGAAGATGGCTGCCGGAGCACCGAGGCGCTCCAGCAATCGCCTGGCAGTCCGGCCCCCGATCCCACTGGCCTGTCCCAGGCGTATCCAGTCGGCAATGGCGGCGATGGAAGCAGTGGTGTGGGGGTCCGTGTCCTGCACGGCGGGCTTACTCCGGTGATTTGGCCACGTCGCCGACTTGCACCGGCTCCGTCACTTGCATGATCAAGCCGTACGCAACGTTCTTGAACACACGGAAGATGAACAGGTTGCCGTATTGCTCGTCCGGCAGCTTGATCTGCGACTTGCCGAAGCCCAGGATGCCCTTGCTGGCCGGGTCCGGCACCGTCTTCCCGAGATGATAGAGCTGCAGCACGGCGCCGACATCGAGTCCGTCAAGCGAACCCCGATTGACAGTGACGACCTGGCTCTGCCCGGCATAGCTGACGCCGGCATAAATCGACATCACGCGCGCGTCGACCGGCTGCAGGGGCGCATGCGGCACGTAATTGCGCACCGGGGTCGGCGGCGCCGGCACCAGCAGGTCGCCCACGCCCATTTCCTGCAGGGTGTCGGTGACGCGGAAGGTGTGGGCGCCAACGCCCGGCTTCGCTTCCGTCACCAGGGTGACGGTGCCGAGGTAGGCGGCTTCGTGGGCCAGCACCCTGCCGGTCTGCGGATCCTTGAGGATCGTACCCGGGCGGAACACCTGGAAGCTGCTGCCGCCGCGCAGGTCGCCCTTGACATAGACCTTGTCGTCCTTGCCCAGGTAGACGCGGCCTTCCTGCGAAGCGATGATGCGCGGCGCGGCGGCCAGCTCATTGTCCTCGACCACGAGCGGCTGGGTCAGGTAGGGCTCGATGGCGCCGGCCGGGATCGACTGCAGGGCGTCCCGTTCGAGCGCTTCGGTACGCAGCTGGGGCGACAGGCGGACCAGCGGCGGCTGGTTGCCGCCCTCGCCGGCGCCCGGCGGCGTCAGGGACAGGCGGCCGCGCGACCGGTCGAAATAGATGACCTGCCCCGGATAAATCCAGTGCGGGTTGCGGATTTCATCACGGTTCATGCCCCACACCTGGGGCCAGCACCAGGGGTTCAGCAAGAAGGTGGCGGAAATATCCCATAGGGTATCGCCCTTGACCACGACGTGCTGGTCGGGGGCATTGGGGCGGAAGCTGCAGCTGGCCGGGGCCACCGGGCTTGGGCTGGGTGCGGCCAGGGCCGCGCCGGCCGCGGCACATGCGACGAGCGCCGCCGCAGCAGCGCGGGTCACGACTGTGCTAAAATTTTTCATCGAAGACGTCCGTAAAATGGCGCGTTGAGACCAATTGCTGACTGTCCGGGATGCATCCCGCCCAGTCACGGCACGAGAAACAGGACGAGCAAGTACGATGCGTCCGTTCCCGGTTTCCTTAAAAGGTTGCCGTAGTGAATCAAATTCTGCACACAAATCCTTGAACTAGCAAGACAAACCGCGTCCTGCCAGGCGCTTCGTGTGTTGCGTTTATGTCTGTGCCACGACTCCGACCCTGAATACTGAACCCACTTTATTACCTGATTGATATGGCCTTACTGAAGATCCTCCGCTATCCCGACCCGCGCCTGCACAAGGTGGCCAAGCCGGTGACCGAATTCGGCACCGAGCGCCTGCGCAAGCTCGTCGCCGACATGGCCGACACCATGTACGACGCACCGGGCGTGGGCCTGGCGGCGACCCAGGTCGACGTGCACGAGCGCGTGGTCGTCATCGACGTCACCGAAGATCAAAGCAAGCTGATCGTCTTCATCAATCCGGAAATCACCTGGGCCAGCGACGAAAAGCAGGTCTACGACGAAGGCTGCCTGTCGGTGCCCGGCATCTACGACGGCGTCGAGCGCCCCGCCAGGGTCAAGGTGCGCGCCTGGGACGTCGAGGGCAAGGAATTCGAGCTCGACGCCGACGGCCTGCTGTCCGTCTGCATCCAGCACGAGATGGACCACCTGATGGGCAAGGTATTCGTGGAATACCTGTCGCCGCTCAAGCGCAACCGCATCAAGGCCAAGCTGCAGAAGGAAGAGCGCGGCCTGGAACGCGAGGCAGCCCAGCGCGCCGGCGGCCGCCGTTGATGAAGCTCGTCTTTGCCGGCACCCCGGAGTTCGCCGCCGTCGCCCTGCGTGCCCTGCACGAGGCCGGCTTCGAGATTCCCCTGGTCCTGACCCAGCCCGACCGTCCGGCCGGGCGCGGCATGCAGCTGCAAGCCTCCGCGGTGAAGCAGTACGCCCTCGCGCACGGCATGGAAGTGCTGCAGCCGCTGTCGCTGCGCATGGATAGCAAGGACCCGCAGCGCGCCGTGGAAGCGCGCGCCGCGCATGAGCGCCTGCAGGCGCTCGACTACGACGTGATGGTGGTGGCGGCCTATGGCCTGATCCTGCCGCGCAGCACCCTCGACATCAAGCCTTGCATCAATATCCACGGTTCGCTGCTGCCGCGCTGGCGCGGCGCCGCGCCGATCCACCGCGCGATCGAGGCGGGCGACGCCGAGACCGGCGTGACCATCATGCAGATGGAAGAAGGCCTGGACACGGGCCCGATGATGCTGATCGAGCGCGTGGCCATCGAGGACACCGACAGCACCGGCAGCCTGCACGACAAGCTGGCCGCCCTGGGCGGGCGCATGATCGTGGACGCGCTGCGCAAGATGGCGGCGGGCCAGCTGGAAGCCGTGCCGCAGCCGGAAGAAGGCGTGACCTACGCCGCCAAGATCAGCAAGGACGAAGCGAAGCTGGACTTCGGCCTGTCCGCCGAGGCGCTGGCACGCAAGGTGCGCGCCTTCAATCCCTTCCCCGGCGCGCAGGGACTGGTGGAAGGCGTGGCGGTCAAGATCTGGAACGCCCAGCCGCTTGCCGGCAAGGGCGAGCCGGGCCGGGTGCTGGCGGCCGATGCGCAGGGCATCGTGGTGGCCTGCGGAGAAGGCGCGCTGCGC
>CAMPHU010000181.1 GCA_946886065.1 uncultured Massilia sp. | reverse complement strand
GCTGCCGCCGCCAGCTCCGGCTCCAGGGGCGCGGCCGGGGCGCCCCGCTGCCGGGCCAGCATCCATTGCGCGTGCGGAAAACCAGCCTGGGCCGCGTCCTGCAGCGCGCGCAAGGCCTTGGCGCGCGCCTCCGCGGACGCCGCCTGCCCGGTCTCGAACACCAGCTGGGCGAACACCAGCCCTGCGTGGACGCTGCCGTCCTCATAGGCGCGTTCGTACCAGGACGCCAGCCCGGGCCCATGGCGCTGGGCCAGTTCGAAAGGAATGTGGTTGCCGATCAGCTGCCATGCGGGCGCGCAATCCTGGCGCGCAGCCCGTTCAAGCCAGTGCAGCGCGGTCGGCAGGCTCTGCGGGAGTCCGGCGCTGCCGAACAGGTAGAGCTTGCCGAGCTCGAGCTGGGCGGCGGCCTGCCCGGCCCGGGCGTTGCGGATGATCGCCAGTTCTTCGCGGTTAGCCATTGTCGGAATAAACCATTGGTGAGTCAGGTCGGCAAGCGCAGTGGCAACGCAAGGGCTGGCTACGGCGCAAGCCGGAGCAGCTCGGCGGAAAAGTTGCCAATATACAAGGTATTGACGAAGTGCGTCGCCACGCACGCGGTTGGGCCAAAGTCTAAGCCGCCGGTGCCGCCGATTCTTTTCAAGCCATGGCTTTGTTTGCGGCGCCGCAAACGTATGAAAGCAGTCTCACCTGCAGGGATGACGTCCAGGCGACAGTTTCGCGCGGTGCGCCAGAAGAAGTCGGCAACTCATCTCCGGCCCACTTTCAGCCCCGTCATGGTGCGGATGCGAGGGGCAAGCGCGGCCGGATGCGGATGCGCTCCACGCAGGGGCAAATTTGTTACATCCTGGATGACGCACGTTTCAAAAAAACAACAACACAATTGGATTTATTGGCTTTCGACCAAGTGCCGCATACATAATTGACCAATCAGTAAATCTTGTCGCAGGAAACTATTAAGGTACATGGATCCGGGTGTTCAGCTCAGCTCTCAACGCCCAGGACGAAGCGTAACTTAATCAAGGAACACGAATAATGAAGAAAACCCTCATGGCCGCCGCGCTGCTCGGCACGCTCGCCGGCGCGGCCCAGGCGCAGAGCACGGTTCAGATCTACGGCAACCTGGACGCTGGCCTCATCAAGCGTACCGGCCAGTCGCTGAACATCGGCAAGCGCGCCGCCAACACGCTGGGTTTCAAAGGCACGGAAGACCTGGGCAACGGCCTGAAGGCGCTGTTCCAGCTCGAGATCCGCTACGAGCCGGACACCGGCTCCCTCGAAGTGGGCGGCAACGGCGTGCAGCGCCAGCTGTTCCAGGGCCAGAGCCGGGTCGGCCTGCAAGGCGACTTCGGCATGCTGCGCATCGGCCGCGGCCTGACCCCGTACCACGAAACCATCGGCGCCTTCGAGCCCTTCCACGCCCTGCCGTCGCCGGCCGGCTTCTACACCGACCTGAGCGTGGCCGGCTACACCTCGCAGCCGCTGGACCCGTCGGGCGCCTCGCATAACCGCTGGAGCAACGCGGTCTGGTACAACACCCCGATCGTCAGCGGCTTCCAGCTGAACACCGCCATCGCCACCAAGGAAAACACCGGCGGCGCAGCCGTGATCGGCCGCGGCACCGCAGCCAATCCGCAATACCCGGTGGGCGCCGAAGCCTCGTCCAACCCGTTCTCGGTCAGCGCCACCTACAACAACGGCCCGGCGGCCTTCATGGCCGGCTACGAGCGCAACGCGATCGAATCGAAGGTCTGGTCGGTGGGCGCCGCGCTGAACGCCACCCCGGAACTGAAGCTGATGGGCACCTACAGCAAGCAGGACCAGGAACACAACCGCCTCGCCAACGCCGACACCAAGTCGTGGGTGCTGGGCGCCAACTACACCCTGGGCCCGGGCAAGCTGCTGGCCGGCTATGGCCAGAAGGACACCGACGGCCTGCAGAAGGTCAAGCAGTTCTCGCTGGGCTACGAGTACAGCCTGTCGAAGCGCACCTACCTGTATGTGGACGCCTCGCGCAAGCGCGGCCTGCCGACCAGCCCGGCGGCCGTCAACCACTACGACGTGGGCATCAACCACTCGTTCTGAGCCGCGCGGCCTGCGCCACCGAAGGCGGACATGGGAACCCATGTCCGCCTTTGTCGTTTACCACTTTCCTTGTAGTGTTTTAACAACGAGAACAGCAAGACTGCGACTTTCCGCACGAGCGTTCTGTACAGCGCGCAAGACGGATGGCATATTGGCAAGGAGAGTGAGTTACAGCAACTCGCTAGCCAAGAACATAATTCGGAGACCTAATGAAGAAGAGCCTCATCGCCGCCCTGCTCGGCGCCACCTTTGCGACTTCCGCCCTGGCCCAGACCAGCGTCCAGATCTATGGCATCGCCGACGCCGGCGTGATGTTCCAGAAAGGCGGCCCGACCAAGATCTACAGCGGCGGCGCCGACGGCTCGCGCATCGGCTTCAAAGGCACCGAAGACCTGGGCAATGGCTTCAAGGCTATGTTCAACCTGGAAGCGCGCGTTGAGCTCGACACCGGCACCCAGCAGCCGACCCTGATGAACGACAATCCGGGCCGCTACCTGCTGCGCGGCATGAACGCCATGCCGCTGCCGGCGGCTGTCCGCGACCAGCTGCTGGCCGGCCTCCAGGCCGCCATCCAGCCGCCGGGCGCCGCGGCCGTCAACCAGGAGCGCGCGCTGTTCGACCGCATGGCGATGGTCGGCCTGGTCACCCCGGTCGGCGCCTTCCTGATCGGCCGCATGTACACCCCGGGCTATGAAGTCTTCAACATGGCCGACACCTTCGAGTCGGGCACCGCAGGCACCTGGGGCCACGTGACCGGCGGCACCGCCGGCTTCACCGCCCTGAGCGCCGACATCCGCTCGCAGGAAGCGGTCCAGTACCGCATCGCCCTGCCGAACGGCATCGGCGCCGCGCTGATGTACGGCGGCAAGGGCTCGGGCTACCTGGGCCGCTACAACAAGTTCCGCGCCGGCCATGTCACCTACAAGGCCAACGGCTTCGACGTCGGCATCGGCTACAACCACGGCTACGACCGCCAGGACCGTCCGAGCCTGCGCACCACCACCGTGGGCGGCTCCTACACCCTGGACCAGTGGAAGATCTTCGCCGGCTTCCACAGCCAGCGCAACACCAACTCGGCCCTGCTGCCGGATTACCTGGCAGGCTGGGACAGCGTCGTGGTGCCGCGCCTGACGGCGGCAGGCGTTCCGGCCGCCAGCCAGGCCGCGCTGCGCGGCTTCTTCTCGAA
Organism: uncultured Massilia sp.; assembly: GCA_946886065.1. The sequence goes on along the minus strand of CAMPHU010000181.1, from coordinate 6,281 downwards.
CCGGATCTCGGCCAACACCGTGCAGGACGCGAACAGCTACCAGGCCGGCCTGCACTACAAGGTCGGCAACGGCCGCATCATGACCTCGTTCGCGCACCAGAACGACCGTACCGCCTCGAACAGCGACGCCAACCTGTTCGCGATCGGCTACGACCACTTCCTGTCGAAGCGCACCGACATCTACACCGTGTTCGCGAACATCAAGAACAAGAACGAAGCCCAGTACGCGCCTGGCACCGCCGGCAACCCGGGCGGCTTCACCAAGGGCCCGGGCGAAGACGGCCGCGCGCTGCAGATCGGCATCCGTCACCGCTTCTAAGACGGCAATGGTGCGGCGCGCCGGCGGCGTGCCCACCCCGGAAGACGCCTGCGGGCGTCTTTTTTTATGCCCGGGCGGCTGTGCCGCTCAGGTAAAATGGCGAACCCGGACCTTACTTTACCGAAGATTTTCATGACCACCGCAACACTGGACTCCACCGCCGTCGCGCAATACCTGATCGACCATCCGCAGTTTTTCGAGGAGCACGCCGGCCTGCTGGGCGAGGTTAAACTGTCCAGCCCGCTGACCGGCCGCGCCGTGTCGCTGCAGGAGCGCCAGATGGAGGTCATGCGCGACAAATACCGCGCCCTCGAGCTGCGCCTGGCCGAACTGACCCGCCGCGCCGAGGAAAACGCCGCGATCGCCAACCGCTTCCACGCCTGGACCCAGGCCCTGCTGGTGTCGCAGGGCGGCGCCGCGATGGCGCGCGACCTGGCCGACGGCCTGCGCATCCACTTCTCGGTGCCCCAGGTGAGCCTGCGCCTGTGGAACGTGGCGCCGGACCACGCAGGCGAATGGTTCACCGGCGGCGTCTCGGACGACGCGCGCATCTTCGCCAACAGCCTGCGCGCGCCCTACTGCGGCCCGAACAACGACTTCGAGGCGGTGCGCTGGCTCGAGGACCCGGCCGCGGTGCGTTCCACCGTGATGCTGCCGCTCGGCCAGCCTGGCCAGACCTTCGGCATGCTGGTCATGGGTTCGCCCGACCCGGACCGCTTCACCACCGTGATGGGGACCGACTTCCTGGTCCACATCGCCGCCACCGCCAGCACCGCGCTGGCGCCGCTGCGCGCCTGAGGCCCCTGCAGGCATGGGCGCCCCGGCCGACGCCACCGACTGGGCCGCGCGCTACCTGGGCGAGCTGGCCACCCAGCGCCAGCTCTCGGCCCACACGGTCGAGGCCTACCGGCGCGACCTCGTCGAGCTCGGCCAGCTGGCCGGGCATACCGACTGGCCGCGCCTGACCCACTTCGACATCCGCCGCTTCACCGCCAAGCTGCATGCCGGCGGCCAGAGTGCGCGCTCGATCGCGCGCAAGCTCTCGGGCTGGCGCGGCTTCTATGCCTGGCTGTCGCGCCAGACGGCCCTGGCGGCCAATCCGGTCGAGGGCGTGCGCGCCCCGAAACGGCCCAAGACCCTGCCCAAGGCGCTGGCGGTGGATGCCGCCGTGCAGCTGATGGAAGCCAATGTCCACGGCCACCCGGAACCCTTCGAGCTGTGCAACCGCGCCATGTTCGAGCTGCTGTATTCGAGCGGTTTGCGGGTGTCGGAACTGAGCGGCCTGGACCTGGCCTACAAGGAGGCGGGGGCGCAGGCGGGGCAGCCGGCCTCGCTCGGCTGGCTGGACCGCGAGGCGGGCGAAGTGGTCGTCACCGGCAAGGGCGGCAAGATGCGCCGGGTGCCGGTCGGCGGCCCGGCGCGCGCGGCGCTCGACGCCTGGCTGGCGGTGCGTCCCGCCGCGCGCGACGGCAGCGCCGCCCTGTTCCTGTCGGCGCGCGCCACCCGCATCACGCCGCGCGTGGTGCAGCAGCGCCTCAAGCAGCACGCCCTGCGCGCGGGCAGCCCGGTGCACGTCCACCCGCACGTGCTGCGCCACTCCTTCGCTTCGCACCTGCTGCAATCCTCGGGCGACCTGCGCGCCGTGCAGGAACTGCTCGGGCATGCCAGCATCACCTCGACCCAGGTGTATACCTCGCTCGACTTCCAGCACCTGGCGGCGGTGTACGACCGCGCCCATCCGCGCGCAAAATCCAAATAAACCGCTAAAGCAGTCCCAGCAGCGCCGCCTTGACCACGGCCGCGGTCTTGTTCGCCGCGCCCAGCTTGCACAAGGCATTCGCCACATGGAAGTTCACGGTGCGCTCGGACAGGCCGAGGATATCGGCCGCCTCGGAAGAGGTCTTGCCATCGGCCATCCAGCGCAGCACCTCCGCTTCGCGCGCGCTCAGCGGCGCCTGCGAGAGGCGCTGCACGTGCAGGCGCACCATCGCCTCGTGCGCCGCATGCACCAGCCAGATCATGTCGCGCTCGCTGCGCGCGAGTTCGGCGCCGCACAAGGCTTCGTGCGAGCGCGCCAGGGTGAGCATGCCCACGCTGCCGTCCGGCGCGCGCGAGGATTGCGCCCAGCCGATCCGCAGCTGGTGGCTGCGCGCTTCTTCCCACAGCGGGCGGGCGGAGGCGAACAGCGGCTCGCTCCACAGCAGCGGATTCAGGGAAACGGCGCCGTGCGCCACGGTGGGATCGAGCGCCAGGTAACCGGCCGCGGCATAGCGGGCCTGCCAGGCCTCGGGATAATTGTTCACCATGAAGGTGGCCGGGTTCGACAGCGGCAGCGGCATGCGCATGCCGTAGGCGCAGTAATCGAAGCCGAGCTCGCGGGCGGCCGCGGCCAGGACCGCCAGCAGGCCGTCGGCATCGCGCGCCTGCGCCATCCCTTCCAGGTGGCGGCCGCGCCAGCCGGCCACCGCTTCTCCCACCACTGCCATGTCGTCTCCTTATCGCGTGTTCTGCACGGCTGTTATTTTTGACAGTTTCGAGGCCGGGCCAAGCTTTCTACAATGGCCTCGCCGTCGGATTGTCGCCCCTGGCGGCAACGGCGGCAATGATTTCCGGAGCCTTCATGCCATCTGCATTTCCGCCTGCCGTCCTGCCCAGGTTCGGCGCTGCCCTCTTGTTTGCCACTTTCCTTGCCGCCGTCTTCACCGCCCCCGCCGCCGCCCAGGACCTGGTCAAGGTCGGCGACCGCCAAGTCCAGATGGCGGCCATGGGCAGCGGCCGCTACACCGTGATCTTCGAAGCCGGCTTCGGGCGCGACCTGAGCGTCTGGCGGCGCGTGGCGCCGGCGCTGGCGGACGCGGCGAAGCTGGTCGCCTATTCGCGCGCCGGCCTCGGCCGCTCCGATCCGCACCCGGGCGCCGTCGGCCTGGCCGCCCGCACGGACGAACTCGAGCAGCTGGTCGCGGCCGCCAAACTGCAGCCGCCCTTCATCCTGGTCGGGCATTCCTATGGCGCCTTCCTGATCCGCAGCTATGCGGCGCGCCACCCGGAGCAGGTGGCGGGCATGGTATTCGTCGATCCCAGCCACGAGCGCTTCGAGCAGGAACTGCGCAAGCTCGATGCGGCCCGGGTGGACAGCGATAAGCGCGCCATCGAAGGCTTCACGCCGCCGGCCCTGCGGGCCGAGCTGCGCAGCGTGCAGGCGATCCTGGAGCGCGGCGCGCTCGACACGCCCGGGCGGCTGCCCGACGTCCCGGTGGCGGTGCTGACCTCGGTCCAGCTGCGCGAGCAGGCGCAGCTGTTCCTGGAAACGCCGGCCGCGGTGCAGGTCTGGCGCGGGCTGCACGGCAGCCTGTTCCGTGAATTCAGCAGCGGCAGCCATGTGGTCACCCCGGACAGCGGCCACAACATTCACCTGGAACAGCCCGAGCTGGTAGTGGCTGCGGTGCGCCAAGTGATTGCGACGGCCGATGCCAGGGATGCACGGCGCCGACATGCGGAGGCGCGTGCGCAATTGTTCCGCCGCCTGGAGCAGGACGGCGCGGATGGGGCGGTCGCCAACGCACTGGCCGCGAGCGGCTTCGACGAAGCCGAGCGCAACCGCATCGCCTACGAACTGCTCGGCCCGCGCAAGCAGGCCCAGCTTGCAGTACGGGTCATGAAGGCGAACGCCGAGCGCTTCGGCGGCTCGGCCAACGCCCAGGACAGTTATGGCGAAGCGCTGCTGGCCACCGGCCAGCCGGCCGCCGCCAGGGCGCAGTTCCTGAAGGCGCTGGCGCTGGCCGAGGCCCAGGGCAAGGAAGGCAAGGCCCTGGCGGGCTACCGCAGCAACCTGGACAAGGCCGAGCGGGCGTTGGCGGCCGCGCCCTGATCCCGCCGTCTTTCGCTTCTTTCAGAACGGTGGCTTGAGCTTTATCAAGCACCGATACGGTTGATGGTGGTCTTGCAAGAATTGCGGCATAATCCCCCGATTCTCCTGTCCCATCCCGGACCCATCTGAACGAGTAGCGAACATGGACCTGATCCCTAGCACCATCCTGACCGGCTTCCTCGGCGCGGGCAAAACCACCTTGCTCAACCGCATCCTGCAGGAAGAGCACGGCATGAAGATCGCCGTCATCGAGAACGAGTTCGGCCAGGAGAGCATCGACAACGAGATTCTGGTGCGGGATACCACCGAGCAGATCATCGAGATGAACAACGGCTGCATCTGCTGCACCGTGCGCGGCGACCTGGTCGAAGGCCTGACCAGGCTGGCGCAGAAGCGCGCCGCCGGCGAAATCAGTTTCGACCGCGTGGTCATCGAGACCACCGGCCTTGCCAACCCGGGTCCGGTGGCGCAGACCTTCTTCGTGGACGAGGAAGTGGGCGCTAACTATCTGCTCGACGCCGTGGTCACCGTGGTCGATGCGCGCCACGCGATGGACCAGCTGGACCAGCACGAGGAAGCCCAGCGCCAGGTCGGTTTCGCCGACAAGATCCTGCTGTCGAAGACCGACCTGGTCGACGCGGCGGCGGTGGAAGCGCTCACCGCGCGCCTGCACCGCATGAACCCGCGCGCCCCGATCTCGACCAGCGACTTCGGCAAGGCGCCGGTCTCGGACGTGCTCGACCTGCGCGGCTTCAACCTGAACGACAAGCTGGACCTCGACCCGGACTTCCTGCGCGTCGAGGAAGGCCACGATCATGATCACGGTCATGATCACGACCATGCCCATTGCGGTCACGACCATGCGCATGGCGAGGCCTGCAGCCACGACCACCACCACAGCCACCACACCGACGACATCGCCGCCTTCGTGTTCAAGAGCGATCGCGCCTTCGACCCCGAGCGCCTGGAACAGTTCCTGGGCAGTCTGGTGCAAGTCTTCGGCCCGCAGATGCTGCGCTACAAGGGCGTGCTGCGCATGCAGGGCGTCGACCGCAAGGTGGTGTTCCAGGGCGTGCACCAGATCATGGGCAGCGACGTCGGCCCGAAATGGAGCGAAAACGAGACACCGGCCAGCAAAATGGTATTTATTGGCAAAAATTTACCAAAAGACGTATTTATCCGCGGCCTCGAACAATGTTTGGTATAAACTACATCAGTTTTACTGGTATGCCCGGACCTGTCTGAACCCTGCTTCGACAGTGTAATGGGCACCCCGGAGAGAAGGGATGGCGCCCCGACGCCATCAAGGCAGCTGCTCCCCGCGCACTCCAGCCGCAACGGGGTGTCACGGCTGAGCAAGCTGATACAATGAAACCTCTGTCGTATCGAAGGCATCATGACTAAAACAACGAAACCGAATACCGCCCAACCCGAAGAACGCCTCCTGACGGAAGAAGAGATTCGGGCGATGAGCGACGACGACTACATGAATCCGGCCCAGCTGGCATTCTTCAAGAACCGCCTGCAGGAGCTCGAGAAGGAACTGCTGAAAAATGCCGGTGAGACCACCGAACACCTGCGCGAAACCGTGCTGGTGCCGGACCCGGCCGACCGGGCGACGATCGAGGAAGAGCACGCCCTGGAACTGCGCACCCGCGACCGCGAGCGCAAGCTGCTCAAGAAAGTGCAGCAATCGCTGCAGGCCATCGAGGCCGGCGAGTATGGCTGGTGCGAAGAAACCGGCGAGCCGATCGGCATCCCGCGCCTGATCGCCCGTCCGACCGCTACCCTGTCGCTGGAAGCCCAGCAGCGCCGCGAGCTCAAGCAAAAGCTCTACGGCGACTGACACGCTTGCCACGCCACCAAAAAAAAGCATGCGCTTCACCCCGCATGCTTTTTTGTTTGCACGAATCCCTTGCTAATCGTGCAGTCTTTTTATTTCCCATCGGATACACTACCAGCCGCCGCGTGTGCGCAGCACGCGGGCGCCTGGACCGTGCTACCGTTTTGCACGGACGGGCTGGCTGACGGACAACGGTGACCATGGGGCTCTTTTCCTTCCTCAAGAGAAAGCATGACGATGCGGGCGCGGGC
>CAMPHU010000180.1 GCA_946886065.1 uncultured Massilia sp. | reverse complement strand
ACATGGCGTCCAGGCTCTGCTTGTTGCTGCGCAGGTTGAAGAACAGCTTGCGCTGCGCCTTGGTCGTTGCCACTTTCACCAGGCGCCAGTTCTTCAGGATGTATTCATGCATCTCGGCCTTGATCCAGTGCATGGCGTACGACACCAGGCGCACCCCCTGGTTCGGGTCGAAGCGCTTCACGGCCTTCATCAGGCCGATATTGCCTTCCTGGATCAGGTCGGCGTGCGGCAGGCCGTAGCCCAGGTAACCGCGCGCGATCGACACCACCAGGCGCAGGTGCGACAGCACCAGCTTCTGCGCGGCATCGAGATCGTTATTTTCCCGCAGCCGCGTTGCCAGCGAGACTTCTTCCTCATGGGACAGCATCGGCAGGCGATTGACGGCCGAGATATAGGCGTCGATATTGCCAAGATTGCCGGTGAAACCGAGTCCCAGAGCACGACTGCCGGTCGGAACCAATGCGGATTGTGCGGACATATTCATTTCCCTCTTAGATAATCTTGCTGCATCCACAATGCCATCGATTCATTGCTGAGTGGCATAGCTGTTACCACTCGTTACGGATGCGTTTCTCTTGAAATCTGACTTTCCTTAGCTCATATATTAGCACTCTCCCGAGGTGAGTGCCAGGAACCGCCGGGGTGCTTAAGGCCTGCCAAAGTATTGCCTAAAAGCATCAATTTGACCGTCGGTTCCACTGTAGAGCAGGACGTGGCTAAATGCTTGATTCAGCTCAAGTGCGAGCTTGATGGTGCTGGAAGTTTGCGTTCAGGGACAGATTAAGGGCTGAGGGCAAGCCCCTCTGTTGGCTGCCGCACCTTGGGATGACTCGGCGTGTAGGAGGATTTCGCGTGATCGCGTAGGGTGGAACGGCTAAGCAGTAAAAATGAGGCCGATGGAAGGGGATTTCAAGGGCGCGGCGGCGGCGGCTTGCCGCCGCCGCGCCCAAGGGATCAGCGCACCCGCGCCAGATGGCGCCGCACCGACAGCATCGCCCCGATCAGGCCCAGTCCGGCGCTGATCGCCAGCAAGCCCGCCACTTCCAGCGCCCCCAGCGGGAACAACTGGAAATCCGAGGCGTACAGGCGCGCAAAGGCCAGGATCGCCTCGTTCAGCGGCACCAGCGCCAGTGCCACCACGCCCAGGGCTACGCCCCCGGCGCACAGGCCGAGCAGAGCGCCGGTGTAATAGAAGGGCCGATGGATGAAGTTGTCGGTCGCGCCCAGCAGCTTGGCTACGGCGATCTCTTCCTTCTGCGTCAGCACCTGCAGGCGGATCGTGTTGAACACCACCGCGATCACGACGACGCCCAGGGTGGCGGCCAGCAGCAGCAGGGCCAGGCGCAGCACGCCCAGCATGGCGGCCAGGCGCTTGACCCAGCTCGAATCGACCTGCACCGATTCCACCCCCGGCAGCGCGCGCAGGCGCTCGACGATGGCGTCCACCTGCTCGGCCGCGCCGGCGCTGGCGAAGGCTTCCAGCTTGATCACATAGCTGTCAGGAAGCGGATTCTCGCCCAGGGTGTCGATCACGTCGCCAAGGCCGCTGCTGTCCTTGAGTTCGGCCAGCGCCTTCTCGCGCGGCGCGAAGTTCACTTGCGTCTTGCCCTTGCCGACGATGGCGCGGATCTGCGGCGCCAGGGCCTGGGCCTCGGCGCGCGGGGTGTCTTCCTGCATGTACAGGCTGATCTCTGGATCGACCGACAATTGCTCGGACAGGGGCCGCACATTGTCGAGCAGGGTGATGCCGGCGAAGGGCAGGGTCAGCGCGAGCGCGACGACCAGCACGTTGAACAGGAAGCTGCCCGGCGACTTGCGCACCGTGGACAGGGCGGCGCCGAGCGCGAAGCTGTGTTGGCGGAACCAGGGGCTCATGCGGCGCCTCCCACCAATTGGCCGTGCTCGAGACGGATCACGCGGCCGGCCGTGTCGAGCACCTGCTCGTCGTGGGTCGAGATCACGCAGGTGACGCCGGCGGCGTGGAAGGCGCGCAGGGCGTCGATCACCTTGTCGGCCGCCACGCGGTCGAGGTTGGCGGTCGGCTCGTCGGCCAGGATGATCTGCGGACGGTTGACGATGGCGCGCGCCACCGCCACCCGCTGCTGCTCGCCGCCGGACAGTTCCAGCGGCATGGCCTTGGCGCGGTCCGCCAGCCCGACCTTGTCGAGCGCGGCGCGGGCGCGCTGCTCGGCCTGGCCTTTCTGGGCGCCGGTCACGAGCAGGGGCAGCATCACGTTGGCCAGGATGTGGCGGTCGTTGAGCAGGCGCTGCTGCTGGAAGATCAGGCCCAGGTTGCGGCGCAGGAAGGGAATGCCGGCCTTGTTGATGCGGCCGATGTCCTGGCCGTTGACCAGGACCTTGCCGCTGCTGGGCCGCTCGACGGCAGCCACCATCTTCATCAGGGTCGACTTGCCGGCGCCGGAAGGGCCGGCCAGGTAGACCAGCTCGCCCTTGGCGATGTTGAGCGACACATCGCGCAGCGCATAGGCGTCATGGGAGTACTGTTTCGAAACAGACTGGAATTCGATCATGGGGTTTAGCCGAGCAGCGCTTCGACGAATTCTTCCGCGTTGAAGGGTTGCAGGTCGTCCAGCTTTTCGCCCACGCCGATGAAATAGACCGGGATCGGGCGGGTGCGCGCGATCGCGGCCAGCACGCCGCCCTTGGCGGTGCCGTCCAGCTTGGTGACGATCAGGCCGCTGAGCTGCAGGGCGTCGTCGAAGGCCTTCACCTGGGCCAGGGCGTTCTGGCCGGTGTTGCCGTCGATGACGAGCAGGGTCTCGTGCGGGGCGCCTTCCATGCCCTTGCCGATGACGCGCTTGATCTTCTTGAGTTCTTCCATCAGGTGCAGCTGGGTCGGCAGGCGGCCGGCGGTGTCGACCATGACCACGTCGACGCCGCGCGCCTTGCCCGACTGTACCGCGTCGAAGGCGATCGCGGCCGGGTCGCCGGACTGCTGCGAGATCACGGTGACGTTGTTGCGCTGGCCCCAGACCATCAGCTGCTCGCGCGCGGCGGCGCGGAAGGTGTCGCCGGCGGCCAGCAGCACCGATTGTTCGAAGCCCTGCATGTGCTTGGCCAGCTTGCCGATGGTGGTGGTCTTGCCGGCGCCGTTGACGCCCGCGATCATCATCACCAGCGGGTCGTGGCGGCCCAGCTCCAGGGGTTTCTGCAGCGGCTGCAGCAGCTCGATCAGCAGTTCCTTGAGCGCGTTCTTGACGGCGGCCGCGTCCAGCAGCTTTTCTTCCTTGACCTTGCGGCGCAGCGCGTCCAGCAGGTGCTGGGTGGCGTCCATGCCGGCGTCCGACATCAGCAGCGCGGCTTCGAGTTCCTCGTACAGGTCCTCATCGATGCGCGCGCCGACGAACAGCAGCGACAGGTTGCTCGAGGTCTTGGACAGGCCCGCCTTCAGGCGCGTCATCCAGGAGCGTTTCTTTTCCGCTTCGGTCGTGGGACGCTCGGCGGTTTCGGGGAACAGTTCGCCTTCCTGCAGCGCAACCGGGGCAGGCGCGGGCACAGGCGCGGGCGCCGGGACCGGAACTGGAGCCGGAAGCGGAGCCGGCTCGGCCGCGGTGACTGGCGCGGGCTCTTGCACGTCCGGGGTTTCCGGCGCTTTTTTTCTCTTGAAGAAGCTAAACATGGTCTGGTGGTGGGGGCTGCATGCAGCGCCAGGAGACGGCGCGATGAAAAAAGTAGCGAATATTTTACCAGAGCAGCAATACGACCCACGCGGCGCGGGCGCCCCGACCTCACGGTAATTTTTCGTGTCGTCAATCTGTCATCAATTCGTCACAGCTCTACAGTGCGAAACTGGAAAAACGGACGCGGCTGATATAGAGTGACAGCCAGAGAGAAACCAATAGATAAAATCGGGGTTTAACCGTGAAAATCACGAACTTCCTGAAGCGCCTGGTGTTCGGTGACAACGCCCTCGAAGGCAGCGCCGCAACCCTGCGCAACATCGTCGTGTGGGCCTTCATCGCCCTGGTCGCGCTGTTCCTGACGCATCCTGAACAGACCAGCTTCTTCGACCATCCCATCCCGCTTCCAGCCGAGCTCGGCCTCGAACAGCGCTGAGTCCCGTATTCCCATCCAGCCCGGCTGGCGCTCTCGCCAGCCGGGCTGCCGTGTTTAAGCCTGGCGTTTTGCTTTCGTGGCTTCCGCGTGCTTGCGGATGGTCTCCAGGGTCGCGTTCGGCGTGATCAGGTTGCCGTCGTAGCGCAGCTCGATCAGGGCCGGCTTGTTGTGCTCGTTGGCATGGGCCAGCGCGCGGCGCAGCGCCGGGCCGAATTCCTCCGTCGTTTCCACGATCTCGCCATGGCCGCCGTAGGCGCGCGCCAATGCGGCGAAGTCCGGGTTGTGCAAGCCGGTGCCGGACACGCGGCCCGGGTATTCGCGTTCCTGGTGCATGCGGATGGTGCCGAACATGCCGTTGTTAAACAGCAGGATCACGAGGCCGGCGCCGTACTGCACCGCCGTGGCCAGTTCCTGGCCGTTCATCATGAATTCGCCGTCGCCGGCGAAGCTCACCACCGTGCGTTCCGGTCGCACGATCTTGGCCGCCACGCCGGAGGGCACGCTGTAGCCCATCGCGCCGCTGGTCGGCGCGAGCTGGGTGCGCATGCCGCCGTAGCGGTAGAAGCGGTGCGCCCAGGAAGCATAGTTGCCGGCGCCGTTGGTGATGATGGCGTCGTGGGGCAGCTGGGCCATCAGTTCCTGCACCATTTGCCACAGGTCGAGCGGCGCATTGCCTTCCTTGAAGATAGGCGGCTGGGCCTGGTAGGCGGCCAGCTCGGCCTTGGCCTCCGGCACCGTGGCTTGCCAGGCGCTGGCGTCGACCGGCTCCATCGCGGCCAGCATGGCGCAGGCCTGCTGCATGCCGCTGGCGACCATGAGTTCGCCCTGGTAGACGCTGCCCAGTTCTTCCGGATCCGGGTGGAAGTGGACCAGGCGCTGCTGCGGCACCGGCGCCGCCAGCAGCGAATAGCCGCTGGTGGTCATCTCGCCCAGGCGCGGGCCGAGGACGATGAGCAGGTCGGCGTCCTTGACGCGCGCGGCCAGCTTGGGATTGATGCCGATGCCGACGTCGCCGACATAGTGCGGGTGCTCGTTGTCGAGCAGGTCCTGGAAGCGGAAGGCGCAGGCCACCGGCAGGTGGTTGGCTTCGGCGAAGCTTGCCAGGTCCGCGCAGGCCTGCTCGTTCCAGGTGTTGCCGCCCAGGAGCACGAGCGGACGGCGGCTTTCCGCCAGCATGGCGCGCAGCTGGCCGATCTGGGCGGAGGAGGGCGAAGCCTGGACCGGCTGGTAGGGACGGGTATCGGCCACTGCGGCGGTCGAGACCAGCATGTCTTCCGGCAGCGCCAGCACCACCGGGCCCGGGCGGCCGCTGGTGGCGACCTGGAAGGCGCGCGCGAGGTATTCGGGAATGCGGTCGGCGCGGTCGATCTGGGCCACCCACTTGGCCATCTGGCCGAACATGCGGCGGTAGTCGATTTCCTGGAAGGCTTCGCGGTCGGTGAAGTCGTTGCCGACCTGGCCGATGAACAGGATCATCGGGGTCGAATCCTGGTAGGCGGTGTGCACGCCGATCGAGGCGTTGGTGGCGCCCGGGCCGCGGGTGACGAAGCAGATGCCCGGCTTGCCGGTGAGCTTGCCGTAGGCCTCGGCCATGAACGCCGCGCCCCCTTCCTGGCGATTGATCACGAAGCGGATCTGCGAATCGTGCAGCGCGTCGAGCACGTCGAGGTAGCTTTCGCCCGGCACGCCGAAGGCGGTGTCCACGCCGTGGATATGGAGCGCATCGACCAGGATCTGGCCGCCGGTACGGGAAGGGTGCGTCATGGTTCGGTCATCCTTGTTGGTTTGGCATCCGGGCATTCTATGTGAGCCGCTCAGCCGAGGCTTTTGAAATGGCGACATCAAATTTCAGATTCTTGGTGCGGGAGAAAGTCGCCCAAAGCCGACAAAAGCTATGCATAGCGGGTAGCTTTGCCGGAATGCATATTTACGCGTTGACAACCGGAAATTGCTAATCTTATATTTCAAAAGCAACAATAAAAAGCAACCAAAACTATAACCAACCAGGGACGGGCTTCGGAAATGAAAAAAGCAGTAATCGGTGTGGTATCCATGTGTATCGCACTCGGCGGTTGCGCGACGGCATCCAAAGACATCGCGGCATCGTATGTGTCGCCCCTGCAATTCCAGAGCTACGACTGCGAACAGCTGGCCAGCGAATCCCAGCGTATCCAGGGCCGGGTCGTGCAGCTGGGCGGCCGTCTCGATACGGCGGCCTCGAACGACAAGGCGATCGCAGGCGTGGGCGTCCTGCTGTTCTGGCCGGCGCTCTTCGCCCTCGGCGGCACCAAGCAGCAGGAAGCCGACTACTCCCGCCTGCGTGGCGAGTACGACGCCGTGCAGCAGTCCGCCATTCTCAAGAAATGCCCGGGGATCGTCGCCCCTTCCGCTTCCGCCAATACCACCGCCTGAGGAAATGTCATGAAAAAGATCGCTCTCGTACTGATGTCCGTTGCCACCCTGGTCCTGGCCGGCTGCGCTTCGCCTGCCCGTGTCGACCAGATGACCGCCACCGCCTCGCCGCAGCAGCGCGTCGCGCCGACGCCGCTGCGCACCAATGTCGCGGTGCGCGATGTCACCGGCGGCAAGGAAACCAATCCGATGTGGATGTCGAACGTCGGCAACAGCGAATTCGAGCAGGCGCTGGAAGCCTCGCTGCGCGACGCGGGCCTGCTCGCCGGCGGCAAGCAGGCAGGCAAGTACACGCTGGTGGCGCATCTCGAGAGCGTGGACCAGCCGATGGCGGGCTTCAACATGACCGTCACCGTCTCCGTCTCGTACTCGCTGATCGAGCGTGCCAGCGGCAAGGAAGTCCTGAACCGCCGCGTGTCGCTGCCCTACACGGCCGGCTTTGACGCGGCTTTCGCCGGCACCGAGCGCCTGCGCATCGCCAACGAGGGCGCGGTGCGGGTCAACATCACCAAGCTGATCGACGAGCTGTTCGCGCTCAAGATCGATCAGGTGGCGATGAACTGAGGCAGGCGCTTCGCGCATATGCAACGGGAGACAGCGCTAATCCGCTGTCTTCCAGCATCTTGTTCGCTTGGACCGGCCGGGGCAGGGTACAATAGCGGCCGTGAAGCAGGCCAGACAGCCGCTGGTCCTCATCTTCGGGTGGGGGCGGGAGGAAGGTCCGGACTCCACAGAGCAGGGTGACGGTTAACGGCCGTCCGCTGAAAGCCGCAAGGTATAAGGCGAGGAATAGGGCCACAGAGACGAGCGTATTCAGTTACGGTGAAACGCGGTAACCTCCACCTGGAGCAATTCCAAATAGGCACGCGTTGATGTTGCTCGCGGAGCGTGCGGGTAGGAAGCTTGAGCGCTGGAGTAATCCAGCGCCTAGAGGAATGGCTGTCATAGGGGCGTCCCGCAAGGGAAACCACTACACAGAATCCGGCCTATCGGCCTGCTTTACTTGAATTCATCCCTTGGCGCCGCAATGAGCGGCTTGTCGACGACACCTTCCGTAGCGCCATGTCTTCCAGCGATCTGCAACTGATTGCCGACTACATGATGCCGGGCTTCCCGGCGTCTCCCTCGGATCTCGGCTTCCTGTTCGGCACCCGCCACGGTGTGCCCGAGTTTTGCGATGCGGCCCATGCGCTCTGGCGGGACGGCATGTTCCGGCGCCTGCTGGTGTCCGGAGGACGCACGCGCGGCATGCCGGAATCCGAGGCGGAGCTCATCGGCGAGCGGCTGGTGCGCCTGGGCGTCCCCGAATCCGTCCTGATCCTCGAAACCCTCGCTGCCAACACGGGCGAAAACGTCCTGTTCGGCCGGGCCCGGGTGGCCGACGCGATGGACCTGGACGCGATCCGCAGCGTGCTCGTCATCGGCAAGGTATGCTCGACCCGCCGCTATCTCATGACCTTGCAGCGGCACTGGCCGGGACTGCGCATGTCGGTCTGCCCGGTGAATTACTTCGGCGTCCCGGTCGAGCGCTGGTACGAGGACGAGCAATTCCGCAGCCGCGTGCTCGGCGAATTCGACAAGATTCCACGTTATCTGGAGCAGGGCTTCCTGCACGAGCTGGCGGGATGTCCGGGTTTGCCGCGCTTGGGCGGCGATGGAGCGGCGATCGCCATCCGCTAGCTTGGTGGGAAGGGCGCCTGGTGGAAGCAGGCGGAGTCGTATGGCTCAGCAAGACGCGGATATTGTTACACTGCTGGCGACGATGCTCCAGGAGACACGATGGATCGCTTCATCCTCGCCCTCGACCAGGGCACCACCAGTTCGCGCGCGATCCTGTTCGACCATGCGGGACTGCCGGTCGCCAGCTGCCAGCGCGAATATCCCCAGCATTTCCCCCAGCCCGGCTGGGTCGAGCACGACGCCCTCGACATCTGGAACAGCCAGCTCGCCTGCGCACGCGAGGCCCTGCGCCAGGCAGCCATCCAGCCCGCGCAAGTAGCGGCCATCGGCATCGCGAACCAGCGCGAAACCACGCTGCTGTGGGACCGCAGCACCGGCGAGCCGCTGGCGCATGCCATCGTCTGGCAGGACCGGCGCACCGCCGACGCCTGCGACCGCCTGCGCGCGGCGGGGCATGCCGCCATGATCCAGGAACGCACCGGCCTCGAACTCGACGCCTATTTTTCGGCCACCAAGCTGCACTGGCTGCTCGAGCACGTGCCGCATGCGCGCGCCCGCGCGGAACGCGGCGAACTCGCCTTCGGCACGGTCGACAGCTGGCTGGTGTTCCGCTTGTGCGGACGCCACGTCACCGATGTCAGCAACGCCTCGCGCACGATGCTGTTCAACATCCACACGCTGCGCTGGGACGAGAACCTGCTCGACCTGTTCGAGGTTCCGGAGGCCGTGTTGCCGGAAGTGGTGGCCAGTTCCGAGGTGGTCGGCCTGGCGGCCGAGGCGTGGTTCGGCCATGCGATCCCGATCGCCGGCATCGCCGGCGACCAGCAGGCGGCCACCTTCGGCCAGGCCTGCCACCGCAAGGGCCTGGTCAAGAATACCTACGGCACCGGCTGCTTCATGCTGATGCATGCGGGCGGCACGCCGCCCGTCTCGCACAACCGCCTGCTGGCGACGGTCGGCTGGACCGTCGCCGGCGCCACCGACTACCTGCTCGAGGGCAGCGTGTTCATGGGCGGCGCCACGGTGCAGTGGCTGCGCGACGGCCTGGGCATCATCAAGCAGTCGCTTGATGTCGAGCCGCTGGCGCTGAGCGTGCCCGACAGCGGCGGCGTGATGCTGGTGCCGGCTTTCACCGGCCTGGGCGCGCCGCACTGGGATCCCTACGCGCGCGGCGCCATCGTCGGCATGACGCGCGGCACCACCGCGGCCCATATCGCACGGGCCGCGGTCGAAGCGATCGCCTACCAGAGCGCCGAACTGTTGGGGGCCATGCAGAAGGACGCCGCCTGCGCCGTCACCGAGATGCGGGCCGACGGCGGCGCGGCGCGCAACGACATGCTGATGCAGTTCCAGGCCGACCTGCTCGGCATCCCCGTGGTGCGTCCGCGCGTGACCGAGACCACGGCGCTGGGCGCGGCCTATCTGGCGGGGCTGGCGGT
>CAMPHU010000179.1 GCA_946886065.1 uncultured Massilia sp. | reverse complement strand
CAAGGCATTCCCGTGCCGCGCGCATGGCAAGTCTGTTAAGGTGGCGGTGCGATCAGACTGAACCGGAGCAAGTACATGGGAAAGAAGTACTGGTTCCCGGCGAAACCGCCGGAAAGTGGCTGGAGATGGGGATTCCCGCTGGCCTGGCAGGGCGAGGTAGTATTCGCCGCCTGTTTCGTGCTGCCGATCGGCGGCGCGATCCTGTTTGCGATTCCCTATCCGGGCCCTTGCCTGGCCGGCGTGTTCGCGTTGAGCGCGCTGCTCGTCACGGGCTGCTGGATCGCGGGCGAGCCGCTTGGCGCTGTCTTTCAGCGGGAAACGCGCCGATGAGCGGTACCGTCTTCGCCATCCCAGCCGTCGGCCTGTCGGCATATTTGACACTCATCGGCATCACCTGCCTCGCCGCCGCGCTGCCGATGCTGCTGGCGCGCAAGCGCAGCCTGAAAGCCAACCTGAAGAGTGGCGCCGTGGCCGGTGCGCTGGTGCTGCCGGTGACCCTGCTGCTCGCGCTGGGCCTGTCGAAGAACACGCTGGAGGTGCGCGACGGCCAGGTCGTGGTGCGCGCCAGCTATTTCTATGAATACGCGCGCGACATCGGCGAGTTCGACCTGGCGCGCGCCCGGCACGGCAGCCTGGCCTCGATCGATGCGGCCCAGCTGGGCTTGCGCAACAACGGCATCAGCCTGCCGGGCTATGCCGCTGGGCGTTTCACCAGCGAGGACCAGCAGCCGCTGTTCGTGGCCATGACCGATCACGAGCGGGTGGTGTACTTGCCGGCCCGGCAGGGCCAGTCGCTGCTGGTCAGCGTCGAGCAGGCCGACCAGCTGCTGGCGCTGCTGCACGGGCGCGCGGCCGAGCGGCGCCAGCTGGCGCGCCATCCGTGAGTCTCACGACGAAGCTTAGAAGCCGATCCTGGATTTGCCCGGCACGGGCCGAAGCCGGATGTCGTCCACGGTGAGGTGGGCGCGGCCATCCGCCACCGCATAGCCGAGACTGTCGAGCAGGGTCTTGCGCAGGTCGCGCGGCGACACCGGCGCCAGCCTGTCGAGCACGCCGTCGGCCAGCACGTCGTCGAAGCCGCCCAGGTTCAGTTCCTCGACCAGGCCGCGGTACATGCGCTGGGCGATAGCGGCCGCCTGCGCCAGGGTCGGCTTGGGCACCTCATACACCGCCATGCGGTTGAGTAAGGGCGAAGGGATGCCATCCACCGAATTGGCGGTCAGCACCCAGAAGATCTGGCTGGCGTCGACGTCGACGTCGATGAATTCGTCGCGAAAAGCCTTCGAGGTTTCCGGTTCCAGTAATTGATAGAGTGCGGCCAGCGGATCGGACTGCGTGGAGCCGCTCGCCTTTTCCACTTCGTCCAGCACCAGCACCGGGTTGGCGTACTTGCCGCGCACCAGGCGCTCGGCCACCTTGCCGCACTTTGCGCCACGCCAGCTGGCCGAGCTGCCGGTGATGACGAAGCCGGCCGACAGGGCGTTCATGCTGATCAGTTCGCATTCGGTGGACATGGCCCTGGCCAGGCGCTTGGCGAAATGGGTCTTGCCCACGCCGGGCCCGCCCAGCAGCAGGATGGGCATGACGTTGAAGCCCTTGTCGCCGGCATGGGCCAGGCGCAGGTAGCGCGCCAGGTCGTCCAGCACTTCATCGAAATTGGGGCATTCCTCGAACAAGGGTTCGAGCGCGTCGACGGAAGAGGGAGTGGTGACGAAGCGGTCGGCCCCGGTCTCCAGCATGCGCTCGTAAAACGCGTCGAGTTCCGGGGAGCGGCCGCGGTTGCGATCCAGCGCTTCCTGCACTTCAGTCAGGTCGTAGACCGCGCGGGTACGGGCGAGGGTGATGCTCACGGCTGTCTCCTTGGCAACGGACCAACGGTCCGCCAGTCTGGCCCGCTCCGCCTGGCTCCGCCATCCTGCCGAGCGAGCCAGAGGCAGGTGGGTCATCGCCTTGGCTTCATCCTAACTCGTCCTCAATAGGGCTGCAATTCCATACAGTGTAATTCTGCAAAGGAATTGTTGTTTCCATGCGTCAACTTCGCACGGGCGTTGAAGTTAATCAAACGTAAACATCATGTTTACAAATGAAGCACTACCTTCACAGCGTTGTGTAAGTGCCTAATTTTACGAGACATTTTGGCATTTCATTCCATCAACACCTGTTCCTAAGTCATTGGTTTCATTAGCAAATTTTGATTTTGCCAAGTGTGAATTCGCTTGACCGTCAACATTGCTTCCACTAAAGTGGGAAACAGTGTGAAAAAGTGTCGATTTGTGGGAGGAAATCCCTCCGCAAGGCGCCTACAACAACACCATTACAAACCCTCTCCAAAAAGCTAGGTAAATACGTGTTTCAGGGCGCGTCAGCGATCAATCTCGATGCAAAGGGCCGGATGTCTATCCCGGCCAAGCACCGTGACGCCCTCGTTTCGCAGTGTGAAGGCCGCATGACGCTCACCAAACACCCGCACGGTTGCCTGCTTTTCTTCCCCCGTCCCGTCTGGGAAGAGCACCGCAAGCAGATCGCTGCCTGGCCGATGTCGGCCCGTGCATGGCAGCGCATTTTCCTTGGGAATGCCGTGGATGTCGAGCTCGACTCCGCCGGCCGCGTGCTCATTTCGCCCGAGCTGCGCGCAGCCGTCGGGCTCGACAAGGAAGTGATGATGCTCGGCATGGGCACCCACTTCGAGATCTGGAATGCCGCCAAACTGGCCGAAGACGAGGCTGAGGCCGTCGCCGGTGGCATGCCCGATGTTCTTTCCAACTTCTCGTTCTGAGGCGCCGATGACGGAAACAATCACGGTGCCCGCATTCCAGCATCGCACGGTGCTGTTGGACGAAGCAGTGGACGCGCTCAACCTCGAGGGCGCACGCACCACCGGTACTTATATAGATGGCACCTTCGGCCGTGGCGGTCACAGCCGGCTCATCCTGTCGCGCCTGGGCGACGGCGGACGCCTGTTCGCCTTCGACAAGGACCCGCAGGCGATCGCCACCGCCCAGCAGGTGAGCGACCCCCGCTTTGCCATCGTGCACGACAGTTTCGCAACGATGCAGGACGCGCTTGCCGCGCGCGGCATCCAGCAGGTCGACGGAATCCTCCTCGACCTGGGTATTTCGTCGCCCCAGGTGGACGACGCGGCCCGCGGTTTCAGCTTCCGCCAGGACGGCCCCCTCGACATGCGCATGGATACCACGCGCGGCATGTCGGCAGCCGAATGGATTGCCACCGCGCCCCAAACCGAACTCGAAAAGGTGATACGCGATTATGGAGAAGAACGGTATGCTTTCCAGATTGCAAAGGCGATTGTTGCTCGCCGGGCAATCGAGCCAATTTCGACCACACGACAGCTTGCCGCAATCGTGGCAGACACGGTCAAGACCCGCGAAAAGGGCAAGGACCCTGCGACCAGGACCTTTCAGGCTGTCCGGATTTTCATCAATAAAGAGCTTGAAGACCTTGAAACAGGTCTGAGCGCGGCCTACGCCATGCTGGCGCCGGGCGCGCGCATGTCGGTGATCAGTTTCCATTCGTTGGAAGACCGCATCGTCAAGCAGTTCTTCGCGTCCAAGGCCAAGGTGGCCCAGCCGGACCGCCGCCTGCCGATCCGCGCCGTCGACCTGCCGCAGCCGCTGATGAAGCTGATCGCCAAGATCAAGCCCTCGGACGAGGAAGTCGACGCCAACCCGCGCGCCCGCTCGGCGGTGCTGCGCGTGGCCGAGCGCCTGGCGGGAGGGGCGGCATGAACGCCAAGCTCAACATCGTCCTGACCGTGCTGCTGGTCGGCTGCGCCCTGTCGGTGATCAACGCGCGCTACCAGGCGCGCCACCTGCTCATCGAATACGAGCGCCTGCAGCAGCAGTCGCGCCAGCTCGACATCGACTGGGCCCAGCTCCAGCTCGACCAGTCGACCCTGGGCAAGAACGAGCGCATCGAGCAGATCGCGCGCACCGAGCTGAACATGGCGCCGCTGACCCCGGCACGTACCCAGTACCTGACGGAAGGGGCCCGATGACGCGCGGCGCAACGAAAGCAGGCAGCGCGCGGGTCGCGGCATCCAAGGGCGTGGCTTTCTCGAAGAGCCCGGTCCTGGCCGTGCGCCTGCCGGACTGGCGTTCGCGCCTGGTCCTGTTCGTGCTGTTCGCGGCCTTCGCCGCGCTCGGCGTCAGGGCCATGTGGCTGCAGGGCATGTCGACCCAATTCCTGCAAAAGCAGGGCAAGAGCCGCTACGAGCGCACGCTCGAGCTGCCGGCCACGCGCGGCCGCATCCTCGACCGCAACGGCGCCGTGCTGGCGTCCTCGCTGCCGGTCAAGGCCGTGTGGGCCATTCCCGAAGACCTGCTCAAGAATCCGCCCGAGAAGATCAGCGCACTGGCGCGCCTGCTCGACATGCCCGAATCCGACCTGCGCAAGAAGCTCGATTCGGACCGCACCTTCGTCTACCTGAAGCGCCAGGTCGAGATGCCGGTCATCGAACAGATCGAGAAGCTCAAGATCGAGGGCCTGGACACCCGCAAGGAATACAAGCGCTTCTACCCGCAAGGCGAAGTGATGACCCACATGGTGGGCTTCACCAACGTCGAGGACGTGGGCCAGGAAGGCATGGAGCTGTTCCACCAGAAGAACCTGATGGGCGTGCCGGGCAGCCGCCGCGTGATCAAGGACCGCCTCGGCCACATCGCCGAAGACCTGGGCATGTTCCGCGAGCCGCACCAGGGCAAGGACCTGACCCTGTCGGTGGACAGCAAGCTGCAGTACATCGCCTTCACCAGCGTCAAGAACGCGGTCGAGAAGTTCAACGCCCAGGCCGGCGGCGCCGTGGTGCTGGACGTGCAGACCGGCGAAGTGCTGGCCATGGCCAACTACCCGACCTACAACCCGAACGACCGCTCCAAGCTCACCGGCGCCCAGCTGCGCAACCGCGTCATCACCGATACCTTCGAGCCGGGCTCCACGCTCAAGCCGGTGACCGTGGCGCTGGGCCTGGAAAAGAAGAAGATCACGCCCGACACCGTGTTCGACGTCTCGGGCGGCCGCATCACCGTGACCGGCCGCACCATCCGCGACATGCACCCGAAGGATCATTTGACCGTGGGCGGCATCATCCAGAAGTCGTCCAACGTCGGCACCGTCAAGATCGCCCAGCTGCTCGAGCCGCAGGACATGTGGGAGCTGTACACCAAGCTGGGCTACGGCCAGGCGCCGCGCTTCGGCTTCCCTGGCGCCGTGGCCGGCCGCGTGCGTCCGTGGAAATCGTGGAAGCCGATCGAATACGCCAACATGTCCTTCGGCCACGGCCTGTCGGTGTCGCTGCTGCAGCTGGCGCGCTCCTACATGGTGTTCGCGCGCGACGGCGACATCATTCCGCTGTCCTTCCTGAAGGTGGACGAGCAGCCGGTCGGCCAGCAGGTGATCTCGCCGAAGACCGCGGCCCAGATCCGCACCATGCTCGAATCCGTGGTCGGCCCGGAAGGCACCGCCTCCAAGGCCCAGGTGGCCGGCTACCGCGTGGGCGGCAAAACCGGCACGGCCGAGAAGATCGTCAACGGCCGCTATTCGAAGACCGACAACATCGGCTATTTCGTCGGCATCGCGCCGATGTCCAAGCCGCGCTTCGTCATCGCCGTCATGATCGATAACCCGAGGGGAGCCTTGCGCACGGGGGGCAGCGTGGCCGCGCCGACAGCAGCCGACCTGGCCTCGAATGCGCTGAGGGCGGCGAACGTTCCGCCCGATTCCTCGGTCACAGACATCATCATCCCTGAACATCCCCTAGAGGAGAGTATGTGATGGCGCCCCGCCTGAACGACATCTGCCTGTGGATCCAAGCCGCCGCCGCACCGGGCGGCCGTCTCGTTTCTGATTCCCGCCGCGTCGCGAAGGGCGACGTATTCTTTGCCTATCCGGGCGAAGCCGCCGACGGCCGCGCCTACATCGCCGCCGCCGTCGAGGCCGGCGCCGCCGCCGTCGTCTACGAAGAAAACGGCTTCACTTGGGACGCTTCCATCGATGTGCCGCATGTCGCGGTCGCCGACCTGAAGCAGAATGCCGGCCCGATCGCGCACGCCGTGCTCGGCCATCCGGACCAGGGCATGTTCACCGTCGCCGTCACCGGCACCAACGGCAAGACCTCGATCGCCCTGTGGACCGGCCAGTGCCTGGCGCGCCTGGGCGAAACCGCCGCCGTGATCGGCACCCTGGGCGTCGGCCTCATCAAGGGCAAGAGCGAACCGGCTTTCGACGTCACCGGCTATACCACCCCGGACGCCGTGCTGCTGGCCCAGAAGCTGGCCGAGCTGCGCGACGCCAAGGCGACCGCGCTGGCCATCGAAGCCTCGTCCATCGGCCTGGTCCAGGACCGCGCCGCCGGCATGCACTTCGACGTCGCGATCTTCACCAACCTGACCCGCGACCACCTCGACTTCCACGGCGACATGGCCAGCTACGAAGCCGCCAAGGTCAAGCTGTTCGAGTGGGACGGCCTGAAGCACGCGATCGTCAACCTGGACGACGCGGCGGGACAGCGCCTGGTCGCTCACCTGCGCAAGAACTTCCCGCTTCTTTCCGTGGCCGGCTACACCATCAAGCCTGAAACCGGGCAGCCAGCCATCGAGGGCGTCGCCATCCTGCGCGCCACCGGCATGCGCAGCCGCCATGCCGGCACCGAATTCCAGGTCGAGACCCCGCAGGGCAGCGCGCTGGTGCGAACAGGGTTGGTGGGGCACTACAACGTCAGCAACGCCCTGGGCGTGCTGGGCGCGCTGCTGGCCAGGGAGGTGCCGCTCAAGAACGCGGTGGAAGCCATCGAGGCGCTGGCGCCGGCCCCGGGCCGCATGCAGCAGATCGGCGGCCAGGATGCGCCGATGGTCGTGATCGACTACGCCCACACCCCGGACGCGCTGGAAAAGACGCTGGAAGCGCTGCGCCAGGTTGCCACGGAACGCGGCGGCCAGCTGTGGTGCGTGTTCGGCTGCGGCGGCGACCGCGATCCGGGCAAGCGCCCGCAGATGGGCGCCATCGCCCAGGCGGCCGACCAGGTCCTGGTCACCAGCGACAATCCGCGCAGCGAAGAACCGGGCAGCATCATCGCCCAGATCGTCGCCGGCATGGACAAGCATCACCCGCACTCGCGCTACCAGACCGTGGAAGACCGCGCCGCGGCCATCCTGCTGGCCGTCAAGCAGGCCGCCAAGCAGGACGTGATCCTGCTGGCAGGGAAGGGCCATGAGCCCTACCAGGAAATCAAGGGCCGCAAGATGCCGTTCTCGGACGCGGACCATGCTTCGCTGGCATTGACGGCGCGGCTCACCATGTTGAGGACTCACTGATGCGCGGTTCGCTCGCACAACTCATCCCGGCCATGCCGGGCGCGCGCCTGGTGGGCGGCGATGTCGCCTTCGAAGGCGTGTCGACCGACAGCCGCAAGCTGCAGCCCGGCATGCTGTTCGTCGCCCTGCGCGGCGAGGTCTTCGACGCGCACAACTTCCTGGGGCAGGTGGCGTCGAGCGGCGTCGCGGCCGTGGTCGTGGAAGAGCTGCCGGAGGGCTGGACCCTGCCGGCCATCGTGGCGCCGAATACCTTGACCGCGCTGGGGCAGATCGCCAACCAGTGGCGCTCGCAGTACGCGATTCCGGTGATCGGGGTCACGGGCAGCAATGGCAAGACCACGGTCAAGGAGATGATTTCCTCGATCCTCGCGGCCGCCTTCGGCGAAGACCGGCGCCTGGCGACCCAGGGCAACCTGAACAACGAGATCGGCGTGCCGCTGACCCTGTTCCGTCTCGGCGCACAGCACAAGGCTGCGGTGATCGAGCTGGGCATGAACCATCCGGGCGAGATCGGCCGCCTGAGCGCGATCGCCGCGCCGACCGTCGGCCTGGTGAACAACGCCCAGCGCGAGCACCAGGAATTCATGCACACCGTCGAGGCGGTGGCGCGCGAGAACGGCTCCGTGCTGCAGGTCCTGCCTGCCGATGGCGTGGCCGTGTTCCCGGGCGACGACACGTATACGGACCTGTGGCGCGGTCTCGCCAAATGCGCTGTCCTGACTTTCGGCCTGACAAACGATTGCGACGTACGCGCGACCTACGCCTCAAACGGTTTCGGCAGCGACCTGCACATCACGGCGCGCGGACAGCAGTTCGGCATCAAGCTGGCGGCCGCCGGCGAACACAACGTGCGCAATGCGCTCGCGGCCTTCGCCTGTGCGCTGGCGGCCGGCATCGACCAGGACGCCATCGTACGCGGCCTGGAAAGCTTCGCGCCCGTCGGCGGCCGCCTGCAGCGCAAGCAGGCGACCAACGGCGCAACCGTCATCGACGACACCTACAACGCCAACCCCGACTCCATGCGCGCCGCCATCGACGTGCTGGCGTCCTACCCCGCGCCGCGCATCCTGGTGGTGGGCGACATGGGCGAGGTAGGCGCGCAAGGAAAAGAGTTTCACGAAGAAATCGGCGCCTATGCCCAGGGCAAAGGCATCGAGACCGTGCTCGCGACCGGCGAGCTGGCGCGCCACCTGGCCGCGTCGGGAGCACAGCACTACGAGCAGTTCGACGATTTATTGGCAGCACTGGATTCAACACTGGGCGGCAACGCGGGTGCCAAATGCGACGTAACTGTCCTGGTGAAGGGCTCGCGTTTCATGAAGATGGAGCGCGTGGTCCAGCACCTGACCGGATCAACCCCTATTGGCAAGGACGCCCACTAACATGCTTCTCTGGCTTGCTCAATACTTCCAGGACTACATCGGTCCGCTGCGAGTATTCAACTACATCACCTTCCGCGCGGTGTTCGCGACCATTACCGCGATCACCATCGGCCTGCTGTGCGGCCCGGTCGTGATCCGCAAGCTGACCGAAATGAAGGTCGGCCAGGCGGTGCGCACCTATGGTCCGCAGACCCACCTGACCAAGCACGGCACCCCGACCATGGGCGGCGTGCTGGTCCTGATCGCGATCGGCGTCTCGACCCTGCTGTGGTGCGACCTGTCCAACCGCCTGATCTGGCCGGTGCTGGTCGTGACCCTGGGCTTCGGGGCCATCGGCTGGGTCGACGACTACCGCAAGGTGGTCTACAAGGACCCGGAAGGCATGCGCTCCGGCGAAAAGTATTTCTGGATGTCGCTGATCGGCCTGTCCTCGGCCTTCTACCTGGCGTTCTCGGTCTCGGCCGCGAACCCCTGGGAAGTGGCGCGCCTGTTCTACGCCTGGGTCGAATCCGGCTTCTCGATGGACCTGCCGCCCAAGGCCGACCTGATCGTCCCCTTCTTCAAGTCGATCAGCTATCCGCTCGGCGTGTGGGGCTTCATCGCGCTGACCTATTGCGTCATCGTCGGCACCAGTAATGCGGTCAACTTCACCGACGGCCTGGACGGCCTGGCGATCATGCCGACCGTGATGGTGGGCGGCGCCCTGGGCCTGTTCGCCTACCTGACCGGCAGCGTGACCTACTCGAAATACCTGTTCATCCCCTACATCCCGGGCGCCGGCGAACTCCTGATCTTCTGCGGCGCGATGGCGGGGGCAGGGCTGGCCTTCCTCTGGTATAACGCGCACCCGGCCCAGATGTTCATGGGCGACGTCGGCGCGCTGGCGCTGGGCGGCGCGCTCGGCACC
>CAMPHU010000178.1 GCA_946886065.1 uncultured Massilia sp. | reverse complement strand
GCGGCGCACCCATACCCGCTCCAGCTCGTGCACCACGATCAGGCGCTCGATGCCGCCGGCAGCGACCGAGAAAGCGGCGCCGCCGTCCTGGCGCAGCCCGGCATGGCTGACGCCGGCGGCGGCCTCGATATCCTGCGGAACATATTTGCGGCCATACAGGATGATCAGGTCCTTCAGGCGTCCGGTGACGAATAGCTGGTCTCCGCTCAGATAGCCGAGGTCGCCGGTACGCAGGAAGCGTCCGCCCCGCTCGTCCGCGATCCGCGCACCGAACACCTGCTCGGTCAGCTCGGCACGCCCCCAATAACCGCGCGCGACGCTGGCGCCGCGGGTCCAGATTTCACCTTCCGCTTCCGGCGCCAGGCGCCGCCGGGTGTCGGGATCGACGATCGCGACCTCGGCATCGCCATAGGTCCGGCCGCAGCCCACCACCATGCCTCCCTGGTGGGCCGCCAGCGCCGGGCCCGCGCCCACCTGGCTACCGGTAATGAACAGCGTCGACTCGGCCATGCCGTAGCACGGATAGAACGCGGCGGCACGGAAGCCATGGGACGCGAAACGCTCGCTGAAGCGGGCGATCGTCGAAGACCGGATCGGTTCGGCGCCGCAGAACGCCACGCTCCATGCCGACAGGTCGCAGCCGCCGATGTCGCCGTCCTCGATCTCGCGCGCCGCATGCTCGAACATGAAGTTCGGACCGCCGCTATGGGTGATGCCGAAGGCCGCGATCCGCCGCAGCCAGCGCTCGGGGTACTGGACGAATTCCGCGGGCGACATGAAGTGGCCGACGCAGCCGGCGTACATCGACTGCACCAGGCCGCCGATCAGGCCCATGTCATGGAACAGCGGAAGCGCGGTCAGCACGGCCGAGCGCGCGTCGATGGCCATCGCGGCCTGAATGACCGCCGAGTTCTCGACCAGGTTGGCATGGGTGACCACCACCCCTTTCGGATCGCCGGTGGAACCGGAGGTGTATTGGAGGAAGGCGACGTCGTCCGGCGTCAGCGGAGGACGGTGCAATCGCCCGGCCCACGCCGCCGTGCCCCCGTCCCCGACCCAGGCTCCCAGGTCGAGCGTGACGGTCCCGGAGCCACCCCAGTCGCCCGCCAGCACCTCGGCGCAATCGGACAGAACGAAGCGGGCGCCCGCGTCGCGGGCCAGGAGCTGCAGGCGGCTGGTCAGCGCCGCGCGCCGCGGCGGCGAGCTCGGCACGGCGACCGCCCCGGCCAGCAGGCAGGCGTAAAAGCCGATCAGGAAGCAGCGTTGCGATTCCCCGATCAGCAGCACCGGCTCCTGCGCCACCCCTTGCGCCTGCATTCGTGCGGCGACGCCGGCGGCCTGGCGCCACAGCGCCTGCAGACTGAGCTCGACAGGCGCCAGCGAAGCGTCTTCGAAGAAGCGGTATGCCGCTGCGGCCGGACTGGCCTCGGCGCGCTCGAACAGCATGTCATTCAGAATTTTCAAGGTACTGCTCCATGCGTGCAGGTTGGAGAAGATGCCGCCGCTCAGTCGCGCAAGGCTTCGGACGGACGCAGGCGGACTGCGGTGAGCAGGTGACGCAAGGTCGATACCTGCGCGATCGCCGCGGCGGCCACGAACGCGATCGCCAGGGTCCAGCCGCGCACCGGCGCCTGCTCGGCGAAGCCCATCAGGTAGCGTTCGATCACGAGCGCGGCCAGCGGCAGCGCCAGGACCGCACTGGCCACGATCAGCAGGAAGAACTCGCGTCCGATCAGCTGCGCGATCTTCATCCGGGTCGCGCCATACAGCTTGCGCAGCACGATCTCGCGGCGCCGGCGCTGGGTGCCGTAGGCGGCAAGCACGTAGATGCCGAAGGCGGCGATCGAAATCGAGATGCCGGCCGATGCCGCCAGCATCCACGCCATGCGCTGATCATCCGCGTAATCCAGGTCGAAGAACGTCTGGGCGCGGTACATCTTCAGCACGTCGTTCGGGAAGTACTGCTTCCACAGGCTTTCCACCGCCTGCTCGAGCGCCTGAACGCTGCCGTCGAAGCGGATCGTCAATGCGCGTGTGTCCTTGGCGATGTAGTAGGTCACCGGTTCAGGCGGCTGGTGCAGCGAGGTATGGCGCACTTCGCCCGCAACGCCGATAATGCGCGACGGCGTTCCGCCGCTCTCGTCGGTCACGAAGCCGCCGACGGCTTCCCTGGCCGAGGCGAAGCCAAGCGCCTGGGCCGCGCTGCTGTTGATCACGACGGCTTCCGATTCCAGCGTCTCGATCTTCGGATCGAACACGCGGCCTTCGACGGCCGGGATGCCATACACGGAGAAAAATTCGGGGCCGACCGCCTTGAGCGCGATGTTGACGACGCTGCCGCCGGGCTGCTTGAGCGATCCGATCGCCTTCGTGTCATGGCGGCCGACGATCTCGCGCGCGGAGGTCACGCCGGTCACGCCCGGGATGCGCCGCAAGGCATCGCGGAACGCCATGTTGTTCGGAACTGCCATGTTGGTACCACGGGGCAGATCGACATGCACCAGCCTGGCCACATCGAAGCCCGGACTCAGGCGGGTGACGTAAGCGGTTTGCCAGGCGATGGCGAGGCAGACCGCCGTCAGTCCCATCGCGGTCGAGAACTGCAGCACCGTCAGCATCCGCCGCGCCCACTGGCCGGCGGCCGTTTCGCTGTTGCCGCGCCCGCCCAGCGCCTGCGTCACGCGCACGCGCAGGGCCACCCAGGCCGGGTAGGCGCCGGCCACCAGGCCCACTGCGACACCGACCGCCAGCGCGGCCAGGATGCTCAGCGGCGAGAACAGGCCTTCGAGGCTGCGGTTGACCAGGAGCGAAAACGGCTCCACCAGCATGCGCGCGAGCAGCATCCCGATCACGGTCGCGATCACCGACACCAGTATCGATTCGGCCAGGAACTGGCCGATCACCCGGCCGACGCTGGCCCCCATGACCTTGCGCATCGCCACTTCGCGCTGGCGGCGCAGCATGCGCACCGTGCTCAGGTTGACGTAGTTGGTGACGGCGAGCGCCAGGATCAGCGCCGCGACGCCGGCCAGTGCGAGCACGGTAGCGCGGTTGCCGTGCAGCGTGGGCGAATCGTCGATCTGGATATCGCTCTGGAAGTAGGCATCGCGCAAAGGACACAAGCGCAGTTCCATCAGCTTCTTGTCGCCCAGCTGGGCAAGGTAGGCAACCGGGAAACCCGAACGCAGCGGCGACTGGTCGATCGCGCCTTGCAGCGCCTGGGTCACGCTGGCCGGAGCGAGTCCCGGCGCCAGCTTCAGATAGACCTTGCCCCCGAGCTGCCCCCAGTGGTGCAGCAGGTTATTCCGGAACTTCTCGTCGAGCATGCTGCTTTTAAAGCCGGCCAGCGCCGCATAAGGCGTGGTGCTGGTCACCGGCGGGGCCGGCAAGATCGCCAGCACGCGCAAGGACTCGTTACCGACACGCACGACCTTGCCAAGGGCGCTGGCGCCGCCGAACAGGCGGCGCGCGCTTTGCTCGGTCAGGGCCACGCCGTCGGTACTGTCCAGGACCGCGTCGATGGAGCCGGCCAGGGGAACGATGCCGAACATCTTCGGGAAGCTCGCATGCACCACATGCACATCGAGCTCGTGCACGACATTGTCGACCACCACCGAGCGCTCGAGAGCGACATAACCGCTCGCCGTCAGCGGCAGGCCGCTGCGCAGGGCCGCCTCGACCAGGGCCTGTGGGCTGTCCTGGCTCCACATCGCGCCCGCCGCATAATTGAACTGCACGTTGGCGAGATAGACCTGGCCATTGTCGGGTACATGCTCGTCATAGCTGAACGAATAGCGCACATACCCCAGCAGCAGGAAGCAGACGGCAATGCCGATGCCCAGGCCGGCCATGACGACGGCCGAATAGCCGGGCTCCTTCAGCAGCAAGCGCCAGCCGATCAAAAAGTCGCGAAGTTTCATGAATATTCCAATAGAGAAGAACGGTGTGCTTGGACCATGCGGGTCGCCGGCCTACGCGGCTGCGCGCAGCCGGTCGGACTGGATTTGCCCGTCCCGCATGTGCACGATGCGCGTCGCCTGCTGGGCATGCTCGAGCGAGTGGGTGACCATGACAATGGTCGTTCCCTCGGCGTGGATGCCGCGCAGAAGGTTCATCACTTCGTCGCCATGCGCCGTATCCAGGTTGCCGGTCGGCTCATCGGCGAACAGGATGCCGGGACGCGCCACCAGTGCGCGCGCGATCGCCACACGCTGCTGCTGACCGCCGGACAGTTGCGAAGGAAAGTGTTTCGCACGGTGGGCGACACCGAGCTTTTCCAGCATCTCGGCCACCCGCGCCTTGCGCTCCCTGGCGCCCAGGTCGCCATACTCGAGCGCCAGCTCGACGTTCTCCTCGACGCTCAGCTCCTCGATCAGGTTGAAGCTCTGGAAGATGAATCCGACCCGGCCGCGCCTCAGGTCGTTCAGCTTCGACTCGTTCATGTGTTCGATCGCATGCCCCTCGAAGTGATAACTGCCGCCATCGGGCACGTCGAGCAGGCCGAGCACGCTCAGCAAGGTCGACTTGCCGCAGCCCGAAGGGCCCGTGATTGCGACGTACTCGCCGTTGCCGATCTCGAGGTTGATCTTGTTCAGCGCCCTGGTCTGTATCTCTCCGGTCAGGTGCACTTTGCTCACGTCGCTCAACTTCAACATATCCACTCCTTTGTTTTGGTAATCACGGTATTCGGATGGGCCTGTTCTTACGGCAAAAAGCACCCTCCCCGCCTGCCGTCCGGACAGGCGTTCAGTACGAGGAAATGAGGCGGTGACGGCCGCGCTGCGCTGGTCTCTTCAGCGAACCGCCGCACCGGCCGGACATGCCGCCGGGAAGCGCAGCGGGCGGGGCCCAGGCGGCCGGGCGCGCGCTGAAGGTCCGGACAGCGAAGCGCTATCGGTACTGCTGGCCGGTAGTGGTGCCGACATAGACCTACCCGTTCAGTGCAAGACGCTGAGGATCCGGCCGATGCCACAAGACCACGGCACGACGGATACGATCTGCGCGCCCGTTGGACCGGCCAGCTGCTTTCGACACTTCCAATGCTTTCATTAAACTTCAATCGGCACTGAAAATTAACTGTAAGACTTTACAGTTCGGGCAGCGTAGCCGCGGCGTCGTGCCAGGCGCTTTCGCCGTCGAGCAGGATCCAGGTCAGCACCGCGCCGCCGTCCAGGTATTCGAAACGGGCCCGGCAGCGCAGCCCGGACTGGAGCAGCGGACACAAGGTCCGGGTACAACGCATGTCGATCGTGCGGCGCGACGTGTCGATGCGCGTGACCTCGACGGCATCGAAGTCGAAGTAGTCGCCGACCTGTGTGAAAGCGGCCTTGAAGAAGCTTTCCTTGGCCGAGAACACCAGGGTCAACAAGCGGTCGATGCCCAGGATCCGCACGGCGTCCTGCAAGCCGGCGCGCTCGCGGCCGGATACGACCCGCTCGCCGAGGGCCTGGCTTGCCTCGCCGGAAACCGCGTGTTCGATGTCGATGCCGATGCCCAGCAGGTCCGCCTGCGGGCCCGCGGCCGCCGCCGCATGGCAGCCGCTGTGCGTGATGCTGCCGGTCCAGCCGGCGGGCCAGACCGGTTGGCGATGGCTGCCGACCGTCACGCCGCCGCCGCGCCAGCCCTGCGCGTCCAGCGCCAGGCGGGCACAGAGGCGGCCGGCGAGAAATTCAGCCTGGCGCCTGGCCACGCTGTTCCGGATGGGGCCAGGCATGTCGATGCCATAGCGCGCGAAGAGTCCGCTCGTGTAGGCTTGCAGCTGGAAGCGGGCCAGGATCAAGGCGGGCGCATGCGAAGCGCCCTGCAAGGTCCCGGCGCGCCAGCGGATGAATCCGTCGCCGCCGGCCACAGGACGCTGCGCGGCGCTCGCGTCCGCGACGCGGCCGGGATGCTCGCCCCCTGCCGGTGGGTCCAGGGTCCTCAGCATGTCGCGCGCGGCGCGGCACGCGGCAGCAGGAGCCTGATCGCGCGGCCGCAGTCGGTAAGGTGGAACATGCGCTTGTCGTCGAAACGTTGACGCAGGCGAAACGTCGCCTGCTGGAACACCTATTGGACGCCAGATGCCGCACGCCGGCTACTGTCAGGATTGACAGCGGGATGCAGCACGTCCGCCCATACGCCGGCGCGCCCTCGCGCGATGGCTTATAGCAGACGCAGCAAGGCGGCTTTGATGACGCCGGCGGTCTTGTTGTTCGCGCCGAGCTTTTCGAGCGAATTATTGATGTGGAAGTTCACCGTACGTTCGGAAATATCCATGATCTGGCCGACTTCACCCGAGGTCTTCCCGTCGGCCGTCCAGCGCAACACTTCGACCTCGCGTGCGGTCAGGCTGGCGGGCGCCTGCGCTTCGTGCTTCCCTGCATGCAGCCGCGCCATTCCCTCCAGCGCCATCTGGGTAAGCCAGCGCATCCGCGCAGCATTCCCGCGCAGCTCGTTGTCGGAAATTTCTTCGGCCGAGCGGGACAGGGTCAGCATGCCCACCCTGCCATGGGCATCGATCGCGGACTGCGCCCACCCGAACTTCAGGCCATGTGACTGCGCATCTTCCCAGAACGCACGTGCATTGCTGAACAGGGATTCGCTCCAGACCAAGGGCATGATCGAACGCATGCCGTGCGCCACCGACGGATCCACCTGGAGGTAGTTCTGCCTGGTGTAACGGTCCTGCCAGGCAGCCGGATAGTTATTCACCAACACTACTTTCGGATTCGAGAGGGGGAGCGGCGTACGCATGCCGAACGCCACATGCTCGAAGCCCAAGTCACGACCAGCCTGCTTCAATACCTCGGCGAAATCGGCCTCGGTCTTTGCCGTCAACAGCAACTGGATTTGAATATCCTGCCATGACAAAAATTCTCTGTTCAAACGCTGCTCCATTCCAAGAACCTGTTGATGCCGAATTCATTGCCCAGGCTACGCAAAGAGAAATCGCGATGGCGCAACGAGCTGACCATGCGTATTCACCCGGCGTGCTGATTCGAGCCTGAACACCGCACCGGAATTTCCTGTTCGGCTCACGGGATGTCATGTCCACTATGCTCTTGAACGACTATGCAGCCCGATTAGAAAGGCCGCTTGATACCGGCCATAAGGCACCAATGTAAATCAATAGGAAATGAGTAGCAATGTTTTTGAACCGATTATTCAGTCGATATTAACGCGCTGTTCGCGATGGAGAGAATTGGTGAAACTGCACGCCCATGCAGAACCACAATCGCCGAAATAAATGCGCATTTCACCGGGCGCGTCATGCCATGGGGGAGAAGCGGACCGCTGCCTTTCCGGGCATTGCGCTGTCAAACATGACAGTTTCGGCCGGCCTTGAAAAAGCGTCCAATGACACATCGGCAGTCTCTTCTCAATTTTATCTGGAGCAGGAACGATGGTTATTGCTGGCACGGCAAATTCGCTTTCCGAAGATATGTTCTACAAGGTAGGGCGCTACCGCCACAAGGTCTTCATCGAGATGCTCGGATGGGATCTGAAGGCCAGGAACCAGCTCGAATTCGATCAGTTCGACCGTCCGGACACCCTGTATATGGTGTCGCAAAATGAGAGCGGAGAAGTGAACGGTTGCGCACGCCTGCTCCCGACCAACCGTCCTTATTTGCTCGGAGAAGTATTTCCGGAACTGATGAACGGGATGCCGGTCCCATGCAGTTCCGACGTCTGGGAACTGTCGCGCTTTGCCGCTGTGGACTTCGACCGCCGCAACGCGTCGGCGCTGTCTCAGTTTCGTTCGGGCGTTGCACCGCGGCTGCTGCGCGAAGCCATCCAGTGCGCGGCCCGTCACGGCGCAAAGCGCCTCATCACCGTGTCGCCGATCGGTATCGAACGGCTGCTGCATTTCACCGGCGTGCATGCGCACCGCGCCGGGCCGCCGATGATCATTAATGGCCACCCTATTTTTGCCTGCTGGATCGAGATCGAATAGACCGCCGCCGATTCCAAAGGATGCTTGCTGTCTGGCACAACACACCTTGCTGCATAGAGACGATCACTATGTCCGATACCGGATACCTCTATCTATCGTTCGCGGAATTAAACGAACTCGTCCTCGTTCACCTGATATCCGGGGTCGACCAGGATATCGACATCGGCGGCGACTATGCCGTTGCCACGTCCATCACCGGCTACACCGAATGGATCAGCGAAGGCAGGCAAGTCAGTATTGGCTGGGATTGGCAAATGCTGGCGACATGCGGCGCCGCCACCTTGCGGCGCGCCAGCCTGCCAAACAGTAACGTCATGTTGCAGACGCCCGTTCAGACCGATCTCGGCCCCAGGACCACGGCCCAATTGCTGGGAAGCTTCGTCGACAGATTCGATTGGCAGACCGAGACGCTGAGATACATCAGCGTCTCGCACGACACCTAGTGTTCGCCCTGGTTTCGATGCGAACGCAAGCGGTCTTCGAAGAAGCACGCGCATGGGGCGATCGCTCGTGATTGTTTTAACCACCTACCCGAAATTATTTACATGAACAAACTTTACGAAGCGCTTGCCACCGGCGAACGCGATGAGCCGTGGAGCCTGCATCGCAATCCGAACTACGCGCGCGCGCGCGCGCTCGAATCGGTCGATGCCGCCTCGATCACGCCGCAAGAATTCCATCGCCGCTTCGTCGCCCGCAACCGGCCATGCGTCGTCCGCGGCGCCGCCAGGCACTGGCCCGCATCCGAGCTGTGGCGCTCGCCGGACTACCTGAAGAGCAAGGTGCCGGACGTGATGCTGGAGGCGCGCTCCGCGCCGACGCTCGAATACCTGAGCGCCATCGACGAGGACATCCGGGAGGAACTGGCAAGGCAGGACAAGGCGGTATACGAACAGGTGTCGTTCCACGATTTCGTCGACCGCGCCTCGAGTTCGCCCGAGCAGTTCGTCCTGCACAGCGTCTCGCTGTCCCAGCGTAACAGCCTGGGACAGCTGCTCGACGATATCGGCAACTACGCCTTCATGCCCGACCTGATCGGCTCGCGCATGTACATGCCTTTCCGCGCGTTCTTTTATCGTCACTCGTACACCGACTGGCATTTCCATTCCAGCGACGAAACGCTGATGACACAGGTCGTGGGCAGGAAGGAAGCGCTGCTCTTGCCGCCTGACTGGGAGTCCTGGAATGCGATGTGGCCCGTGGTGCGCCAGGCCGGCAAGTTGTACCAGGTCGATACCGGGCGCTTCCCGCAGTTCGCCGGGATCCGGCCTTTCCGCGCCGTCGTCGAGGAGGGCGATGCCCTCTTCATCCCGGTCTACTGGTGGCATGCGGTGGCGTCGACCGACAATCGGTTCGGCGTGACCGTGGCGGCGACGTTCAAGACCCCCCTGCACATCAATGCGGACTGGCGCCTGCCGGGCACGCGGCGCCTCCTGCAGCGCTTCCTGACGCCGCGGACGGCGCCGATGATCATCGGTGCGTTGCTGTATTCACTGCTGCGCCGCCTGGTCCTGGCCGATTTCGGCCGCACGCCGCGCTATGCGCGATGGGACTGATCGTCCCGGCGACCCGGATGTCCAAGTCCTGATCAGCGTCATTCATCATTAGCGAGAGTTCCTTATGTCCCCTTCCCGTCCCCAACTTGCCGTCACCGGGGCCGCCATGGACACCGTCGTGCCGAAGCGGCGGGGCCGC
>CAMPHU010000177.1 GCA_946886065.1 uncultured Massilia sp. | reverse complement strand
AATACCGGCCTGTCACGCCGGGGGTCGCGGGTTCGAGCCCCGTCCGCTCCGCCAGAATTCAGATAAGCCCGGTGACTCCGCAAGGAGCGCAGGGAGACCAGAAGAGGCGAACGCGAGTTCGCCTTTTTTTTTAAACTGTGCTGTTAAAGCATTTTCAAGCTTGATAGGCTGACCATGTTTGATTTTGTCCGTAACAACAAGCGCGTGATGCAGGGCGCACTGCTGCTGCTGATCGTGCCGTCGTTCGTGCTCGTTGGACTCGAGAGCTACCAGGACCGCGGCAGCGCCAACGAAGGCGTGGCCACGGTGGCCGGCCAGAAGGTCACCCAGCAGGAATGGGACGACGCGCAGCGCCGCCAGATCGACCGCGCACGCCAGATGATGGGCGAACAATTCGACCAGAAGCTGTTCGAGACCCCGGAAGCCAAGCAGGCAGTCCTCAACAACCTGGTGGCCGAGCGCGCCATCAACGCCGAGATCAACCGCAACCACATGACCGTCAGCGACCAGTCGCTGATGAAGACCCTGCTGCAGATCCCGGGCTTCCGCAAGCCGGACGGCAGCCTGGACGGCGATGCGTACAAGGCCTTCGCCGCCTCGCAGGGCATGACCCGCCCGATGTTCGAACAACGCCTGGCGCGCGACCTGGCGGCCCAGCAGGTGTCGAACGCGATCCAGGCCACGGCCTTCGCGCCGCGCAGCGTGACGGCACGCCTGTCGAACATCAACGACCAGGAGCGCGAAGTCCAGGAACTGATCTTCCCGATCACGAACTTCCTGCCGCAGGTGAAGGTCACCGACGAGATGGTCAAGGCCTATTACGACAAGAACGCCGCGCTGTTCCAGATTCCGGAGCAGGTGAAGGCGGAGTATGTCGTGTTCGACCAGGCCGTGGTCGAGAGCCAGGTGCAGGTCAGCGACGCCGAGGTCGCCGAGTACTACAACAAGAACCTCAAGGCCTACACCACGCCTGAGCAGCGTACTGCGAGCCACATCCTGTTCACCGTGGCGCGCGACGCCAAGCCGGCCGACGAGGCCGCGGCCAAGGCGAAAGCCGAGGCGGCCCTGGCCGAGGTGCGCAAGAACCCGGCGAACTTCGCCGCCGTCGCCAAGGCGCAATCGCAGGACCCGGGCTCGGCTCAGGCGGGCGGCGACCTCGGCGTGGTCGAGAAGGGCCTGTTCGTCAAGCCGGTCGAAGACGCGATCTACGCGCTCAAGGAAGGCGAGATCGGCAACCTGGTCAAGTCGGAGTTCGGCTGGCACGTGATCAAGGTCACCTCGGTCAAGCCGGCGACGCAGAAGCCGCTGGAAGCCGCGAAGGACGAGATCGTGGCCGACCTGAAGAAGCAGAAGATGTCGAAGAAGTATTCGGAGCTGGCCGAGACCTTCGGCAACACCGTGTACGAGCAGTCGGACAGCCTGAAGCCGGTGGCCGACAAGCTGGGCCTGAAAATCCAGACCGTCGACAACCTGACCCGCAAGCCGAATCCGGCCCTGGGCGATTCGCCGGTGAACAACGAGAAGTTCCTGACCGCGCTGTTCAGCGTGGACGCGGTGAAGAACAAGCGCAACACCGAAGCGGTGGAAGTGGCGCCGAGCGTGCTGGTCTCCGGCCGCGTGCTCGAGTTCCGTCCGGCGGCCAAGCGTCCGCTGGCCGAAGTCGAGGCTCAGATCCGCCAGCGCGTCACCATCGAAGAAGCCGCCCGCCTGGCGCGTGCCGCCGGCGAGCAGAAGCTGGCTGCCGTGAAGGCCTCGGGCGATGCGACCGGTTTCGGCGAAGCCAAGATCGTCTCGCGCACCAAGGAGCCGCCGTTCAACCCGACCGGCGCGATCGCCGCGCTGAAGGCGGACGTGACCAAGCTGCCGGCCTACGTGGGCGTGGAGCTGCCGGGGCAGGGCTATGCGGTGTACCGCATCGGCAAGGTCGCGCAGCCGGCCCAGCCCGACCAGGCGCGCCGCCAGCAGGAAGCGGAGCAGATCGGCGGTATCGTGGGTCAGCAGGAGATGCTGAACTACATCGAGGCGCTGAAGGTAAAGGCGAAGGCGAAGGTCACTGCGAAGGCTGCGGAGACCAAGGCCGAGTAAGTCAGAAGGCTGAAGAAAAAGCCCGGCTGCGAAAGCAGACCGGGCTTTTTGTTTTGGATGTGCGCTTTTTGCGTCGAGTGTGCTGGCCCGCTACCCCGACACGTCGTCCCCGCGAAGGCGGGGAGTCGTAGCCGCCGGAGGGAGCAGGTACGACGGCGTGAGGCTGGTCGCTTACGAAGCGTGCAACTCTCTGGCCAAGGCTTCGAAGTCACCCGGCGCAATATCGCTCAGCTCCACCACCTGCGCCTGCGGATATTGCACAAAATTCCGGTCGATCGAGCGCAGATACGCCGGATCGTAATGCTCCACCAGCAGCTGATCCACCAGTTCCGCCATCCGCCCGCTGTTGGCCATCCCATGCCAGGCCGCGATCTTCTCGCGCCCGTGCAGCTGCACCAGGTGCTCCAGCTGCCCGTTGAGCGCGGCGGGATCCGCGCAGAAGTGGGTGTAATCCTCCATCAGCAACCGCACCCGGTTCGGCCGCGACAGCTGCAGCGAGAAGCAGGGCGAGGCGCGCATGCGCTCCATCACGGCGTCCGGAACGCGCAGGTTGCCCACCTTCTTGCTCTCCGACTCGACGAACACCGGCTTCGACACATCGAAGCGGCGCAGCCGGTCCCAGATCTGGCTCTCGAACATCTTCTGGCTTGGCTGGGGTTCGTCCGGCAGGTGGCCCAGCACCGAGCCGCGGTGCGCGGCCAGGCGTTCCAGGTCCAGTACCTGGGCGCCCACGCGCTCCAGCGTCTCCAGGAGCCGGCTCTTGCCGCTGCCGGTCGTGCCGCATACCACCCGGAAGTCCACCGGCGGCGGGTCCGACAGCGCCGCCGCCACATGCGCGCGGTAGGCCTTGTAGCCGCCGTCCAGCTGCACCGCCGGCCAGCCGATCCTGGCCAGGATGTGCGCCATCGAGCCGCTGCGGTTGCCGCCGCGCCAGCAGTACACGAGCGGCTTCCAGTCGCGCGGTTTGTCCGCGAACAGGGTCTCGATGTGGCGCGCGATGTTGGCGGCCACCAGCGGCGCGCCGACCTTCTTGGCCTCGAACGCGCCGACCTGCTTGTACAGGGTGCCGACGCGCACGCGTTCCTCGTCGTTCAGGACCGGGCAGTTGACCGCGCCGGGGATATGGTCGAGCGCATACTCCGACTCGCTGCGCGCGTCGATGATGGTGTCGAACTGGTCGAGTTCGGGAAGGATGTCGGCGAAGCCGAGGACAGCAGGGTATTTCATTGTTTCTTGATGAGCGAGGCGAACTGCGGCCAGATGTTGGACAGGATGATCGGATGGGCGTCGGCCAGCGGGTGCAGGCGGTCCTGCTGGAACATGGCCGGCTTGTCGGCCACGCCCTCCAGCATGAAGGGCACCAGTGGCGACCTGGTCTCGGCCGACACTTTCTTGAACATGTCGAAGAATTTCTCGGTGTAGGCGCGGCCGTAGTTCGGCGGCATGCGCATGCCGACCAGCAGGACCTCGGCCTTCTTGTCCCGGGCCATCGCCACCATGGCGCGCAGGTTGGCCTCGGCGGAACTCACCGGCAGGCCGCGCAGGCCGTCATTGGCGCCCAGTTCGATCACCACGATGTCGGGACGGTGCTGGCCGAGCAGGGCGGGCAGGCGCGCGCGGCCGCCGCTGGTGGTCTCGCCGCTGATGCTGGCATTGACGACCCTGGCCTCGACCTTCTCCGCCTTGAGCTTCTGCTCCAGCAGCGAGACCCAGCCCGCGCCGCGCGCGATGCCGTATTCGGCCGACAGGCTGTCGCCCACCACGAGCACCGTTTTTGGTGCAGAATAGGCGCTCGCCGACGCGGCCAGCGTCACCAGCAGGAAGACGGCCCATTTCTGAAGAAAAGCAAGCATGCGTGATAACCCCGAAGCTGTGAATAGTAACGTCACCAATGAAGCAGGAAGGACCGCCGCCGGGTCGGCTGCGATTCGGGTCAGCGGCCTGTCGAAGAAGGTGGCCGACGCCAGCGGCGAGCTCACCATCCTGCAAAACATCGATTTTACAGTGCAAGCCGCCGAAACGCTCGCCCTGGTCGGCGCGTCCGGCTCCGGCAAGTCGACCCTGCTCGGTCTGCTCGCGGGCCTGGACACTCCCTCGTCCGGAACAGTCGAGCTGGATGGCACCGACATCTTCGCCCTCGACGAGGACGGCCGCGCGGCCTTCCGCAAGGCCAAGCTGGGCTTCGTGTTCCAGTCTTTCCAGTTGCTGAGCCACCTGAACGCCCTGGAAAACGTGATGTTGCCGCTGGAATTGCGCGGCGACGCGGCGGCGCGCGAGAAGGCCGCCGGGATGCTGGGCCGTGTCGGCCTGTCGAGCCGCCTGAAGCACTATCCCAAGTACCTGTCCGGCGGCGAGCAGCAGCGCGTGGCCCTGGCGCGCGCCTTCGTCACC
This sequence comes from uncultured Massilia sp., assembly GCA_946886065.1. The sequence continues at coordinate 5,152 of CAMPHU010000177.1, read as the reverse complement.
CAGCCGCCGCTGCTGTTCGCCGATGAGCCGACCGGCAGCCTCGACGCCGCCACCGGCGAATCCGTGATCGAGCTGATGTTCGAACTCAACCGCGAGCGCGGCTCCACGCTCGTGCTGGTGACCCACGACCCGGCCATGGCGGCCCGCTGCGGGCGCACCCTCACCATCGCGGCAGGCCGCCTGCTGTCCTAGCGCGCCAGGCTGTTGAGCAGCTTGCGGGCCGCCGCCGGCAGCTCGCCCGCCGTCATGCCGATCGGCCCCACGCCTTCCTCGACCAGCAGGTCGGCGGCCGCGCCATGGATCCAGGCCGCCGCCGCCGCCGCCTCCCAGCCCGGCCAGCCCTGGGCCAGCAGCGCGCCGCAGATTCCCGCCAATACGTCGCCGCTGCCGGCAGTGGCCAGCCCGGCATTGCCCGTCGGGTTGACCAGCACGTCGCCGTCGGGCCGCGCGATCACCGAGCCCGAGCCTTTCAGGATCACGGTCGCGTTCATGCGCAAGGCCATTTCGCGCGCCGACTCCAGGCGGTCGGCCTGAACGACGCTGGCGGTCATGCCGAGCAGGCGCGCCCCTTCCAGCGGATGCGGGGTCAGCACCGCCGGAGCGGTGCGCTGGGCCAGGCGCGATTGCAGGTCGGGGCTGGCGCCGATCAGGTTGAGGGCGTCGGCATCGATCACCAGCGGGCTGTCGCTGTCCAGCGCCTTGGCCAGCAGGCGCATCGCATTCGCCGAGCCGCCCATCCCCGGACCGATCACCAGCGTGCGCCGATCGAATTCCACGTCGTCCGCGAGGCGGAACATCAGCTCGGGCTGGCTGCTGTCGTAACCGGCCGCCCGGTCCAGCGCAGCGACGAACACGCGTCCCGCGCCCGCATACAGGGCGCCGCGCGCCGCCAGCACCGCCGCCCCGGCCATGCCGTGGGCGCCGCCGACGATGGCGACATCGCCGAAACTGCCCTTGTGGGTGTTGTGGCGCCGCGCCGCGAGGCGGCCGGCGAACACGCCGGTTGCGTTCAGCCGCGCGCCTGCGCGGGGCCGCTGGTCCGCCTCCACGCCCAGCATGTCGACGCGCACTTCGCCCGCATGATCGCGCCCGTCGGCCGTATGCAGTCCCGGCTTGTCGCCGAGGAAGGTGAGGGTGTGGGTGGCGCGCACCGCGATGCCGTCCGGACCGATTACGTTTCCGCTGTCGGCGTCCAGGCCGCTGGGCACGTCCAGCGCCAGGACCGGGCAGTGCAGGGTATCGAGGCCGGCCACCAGTTCGCGGTAGGGCCCTTCGAGCGGCCGGGACAGGCCGATGCCGAACAGGCCGTCGACCGCCAGTCCCCATTCGGCGCCGGGCGGCAGCATGTCGATCCAGCCGACCGTGCCCGAGCGGGCGCGCTCGTACGCGGCCGCCGTTTCGCTCGATGCCTCGCCGCTGCCCGGCAGGTGCAGTACGGTCGCGTCGACCCCGGCGTCGGCCAGGTTGGCGGCCATCTCGAGGGCATCGCCGCCATTGTTGCCGGGGCCGGCCAGGATGAGCACGGGCCTGCCGCGGTCCCCGTCCAGCATGGCGAGGGCGAAGTCGGCCGCGGCCTTGCCGGCGCGCCGCATCAGGGCGCCGGGCGCCAGCTCCGCATACGCTGCTTCTTCGATGGCGCGCAGCTGCGCGACCGTGTACAGACACTCTTCCATGCGAGGACCCGGGTAGTGGAGGCGACAGACATTGTCGTGCATTTTCGCCAAGGCCGGCGCGCCGTGCGACTACAATAGGCGCTTTCTGAGGCTTGATACGGAGACACCTATGGATTGGCAGTTCTGGATCGATCGCGGCGGCACCTTTACCGACATCGTGGCGCGGCGCCCGGATGGCGGGCTGGTCACGCACAAGCTGCTGTCCGAGAATCCGGAGCAGTACCGCGACGCCGCCGTTGCCGGTATCCGGCACCTGCTGGGCGTGGAGGCGGGCGCCCCGGTGCCGGCCGGTCGCATCGAGGCGGTCAAGATGGGCACCACGGTCGCCACCAACGCGCTGCTCGAGCGCAAGGGCGAGCGCACGGTGCTCGCGATCACGCGCGGCTTCCGCGATGCGCTGCGCATCGCCTACCAGAACCGTCCGCGCCTGTTCGACCGCCACATCGTGCTGCCGGAGCTGCTGTACGCGGAGGTGATCGAAGTCGACGAGCGTATCGGCGCCCATGGCGAGGTGGTCCAGGCGCTGGACGAAACGGCGTCGCGTGCGGCGCTCCAGCAAGCCTACGCCAAGGGCTTGCGCTCGATCGCCATCGTCTTCATGCACGGCTACCGCCACACGCGGCACGAAGCGCTGGTCGCGCGCATGGCGCGCGAAATCGGGTACACCCAGGTCTCGGTCTCGCACGAAGTCAGCCCGATGATGAAGCTGGTCGCGCGCGGCGACACCACGGTGGTGGACGCCTACCTGTCGCCGATCCTGCGCCGCTACGTCGACCAGGTGGCCGCCGAGCTGCCCGGCGTGAACCTGCAGTTCATGCAGTCCAACGGCGGCCTGACCGACGCCCGCACCTTCCAGGGCAAGGACAGCATCCTGTCCGGCCCGGCGGGCGGCATCGTCGGCATGGTGCGCGCCAGCCAGCTGGCGGGTTTCGAGCGCATCATCGGCTTCGACATGGGCGGGACCTCGACCGACGTGTCCCACTTCTCGGGCGAGTTCGAGCGCGTGTTCGAGACCCAGGTCGCGGGCGTGCGCATGCGCGCGCCGATGATGAGCATCCACACGGTGGCGGCGGGCGGCGGCTCGATCCTGCATTTCGACGGCAGCCGCTACCGCGTGGGGCCGGACAGCGCGGGCGCCAATCCGGGTCCGGCCAGCTACCGGCGCGGCGGGCCGCTGGCGGTCACCGACTGCAACGTCATGCTCGGCAAGATACAGCCGCGCTACTTCCCGCACCTGTTCGGGCCGGCCGGCGACGAGCCTCTCGACGCGGACGCCGTCAAGGCGCGCTTCACCGCAATGGCCGGGGAGATCGCCCTGGCCACTGGCGAGCGCCCGAGCCCGGAAAGCGTGGCCGAAGGCTTCATCCAGATCGCAGTCGGCAACATGGCCAACGCCATCAAGCAGATCTCGGTGCAGCGCGGCCACGACGTCACCGAATATGCCCTGACCAGTTTCGGCGGCGCCGGCGGCCAGCATGCCTGCCTGGTGGCCGATGCGCTGGGCATGAAGACCGTCTTCATCCACTCGCTGGCCGGCGTGCTGTCGGCCTACGGCATGGGCCTGGCCGACCAGACCGCGATGCGCGAGCAGGCCGTCGAGGAGCGCCTGGGCGGACAGGCGCTGCCGGGGCTCGCCTCGCGGCTGGCCGCACTGGGCGGGCAGGCGCGCGGCCAGCTGCTGGCCCAGGGCGTCGCGCCGGAGCGTGTCGTGCTGGTCGAGCGCGTGCACCTGCGCTATGAAGGCACCGATTCGGCGCTGGTGGTCCTGCACGGCGACCTGGCGGCGATGCAGGCGCAGTTCGAACAGGCCTACAAGCGCCGCTATTCCTTCCTGATGCCGTCCCGCGCGCTGGTGGTGGAGGCCGTGTCGGTGGAGGCCATCGGCCGTTCGGACGCGCCGCCGGAGCAGGCGGTGGCGGCGCCGGATCAGGCGCGGGCGCCGCAGCCGGCGGAAACGGCCGCCATGTTCAGCGGCGGCCGCTGGCGCGATACCGGCGTCTACACCCGCCGCTCGCTGGCGCCCGGCCACACCGTGCGCGGCCCGGCCATCATCGCCGAGGACAACGCCACCACCATCGTCGAGCCGGGCTGGGAGGCGCGCGTGACACCCTACAACCACCTGGTGCTCACCCGCGTGGAAGCGCTGCCCGAACGCCGCGCGATCGGCACCACGGCCGATCCGGTGATGCTGGAGATCTTCAACAACCTGTTCATGTCGATCGCCGAACAGATGGGCCTGCGCCTGCAGAACACCGCCTATTCGGTGAACATCAAGGAACGCCTCGACTTCAGCTGCGCCATCTTCGACCACGACGGCAACCTGGTGGCGAATGCGCCGCACATGCCGGTCCACCTGGGTTCGATGGGCGAGAGCATCAAGACCGTCATGCGCGAGAACGCGGGACGGATGAAGGCGGGCGACGTCTACGTGCTGAACGACCCGTACAACGGCGGCACCCATCTGCCGGACGTGACGGTGATTTCCCCGGTCTTCGACGAGGCGGGGCGGGAGATCCTGTTCTACGTCGGCTCGCGCGGCCATCACGCGGATATCGGCGGGACCACGCCGGGTTCGATGCCGCCGGATTCGACCCACATCGAGCAGGAGGGTGTCCTGATCAACAACTTCAAGCTGGTCGACGGCAGCGACGGCGTGCTGCGCGAAGAGGAAGCCCGCGCGCTCCTGCTCGGGGCGCGCTACCCGGCACGCAATCCGGACCAGAACATGGCCGACCTGCGGGCCCAGGTGGCGGCCAACCAGAAGGGCGTGGAAGAGCTGCGCAAGATGGTGGCGCACTTCGGCCTGGACGTGGTGCGCGCCTACATGGGGCACGTGCAGGACAACGCCGAGGAAGCGGTGCGGCGCGTGATCTCCGCGCTCAGGGACGGGCATTTCGTCAATGAGCTGGACAACGGCGCCCGCATCGAGGTGGCGATCCGCGTCGACCAGGGCGCGCGCAGCGCGGAAATCGATTTCACCGGCACCTCGGGCCAGCTGCCGAACAACTTCAACGCGCCCTCGGCGGTCTGCATGGCGGCGGTGCTGTACGTGTTCCGCACCCTGGTGGACGACGAGATTCCGCTGAACGCCGGCTGCCTCAAGCCCTTGCAGGTCCTCATTCCGCCGGGCTCGATGCTCAATCCGCATTATCCGGCGTCGGTCGTGTCGGGCAATGTGGAGACCTCGACCTGCATCACCAATGCGCTCTACGGCGCGCTGGGCGTGATGGCGGCGGCGCAGGGCACCATGAACAACTTCACCTTCGGGAACGCGCGCTACCAGTACTACGAGACCATCTCGGGCGGCTCGGGGGCGGGCGAGGGCTTCGACGGGACGGATGTGGTGCAGACCAACATGACCAATTCGCGCCTGACCGATCCGGAGATCCTGGAATTCCGTTTCCCGGTGCGCCTGGAAAGCTACGAGATCCGCCAGGGTTCGGGCGGGGCGGGGCGCTGGCGGGGCGGTAACGGCGGGG
>CAMPHU010000176.1 GCA_946886065.1 uncultured Massilia sp. | reverse complement strand
AAAAATCAGGCGTCCGGCAGCACAACGTTCACATCGAGCACTTCCAGGTTCCCCTGGCGGTCGAGCGAGATCTTGATGTCGTCCGGGTTGACCTTGGTGTACTTCGAAATCACCTCGATCAGCTCACGGTGCAGGGCCGGCAGGAAATCCGGACCGGTGCGGCTGCTGCGTTCGCGTGCGATGATGATCTGCAGGCGTTCCTTGGCGGCTGTCGCGCTCTTCTTTTTTTCCGGGAAGAGGAAATTAAGCAGCGGCATATCACTTGGCTCCGAAAATGCGCTGGAACAGGCCCGGCTTCTCGTAGTTCGTGAAGCGCAGCGGACGTTCCTCGCCCAGGAAACGGGAAACGACGTCTTCGTAGGCATCGGCCACGTCGGTGCCCTTGAAATGGATCGCCGGGTTACCCTGGTTCGAGGCGTGCAGCACCGATTCCGATTCCGGAATGATGCCGATCAGCGGGATGCGCAGGATTTCCTGCACGTCCTGATAGGACAGCATTTCGTCGGCTTCGACGCGCTTCGGCGAGTAGCGGGTGATCAGGAGGTGTTCCTTGACCGGCTCCGAACCGCTCTGGGCGCGGCGCGACTTGGCCTGCAGGATGCCCAGGATGCGGTCCGAGTCGCGCACCGAAGACACTTCCGGGTTGGTCACGACGATCGCCTCGTCGGCGAAGGTCAGGGCCATCAGGGCGCCGTGCTCGATGCCGGCCGGGGAATCGCAGATGATGAAGTCGAAGCCCATCTTGACCATCTCGTTCAGCACGGTCTCGACGCCTTCTTCGCTCAACGCGTCCTTGTCGCGGGTTTGCGAGGCCGGCAGGATGAACAGGTTGTCGCAGTGCTTGTCCTTGATCAGCGCCTGGTTCAGGGTCGCCTCGCCATTGATCACGTTGATCAGGTCGTACACCACGCGGCGTTCGCAACCCATGATCAGGTCGAGGTTACGCAGGCCGACGTCGAAGTCGATGACCGCGGTCTTGTAGCCGCGCATGGCCAGCCCGGTCGAGAAGCTCGCGCTCGAGGTCGTCTTGCCGACACCGCCCTTACCGGACGTCACAACAATAATTCTTGCCACAAAAAAGTCCTTTTCAATATCTGTGAGTTCGGGATTCAGGCGCGCGGCGATGCCGGGCCCAGCGACTGGATGTCGATCCGGTCGCCGACCAGCCGGACCTGGGCCGGCTGGCGCGCCTGGTTGTTCGGGAATCCTTCGTCGAAGGTGCGGTAGACCCCCGCGATCGACACCAGCTCGGGCTGCATCGTCAGGGCGAAGATGCGCGCTCCGGCGTCGCCCGACGCGCCCGCCAGCGCACGGCCGTTGAGCGGCGCATACACGTGGATGCTGCCGTCGGCGATGATTTCCGCGCCGTTGTTGACCACCGCCGTGATGATCAGGTCGCTGCCGCGCGCATAGATGCGCTGGCCGGCCCGCACCGGGGTGTCGATGATCATGGCCGTCGGCGCGGGCGCCGGGACGGCCGCAGGAGCAGGCGCGGGTTCGGCTGCCGGCGCCGTTACCGGTACCGATACAGGAGCCGGGGCAGGCCCGGCGCTCTCCGGCGCGCGCGCGCCGCTCGAGCCGTCGTCCAGGGCCAGGCCGTGGGCACGGATCGCCTCGGCCATCGCCGGGCTCGCGCCGCGCACCGCCACGGCGTTGAGCCGGTATTTCTTGAGCAGGGCCACCAGGGCCGGCCAGTCGATGGCCGGCGTCTCGTGCGCGATCGCCGCCACGTCGATCACCGCGAACTCGTCCTCGAAGAAGTCGGACACGCCGCCGGTCATCTGGGTCAGGGCCGCATCGATGGCCACCGGATCGGCCGAGTGCAGGATCGTCGAGATGGCGACGACCGTGGAGATCTTGATTTCGATGGGCAGCGTGGTTTTCGGCATAAAACGGGAGTGGTTGGCGTTGCGCTCGTGCATTCTACTGTGAAATTTACAGAAAAGGTCGTCGCGGATAAATGATTCTTAGTGGAAATTGATGCTTTGCCAAACCCGAAAAATTAAGTCGCGCCATAGGTCGAAAGGTGGTTCTCCAGCGGTTGTATTCTGTGAATAAGCTGATAAGATTGATTTTGCTCAAACTAGGGCACAGCACCGTACGTAATATGCTTGGGTTTCGCAACCCCGGCGCCAATCAAGGGATGCCGGCGGCATTCTGCCGCCGTCTCGACAAATCCGGCCTGAACGGGCCGGCAGAACGGAGATCGATATGGAAGACGTAGTCATCGTGGCCGCTGGCCGCACCGCCGTCGGCAAGTTCGGCGGCACGCTTGCCAAGATCCCCGCCGCCGAACTCGGCGCGCACGTGATCCGCCACCTCCTGGGCAAGACGGGCATCGATCCCGCGACCATCAGCGAGGTCATCATGGGCCAGGTGCTCACCGCCGGGGTGGGCCAGAACCCGGCCCGCCAGGCCACCATCAAGGCCGGCTTGCCCAACACGGTACCTGCCAGCACCATCAACCAGGTCTGCGGCAGCGGCCTCAAGGCCACCCATCTGGCCACCCAGGCGATCCGCTGCGGCGACGCCTCGATCGTCATCGCAGGCGGCCAGGAAAACATGAGCGCCGCCCCGCACGTGCTCAACGGCTCGCGCGACGGTTTCCGCATGGGCGACATCAAGATGACCGACACCATGATCGTGGACGGCCTGTGGGATGCCTACAACCAGTACCACATGGGCGTCACGGCCGAGAACGTCGCGCGCAAGCACGAGGTCTCGCGCGCCGAGCAGGACGAATTCGCGCTGCAGTCGCAGCTCAAGGCCGAGGCCGCCCAGAAGGAAGGCCGCTTCAAGGACGAGATCATCCCGATCGAGATCCCGTCCAAGAAGGGCGCGATCGTGTTCGACAGCGACGAATACCCGAAGCACGGCACCACCCTGGAAGCGCTGGCCAGCCTGCGTCCGGCCTTCAACAAGGAAGGCAGCGTCACCGCCGGCAACGCGTCCGGCCTGAACGACGGCGCGGCCGCCGTGATCATGATGAGCGCCTCGAAGGCACGCGAACTGGGCCTGACCCCGCTGGCGCGCATCAAGGCATATGCCTCGACCGGCATCGACCCGACCGTCATGGGCATGGGACCGGTCACGGCTTCGCGCCTGTGCCTCGAGAAGGCCGGCTGGCGCCACGAGGATGTGGATTTGATGGAAATTAACGAGGCGTTCGCCGCCCAGGCCATTGCCGTCAACAAGGAAATGGGCTGGGATACCTCGAAGATCAATGTCAACGGCGGCGCGATCGCGCTGGGCCACCCGATCGGTGCGTCCGGCTGCCGCGTCCTGGTCACCCTGCTGCACGAAATGGTCCGGCGCGATGCCAAGCGCGGCTTGGCCAGCCTGTGCATCGGCGGCGGCATGGGCGTGGCGCTGGCAGTCGAACGCGACTGACAGGCGATCCATATAACAGGGATGTTAGGGAAGTGACGAATACCAACACTGGAGAGAACAATGGCTAGAGTAGCATTAGTAACGGGCGGCATGGGCGGCCTGGGCGAAGCGGTGTGCATCAAACTGGCCGCGCTGGGATACACGGTCGTCACTACTTTTTCGCCGGGTAACAAGAAGGTCGACGGCTGGCTCAGCAGCATGCGCGAGCAGGGCTACGACTTCAAGGCCTACGCCTGCGACGTGTCGGACTACGACTCGGCCCAGGATTGCGTGCGCCAGGTGGTGCAGGACATCGGCCCGGTCGACGTGCTGGTCAATAATGCCGGCATCACCCGCGACATGACCTTCAAGAAGATGGACAAGGTGAATTGGGACGCGGTCATGAAGACCAACCTGGACTCGGTCTTCAACATGACCAAGCCGGTCTGCGACAGCATGGTCGAGCGCGGCTGGGGCCGCATCATCAACATCTCGTCGGTGAACGGCCAGAAGGGCGCCTTCGGCCAGACCAACTATTCGGCGGCCAAGGCCGGCATGCACGGCTTCACCAAGGCGCTGGCGCTGGAAGTGGCGCGCAAGGGCGTGACCGTCAACACCATCTCGCCGGGCTACATCGGCACCAAGATGGTGATGGACATCCCGAGCGAAGTCCTGGAGACCAAGATCATCCCTCAGATCCCGATGGGACGCCTGGGCAAGCCGGAAGAGGTGGCCGGCCTGGTCGCCTACCTGTCCTCGGACGAAGCGGCCTTCGTCACCGGCGCCAACATCGCGATCAACGGCGGCCAGCACATGTATTGATCCGCATGGCTTGATCACACCGATCTGCGCTTGCGCTCTCGGCCCGGTCCAGCAATGGCCGGGCTTTTTTTTGCTCCGCCGTTCCCGGCCAGGCCTCCACAGGTGCAAGACCCCGCATCCTTGATGCCGCATGATGCCGCCGCCATTTACAATGGCATGGTCTCCACCCTGGCATGAAGAGGAATCCGATGTCTACCTTGCCGCATGGCGCGCTGGCGCTGTCCAGCCTCGACGAACAAGTGCTGCTCCCCGGCACCAAGGGCCTGCCCCTGCGCGAACCCTTGCGCCAGGGCGCGATCGGCGTGCAGGGTTGGAACGTGCTGCGCGGCGATACCAGCTTCCCCGTGGCCGTGCTGAAGGATGCCGCGCTGCGCCACAACCTCGACTGGATGCGCCGCTTCTGCGAGCGCCACGGCGTCACCCTGGCGCCGCACGGCAAGACCACGATGAGCCCGCAGCTCTTCGGCGCCCAGCTCGCCAATGGCGCCTGGGGCATCACCCTGGCCACCGCGGCCCAGGTGCAAGTAGCGCACCGTTTCGGCGTGCGCCGCGTGCTGCTGGCCAACCAGCTGGTGGGGCGCGCCGACATCGCGGCCGTGCTCGAGCTGCTGCACGGCGATCCCGACTTTGAATGCGTGGTGCTGGCCGATTCCCCGGCCGGCGCGGAGCGCCTGGCGCGCGCGGTGCAGGAAACGGGACTGGCGCGTCCGCTCCCGGTGCTGGTCGAGCTGGGCCTGGCCGGCAAGCGCGCCGGCTGCCGCACGCCGGAGGCTGCGCTGGCGGTCGCACGCCAGGTCGCCGGCGCGCAAGGCCTGGTCCTGGCCGGCTTCGAAGGCTACGAAGGCCTGCTGGTCACCAATGACCGCGCCGCCGACGTGCGCGCGGTGAACGATTTCCTGGCCCAGCTCACGGCCCTGGTGCGCACCGCCGACGAGGAGCAGCTGTTCGGCACGCCCGAGATCCTGCTCTCGGCCGGGGGCTCGGCCTATTTCGACCTGGTGGCGCGCGGGTTCGCGGGCGTCAGTGGCCTGTCGCGCCCGGTGCGCGCCGTGCTGCGCAGCGGCTGTTACCTGACCTCGGACCACGGCACCTACCTGCGCCACAGCGCCGAGATCGAGGAGCGCGAAGGGGGGAAGGAAGAAGGCCTGCAGCCGGCCCTGGAAGTGTGGAGCATGGTGCAATCGCGTCCCGAGCCGACCCTGGCGATCCTCACCATGGGCAAGCGCGATGCCTCCTACGACGCCGACCTGCCGGTGCCGCTCTACAGCCACCGGCCCGACAGCGGCGCGGCAAGCCCCAGCGCGCTGCCGCCGGGCTGCACGATCTTCAAGCTCAACGACCAGCACGCCTACCTGCGGCTGCCGGAAGGCGACGCGCTGTGCGACAGCCTGGCCGTGGGCGACCTGGTCGGCTGCGGCATCTCGCATCCCTGCACCACCTTCGACAAGTGGCAGCTGCTGCTGGCGGTGGACGAGGCCTATACGGTGCGTTACGCCCTGAACACCTTTTTCTGACGGGGCGCCGTAAGCTACAATCGGCTTCCCACCCCTGCAAAGAGCCGCCATGCCCGTCACGCCGCCGTCGCTGTTCCCGCCGATCCAGCCCATCCGCCAAGGCATGCTCGCCGTCGACGAGCTGCACACGCTCTACTGGGAAGAAGTCGGCAATCCGGACGGCATCCCGGTCGTGTTCCTGCACGGCGGCCCGGGCGCGGGCCTGTCGCCCCAGCACCGCCGTTTCTTCGACCCGCGCACCTACCGCGTGATCCTGTTCGACCAGCGCGGCGCCGGCAAGTCGACCCCGCTGGGCGAATGGCGCAACAACACCACCCAGCTGCTGATCGAGGACATCGAGCGCCTGCGCACCCTGTTCGGGATCGAGCGCTGGCTGGTGTTCGGCGGCTCCTGGGGCTCGACCCTGGCGCTGGCCTACGGCCAGGCGCATCCCGAGCGCTGCCTGGGCTTCGTGCTGCGCGGGATCTTCCTGTGCACGAAGGACGAGGTGGAATGGTTCATCAACGGCGTGCGCTGGTTCTACCCGGAGCTGTACGACGAATTCGTGGCCCCGATTCCGCAAGCCGAGCGCGGCCACCTGCTCAAGGCCTACGCCAGCCGCCTGCTGTGCCACGACCCGGAGGTCTACTGGCCGGCGGCGCGCGCCTGGAGCCGCTTCGAAGGGCGGCGCGTGTTCCTGCTGCCCCAGCCGGAGGAAGCCGCCTCCGACACCCTCGACCTGGGCGTGGGCCGGCTCGAATCGCACTACATGCTGAACGGCGCCTTCCTCGAGGAAGACCAGCTGGTGCGCGACATCGGGCGCATCGCCCACCTGCCGGCCACCATCGTGCAGGGCCGCTACGACGTGATCTGCCCGCCGCTGTCGGCCTACCGCCTGCACGCCGCCTGGCCGGGCGCGAAGCTGCACATGATTCCCGACGGCGGCCACGGCGCGCTGGAAACCGGCATCGCGCGCGCCCTGGTGGCGGCGACCGAGCAGTTCAAGCGCCACGGCCGCTTCGATTGAACGGGTCTCCCTGCCGCGGACTGCTACACTAAGACCCAAGACACACCACAACAATTCGAACGTGTTCCCATGAATATCCAGATCAGCGACATCGGCCATGTCATCCAGCTGGCGATCGCGCCGGTGTTCCTCCTGACCGGCGTCGCCACCAAGCTGACGGTCCTGACCAACCGCCTGGCGCGCATCATCGACCGTACCCGCGTCCTCGAGGACCGGCTCAAGGTCAGCCCCAACGGCGAATACGCGTCCGAACTCGAAACCCTGTACCAGCGCTCGCACCTGATCAACTACGCCATCACCTCCAGCACCGCCTGCGGCCTGCTGGTGTGCGTGGTCATCGCGATGCTGTTCCTGGGCGACACCACCAACCTGCCGCTCGACCAGTACATCGCCGCCTGCTTCGTGTTCGCGATGCTGGGCCTGATCAGCAGCTTCATTTATTTTTTGCGCGAGATCTTCATCGCCTCGCGCTTCATGCGCCAGCAGCACCTGCACTCGCTGCAGCAGGAGCGCTGACGCGGTATCGAAAGACGCATCACGAGAGAAATCATGCACGACTACCAACGCCCCCCGACCCTGCACCGCTACGCACTGCGCGCCGACCTCGAGACCGCGCTGAGCGCGGGGCAGTTCCGCCTGGAGCCCGCGGGCGGCTTCCTGACCCTGTCCTTCTCGACCGTGTGGGACAAGCACCTGTTCGACGTCCTGGCCCCGGCCGACAGCTGCCTGGTGATCCACAACACCGAGCTGTTCGGCGAGCGCCTGCACCGCGCGGTGCAGCGCCTGCTGCCCAACTGGGCCGGCATCGACGGCCCGGTCGAATACGGCGCCCGCTCGCGCCTGGGCGCCGCCTTCTCGAAGAGCGCCATGCACGCGCAAGAGAAGGAATGGCAGTTCGCCTGGCGCTCGCTGTCGCCCAACGCCAGCCTGCATCCGGTCACGGTCAGCATCGGCAACATCGAGTCCTTCGCAGAGCTGCGCAGCAGGGAAAGCCATCTGGCTTAAGTATTTTAGAAACACGGCTCCAGGAAATCACGGTGTAATGCCGTGATGACTACCAACGCCTACCCCAATCTGCTCGCGCCGCTCGACCTGGGTTTCACGACCCTCAGGAACCGCGTGATCATGGGCTCGATGCACACCGGGCTCGAAGACCGTTTCTACAACTACGGCAAGCTGGCCGCGTTCTACCGCGAACGCGCGCGCGGCGGCGCCGGCCTGATCGTCACCGGCGGCATCTCGCCCAACCGCCAGGGCTGGCTGCTGCCCTTCGGCGGCACCCTCAATTTCCTGGGCGACGTGCCCAACCACCGCAAGCTCACGCGCGCCGTGCACGAGGAAGGCGGCAAGATCGTGCTGCAGATCCTGCACGCGGGCCGCTACGGCTACCAGCCCTTCGTGGTGTCCGCGTCCGGCATCAAGTCGCCGATTTCGCGCTTCACGCCCAAGCCACTCACCGAGGCCGGCATCGAGGACACCATCCGCGCCTACGCGCGCTGCGCCAGGCTGGCCAGGATGGCCGGCTACGACGGTGTCGAAGTGATGGGCAGCGAAGGCTACCTGCTCAACCAGTTCCTGTGCGCGCGCACCAACAAGCGCAACGACGCCTGGGGCGGGAGCATCGAGAACCGCATGCGCCTGCCCGTGGAGGTGGTGCGCCGCATCCGCGCCGCGGCCGGTCCCGACTTCATCATCATGTACCGCCATTCGGTGCTCGACCTGGTCGAAGGCGGCAACACCTGGGACGAAGTGGTGGCCACCGCCAAGGCCCTGGAAGCGGCCGGCGTCAACCTGCTCAACACCGGCTACGGCTGGCACGAGGCGCGCATCCCCACCATCGTCACCTCGGTGCCGCGCGCGGCCTTCGCCGACGTGGCGGCGCGCCTGCGCAAGGAAGTCGGTATTCCGGTGGCGGCCTCGAACCGCATCAACATGCCGGGCGAGGCGGAACGGCTGCTGGCCTCGGGCAGCGCCGACCTGGTGTCGATGGCGCGCCCCTTCCTGGCCGATCCGGAGTTCGTGAACAAGGCCGCGAGCGGGCGCGTCGACGAAATCAACACCTGCATCGCCTGCAACCAGGCCTGCCTGGACCACACCTTCCAGAACAAGCGCGCCAGCTGCCTGGTCAACCCGCGCGCCTGCCACGAGACCGAGCTGGTGGTCCGCAAGACCGCCAGGCCCAAGCGCATCGCCGTGGTCGGGGCCGGCCCGGCCGGCCTGTCGGCGGCCACGGTGGCGGCCGAGCGCGGCCACCGGGTCACCCTGTTCGACGGGCTGGACCGCATCGGCGGCCAGTTCAACATCGCCATGCGCGTGCCCGGCAAGGAGGAATTCGCCGAGACCATCCGCTACTTCGGCCGCCGCCTGGAACTGCTGGGCGTCGAAGTGCGCCTGAACGAGCGCGTCACGCGCGAGCAGCTGCTGGCCGGCGGCTACGACGAGGTGGTGGTGGCGACCGGCATCGTCATGCGCAAGCCGCGCATCGAGGGCATCGACCATCCCAAGGTGCTGAGCTACCTGGACGTGCTGCGCGACAGGAAGCCGGTGGGGCAAAAGGTGGCGATCATCGGCGCGGGCGGGATCGGTTTCGACATGGGCGAGTTCCTGGTGCACGATCCGGCCGTCCCGCTGCCGGTGCCGGCGGCGCACTGGATGGCGGAATGGGGCGTGGATCCCCATGTGGCCACGCCGGGGGGCCTGGCCGAGCCGGTGCCGCCGCAGCCGCCGCGCCAGCTCTGGCTCCTGCAGCGCAAGACCACGCGGCCGGGGGCGGGGCTGGGCAAGACCTCGGGCTGGGTGCACCGCGCGACCCTGGTGCGCAATGGCGTGACCATGATGGCGGGGGTGCAGTACGACCGCATCGACGATGCGGGGCTGCATATCACCGTCGGGGGCGAGCAGCGCTTGCTGGAGGTGGATAACGTGGTGATCTGCGCGGGGCAGGAGAGCCTGGCGGAGCTGATGCCGGCGCAAGGGGTGACCGGAGGGCCGGGCTTCCACAAGATCGGCGGGGCGGCGCTGGCGGCGGAGCTGGATGCGAAGCGCGCGATCCGGGAG
>CAMPHU010000175.1 GCA_946886065.1 uncultured Massilia sp. | reverse complement strand
CCGAGGTGCTGGAGCGCATGGAACGCCACCAGGCGGAGCATGGGCAGGAGTGGCCGGGCCTGATCGGCGCGGTGCGCGCGCAGATGGAAACCGATCCGGAGGCACAAGGACCGGAAGCGCGGGCGCTGGCGCGGCGCTGGATGGCGATGTTCCAGGACATGGTGGGCACCGATCCCGTGGCCATCGATGCCTTCCGCCGCGCCAGCGCGAACGAACCCGTGCTGCGCATGGGCAGCGGGATCGGCGACGACATGCTCGACTACCTGCGCCGCGCCATGCCGCCGCCACCGGGAGCGGAACGCTCCACGCGCAGCGCGTAGCAACCGAAGGCGGTAAAGCGGGCCAGCACGAAGGCGACGTCGGCGCGCGCGAAGAAGGCGGCCAGGTCGGCCGCGGCCGCCTGGGGCGAGCTCACGCGGGCATCGACGATGCGCTCGTCGCGGCTGTAGGCGCGCAGTACGAAACTGGCGCCCAGGTAGGGCGCATCGCCCTCGACCGGCAGGGACGCGGGCGGCGGCGCGGCCTGCGCGTCCGCCGCCAGGAACACGGGGCCGTATTCGCGGTACGGCCCCGCCTGCGTGAATGGGCAGTAGCTGGCGAGCAGGATCGCTTCGCCCGGCGCTGCGCGCCGCAGCGTGTCGCGCAGCGGTTCGCCGCCTTCGGCGACATGGCGTTCGACGGGCTGGCCCAGGTCGTCGGTGCCGGCGCGTGCGCGCTGGACGAAGTCGGACGGCAAGGGAAGGATGCGCAGCGCTGCGGATGTGGGATGCTGGTGCATGGCGGCCTCGTGATGGAATGAGGATTGCCATCCTCCGCGATTCCGGTCCCGGAAGCGTCTTGCTTCTTGCTTTCGAATGCCTTGGTGACAATGCAAGTATTTTTCCGCTCTGGCCGTCTGGTAATGTTAGTCCGTTCCCACCACGATGAGCAGCATGGATTTCCAGACCCAGAAAGACCGCGCATTGACCGTCCTGTCGCGCCACGGCCTGGCGCGCCACAGCGCGGCTCCTCCCCTGCTTCTCCTCCTCTGGAAGCTCGGCATGCAGGTCCCGCCTCCGCATTTCATGGGCTTTGCCGCCATCACGCTGTCCTTCGGCGCCTGGTTTGGCGTGATCTGGGGCGCGGTCATGCGGCTGGCCGTCTGGTCCCGCAACGGCACCAGCCCGCTCGGCGCTGCCGTATGGGCGGCCGGCGCCGGCTTGTGCTATGGCTTGACCATGGCATTCATCTGTTCCCGCCAGCGGCGCAAGCACGACTTGCCGCCGTGGGAATCGCTGCGCGATGTCCCGGGCCCGCATGGAGGCCGGTCGGCGCCCCTGCGGCACTGACGGTCTCCTTGCCCCTCCCCGTTTCCCCTTTGCCGCGTTCCCGCTTGGGCCGCGGCCTTTTTATTGTCCGCCATGCATACACGACTGATCTTGCCTTGTCTTCTTTTGCTCTGCCTGTGGCAACCCGCTTTCGGCAAGACCGGCGAGGCGCCGGGCGATATCGCGTCGGAAAAGCGAAGCCTGTGTGATCACGGCACCATGCTGGACATGAGCCAGTGCATCCATCGCGAGTTGCAGGAGTCGGATGCGCGCCTGAACCTGGTCTACCAGGCGCTGATGAAGGCGCTTGCCGAACCCCGGCCCCTGCAGAAGGCCCAGCGCGCCTGGCTTGCTTTCCGCGATGCCCAGTGTGCGTTCGACAGCGAAGGACTCAAGGGAGGGAGCGCCCGCCCCTACTCGCTCAAGCTCTGCCTCATCGTGCTGGCCGAGCAGCGCATCGCCGCTCTCGAGCAGGTGCAGCCGTGCAATGGATGTGTCCTCTTCAAGGACGAGTTCTACGGCCGGGACGGCTTCCGCTTGCCGAAGCGCGCCTTCGCGCCGCCCCGGGCTCCGGAGCAATAGCGGCTTTCCGAACGTGCGCGGCGAGACTGCCGGCGGCGCTACCATGCACGATCTGAACTTTTCATCGGACCTGCCATGAGCACGAATGCCTCTACTTCCTTGCGTCACGTCGTCCTGTTCTCGTTCAAGGACGGCGCTTCCGCCGACCAGGTCGACGCGATCGTTTCCGACTTCGAAAGCCTCGAAGAGGCCATTCCCGGCGTGGCCGGGTTCGAATGGGGAACCAACGTCAGTCCGGAGGGGCTGAACGATGGGTTTTCGCATTGCTTCACGCTGTCGTTCGCGACGGTGGAGGATCGGGATGCTTACCTGGTGCATCCGGAGCACCAGCGCTTCGTGGGGACCTTGGGGGGATGCCTGGAGAAGTCGCTGGTGGTGGATTATTGGGCGCGGTGAGGCGGTGGTGGTGTGCTGGCATACCACCAAAAACAAAAACGGCCGGATCACTCCGGCCGTTTCTACATGAAACGAGCAGCGTTTACGCCAGCTTGCCGTGGCACTGCTTGAACTTCTTGCCGCTGCCGCAAGGGCAAGGATCGTTGCGGCCGACCTTCACGCCCATGTAGGTGCTGTGGTCTTCCGCCGCCACCGGCGCCGCGCCGCCCGACACCGGGTTCGGGTTGAGCAGTTCGGCCGGGTCGGCCGACGGGTTGAAGTCGGCGTGCTGGTAGTTGACGTTCTCCAGCTGCGCCGCCTGGGCCGCCATCGCGGCTTCGGCCGCTTCGACTTCCTCGCGGGTCTGGATGCGCACTGTCATCACGGTGCGGATCACTTCGTTCTTGATCATGTCCAGCATGTTGCCGAACAGTTCGAAGGCTTCGCGCTTGTACTCCTGCTTCGGGTTCTTCTGCGCATAGCCGCGCAGGTGGATGCCCTGGCGCAGGTGGTCCAGCGCCGCGAGGTGCTCGCGCCAGTGGCTGTCGACGCTCTGCAGCATGACGTTGCGCTCGAAGCCGCCGAAGGCTTCCTTGCCCACGATGCCCACCTTGGCTTCGTAGGACGCGTCGGCCGCGGCCAGCACGCGTTCCAGGATGTCGTCGTCGTTCAGGTTCGGATCGTCCTGCAGCATCTGCGACAGCGGCACGTCCAGGCTCCACTCGCCCGACAGGGTCGATTCGAGCGCCTTGATGTCCCACTGCTCTTCCACCGACTCGGCCGGCACGTAGGTGCGCACCACGTCGGTGAACACGCCGGTGCGCAGGCTGGCGATCATCTCCGAGATGTCGACCGACTCCAGCAGCTCGTTACGCTGGGTGTAGATCACCTTGCGCTGGTCGTTGGCGACGTCGTCGTACTCGAGCAGCTGCTTGCGGATGTCGAAGTTGCGGGCCTCGACCTTGCGCTGCGCCGACTCGATCGAACGGGTCACGATGCCCGCCTCGATCGGCTCGCCTTCCGGCATCTTCAGGCGGTCCATGATCGCGCGCACGCGGTCGCCGGCGAAGATGCGCAGCAGCGGGTCGTCCAGGCACAGGTAGAAGCGCGAGGAACCCGGGTCGCCCTGGCGGCCCGAACGGCCGCGCAGCTGGTTGTCGACCCGGCGCGACTCGTGGCGCTCGGTGCCGATGATGTGCAGGCCGCCGGCGCCGACCACGTGGTCGTGCAGCGACTGCCATTCGTCGCGCAGCTGCTTGGCCTGCGCGGCCTTGTCGTCATCCGACAGCTTGTCGTCGGATTCGATGAACTGGATCTGCTTCTCGACATTGCCGCCCAGGACGATGTCGGTGCCGCGGCCCGCCATGTTGGTGGCGATGGTGATCATCTTCGGACGGCCGGCCTGGGCGATGATTTCCGCTTCGCGCGCGTGCTGCTTCGCGTTCAGCACGTTGTGCGGCAGCTTGGCGCCGTTCAGGATGCCGGACAGCAGTTCCGAGTTCTCGATCGAGGTCGTACCCACCAGCACCGGCTGGCCGCGCTCGTAGCAGTCGCGGATGTCGTTCAGCATCGCGTTGTACTTCTCCTGCGAGGTCTTGTAGACCTGGTCCTGGCGGTCCTTGCGCTGCGACGGACGGTTCGGCGGGACCACCACGGTCTCCAGGCCGTAGATCTCCTGGAATTCGTAGGCTTCGGTGTCCGCCGTACCGGTCATGCCGGCCAGCTTGGCGTACATGCGGAAGTAGTTCTGGAAGGTGATCGAGGCCAGGGTCTGGTTCTCGTTCTGGATGCGCACGCCTTCCTTGGCCTCGACCGCCTGGTGCAGGCCGTCCGACCAGCGGCGGCCCGTCATCAGGCGGCCGGTGAATTCGTCGACGATCACCACTTCGTTGTTCTGCACCACGTAGTGCTGGTCCTTGTGGTACAGGACGTGGGCGCGCAGCGCCGCGTACAGGTGGTGGATCAGGGTGATGTTGGCCGCGTCGTACAGCGAGGCGCCTTCCGGCAGCAGGCCCATCTTGGTCAGGATGGCCTCGGCCTTCTCGTGGCCGGCCTCGGTCAGCAGCACGGTGTGCGCCTTCTCGTCCTTGATGTAGTCGCCCGGGACTTCGATCTTGCCCTTGCCGTCCGGCGTCTCTTCGCCGATCTGCAGGGTCAGCTGCGGCGGGAGTTCGTTGATGCTGTGATACAGG
Source organism: uncultured Massilia sp. (assembly GCA_946886065.1). Next base: position 5,406 of record CAMPHU010000175.1, on the reverse strand, counting down.
TCGGTGTGGTTCTCGGCCTGGCCGGAGATGATCAGCGGGGTACGCGCTTCGTCGATCAGGATCGAGTCCACTTCGTCGACCAGGGCGTAGTTCAGGCTGCGCTGCACGCGCTCGCGCGCGTCGTAGACCATGTTGTCGCGCAGGTAGTCGAAGCCGAACTCGTTGTTGGTGCCGTAGGTGATGTCCGAGGCGTAGGCCTTCTGCTTGGTGTCGTGGTCGAGCTGGGACAGGTTCACGCCGGTGGAGAGGCCCAGCCATCCGTACAGGCGGCCCATCTGTTCGGCATCGCGCTGCGCCAGGTAGTCGTTGACGGTGATGACGTGGACGCCCTTGCCGGCCAGCGCATTCAGGTAGACGGCCAGGGTCGCGGTCAGGGTCTTGCCCTCGCCGGTGCCCATTTCCGAGATCTTGCCTTCGTGCTGGACCATGCCGCCGATCAGCTGCACGTCGAAGTGGCGCATCTTGAGCACGCGCTTGGCCGCTTCGCGGCAGACGGCAAAGGCTTCCGGCAGGATGTCGTCCAGGGTCTCGCCCTTGGCCAGGCGGTCCTTGAATTCAGGTGTCTTGGCCTGGAGTTCGGCGTCCGACAGCTTTTCCATCTGCGGCTCGAGCGCGTTGATCTGACGCACGGTCTTTTGGTATTGCTTGAGCAGACGCTGGTTACGGCTGCCGAAAATCTGGGTCAGGAATGACATGCTGTGTTCTAAATAATTACGCCGCAAAAAAGAGCCAGGGATGATATCAGATAGATAAGCATCGAAGACCGCCTATGGCAAAAAGCTACTGATTTTATCATGCGATCCGGCCACACTTGGGGATCTTGGGCAGGATAACAAGAGTCATGCACGGAAGAATGTTATCAAATAGCACTCGTTATTAGGCTGGCATTGCAAACCGCCCCCGCTGTGGTATGTTGCGGGCATGCAGTCCGCCCCTCCTTCCAAGCAGCGTCCGTTCCACATTTTCGGTACCAGGAACCGCCAAACCTCGTTTGTCGCGACAGATTTTCTTCGCGGCAACGACCGCATGGCCAGCCTGCTGCCCGCTGCGAGCCGCATGGCCCGCCTGCAGGCCGACTGCCATGCGGCGCTGCCGGCCATGTTCAACGGCTGCGACGTGATTTCCTTCCAGGAGACGGTGCTGGTGCTGGCCGTGCCCAGTTCGGCGCTGGCGGCAAGGCTCAAGCAGATGCTGCCCAAGCTGCAGGCGACGCTTCAGCAGCGCGGCTGGGGGGTGGAATCGATCCGGCTGAAGGTGCAGATGACGCGGGCGGTGGATGAGAAGCCGCAGATGCGCAACCTGGAGCTGCCGCCGACGGCGGTGCAGGCTTTCGAGGAGCTGGCGGAGTCCTTGCCGGAAACGACGCAAAACAAGGAGCTGGTGGCGGCGCTGAGGGCGCTGGCGGCCAAGCGCAGAGGTTAAGCGGGTGTGCTGAGTAAACCTGGGTCCCCGCCAAGGGGGACCCAGGTTTGCCAGAGCAGCCTTCAGCTCTGCGCCCACTCCCTCGACATCATCCTGACGTAGGAAGCCGGCGCCGTCGCCAGCGAGTCGAAGCTCACGATCTCATACGCATCCGGCTGCGCCAGCAGTGCCCGCAGCAGGTCGTTGTTGAGCGCATGCCCCGACTTGTGGGCCGTATAGCTGGCCAGCAGCGGATGCCCCACCAGGTACAGGTCGCCGATCGCATCCAGGATCTTGTGGCGCACGAACTCGTCGTCGTAGCGCAGTCCGTCCGCATTCAGGATGCGGTACTCGTCCATCACGATCGCGTTCTCGAGCGAGCCGCCGCGCGCCAGGCCCATGCCGCGCAGGCTTTCCACGTCCTGCATGAAGCCGAAGGTGCGGGCGCGCGCCACGTCGCGCACATAGGTGATGTCGCCGAAGTCCACCACGGCGCGCTGCGTGGTGCCGTCCACCGCCGGGTGGTTGAATTCGATGAAGAAGTCCAGCTTGTAGCCGTCGAAGGGCGACAGGCGCGCCCATTTCTCGTTCGCGCCGCTGCCCTGGCGCACTTCCACGTCCTTCAGCACGCGGATGAACTTGCGCGGCGCGTCCTGCTCTTCCACGCCCGACTGCTGCAGCAGATAGACGAAGGACGAGGCCGAGCCGTCCATGATCGGGATTTCCTCGGCCGTGACGTCGATGTAGAGGTTGTCGATGCCCAGGCCGGCGCAGGCCGACATGATGTGCTCGACGGTGGAGACGCGGGCGTCGTCCTTGATCAGGACCGAGGCCATGCGGGTGTCGCCCACGACCTCGGCGCTGCTGGGGATCTCGACGATGGGGTCGAAGTCCACGCGGCGGAACACGATGCCGGTGTCGGCGGCCGCCGGGCGCAGGGTCAGCTCCACCTTGCGGCCCGAGTGCAGGCCGACGCCGGTGGTGCGGACGAGTTCTTTGATGGTTCGTTGTTTCAGCATCCGCCGATTATAGCCCGGCTCTTCCAGCCTTGCCGGCGGCGCCCTGCTCCTCAGGGGTGCTCGGATTCGACGTGCTGTTTTTCGTGGCGAATCAGATACAAACCGCTGCCGATGATGATCGCCGCACCCAGCAAGGTGTAGCCGTCGGGCAGCGCTTTCCACAGCAGCCAGTCCAGGCCGACGCCCCAGGCCAGGGCCGAATACTCGAAAGGCGCGACGCTCGAAGCCTCGCCCTTGGTGAAGGCTTCGGTGATCGCCAGCTGGCCGATGAAGCCCGTCACCGCCAGGCCGCACAGCAGCGGTATGTCGGCCGTGCGCATGCCGACCCAGTCCGGGGCCGCCATGGCGCTGGCGCCGATGGCCATCATCAGCATCAGCCAGAACACCATGTGCTCGCTGCGGTCGGTGCGCGCCAGGATGCGCGCCGTCACCGCCGATACCGCGTAGCAGGCCGCCGAGCCGAGAATGGCCACGCCGCCGATGGTAAGGAAGCCCGCGCCGTCGGGGCGCAGCACCACCAGCACGCCGCACAGGCCGACGCCGATCGCCACCCAGCGCGCCAGGTCGACGCGCTCCTTGAGGAACAGCACCGACAGCGCCGTGATCAGGGCCGGGGCGATGAAGAAGATCGAATAGGCTTCGGCCAGCGACAGTTTCTTGAGGCCATAGGCGAACAGGGCCAGCATCAGGATGCCGAGCAGCGCGCGCAGCACCTGCATCGACCAGCGCACCTGGAGGATGCCGCCGTAGGCGCCGCGCCAGCCCACATAGGCCGCCACCAGCGGCAGCGAGCTGAGCGAGCGGAGGGCCGCCACCTGCATCGCCGGGTAGCGCGCCGACAGCAGCTTCATGGCCGTGTCCATCATGGCGAACATGAAGACGGCCAGCAGCATCGCGTAGATGCTGTACAGGTTCTTGCCCGAATGCTTCAAAGGCGCTTTTCCATGAACAGGCTCAGGGGATCCGCCTGGTAGTCGCCGAAGGGCTCGCGGCGCACGAAGCCGGCGCGCTCGTAAAGGCGGATCGCCGGCGCCTGGTGGATGCCGGTTTCCAGCATCAGGGCCTGCAGGCCGGACATGCGCGCGAACATGGTGAGGTGTTCCAGCAACTGGGCGCCGGTACCGCGGCCGCGCGTGGCTTCGTCCACGTACATGCGCTTGATCTCGCCGTAGCCGCCGCGGTTGACCAGGGCCGCGCAGCCGACCGCCGCGCCGCCCACGTCGCGCGCGACCAGGAACAGCGCGTCCTCGCGCAGCAGCGAGTCCACGTCCAGCAGGTGGTTGGATTCGGCCGGGTACAGCTCTGCGTGGTAGGCGTCGAGCTTGTCCAGCATGGCCCGGATTTCGGGCTGGTCGGGGGTTTCGGTATTGATGATCATGACTAAAAAACGGCGCCGCGGCGCCGTTTGCAGGGATGAGCTGGAATCAGCCCAGTTGTTCGAGCATCTTCTCGGCGCTCGAGACTTCGAAGCCGGCCGTTTCCACGTTCAGCTGCTTGACGATGCCGTCTTCGACCAGCATCGAGTAGCGCTGCGAGCGGGTGCCCATGCCGTGCTTGGAGAAGTCGGCGTCCAGGCCCAGGGCCTTGGAGTAGGCGGCGTTACCGTCGGCCATCATGCGCACGATGCCGGTGGCTTTCTGGTCGCGGCCCCAGGCGCCCATCACGAAGGCGTCGTTGACCGAGATGCACCAGATTTCGTCCACGCCCTTGGCCTTCAGGGCCTCGGCGTGCTTGACGTAGCCCGGCACGTGCTGGGCCGAGCAGGTCGGGGTGTAGGCGCCCGGCAGGCCGAAGATCACGATCTTCTTGCCCGCCACCAGGTCGCGGACCTGGAAGGTGTTTGGACCAAGCGAGCAGCCTGCGGTTTCGGTCTCGATGAATTCCGACAGGGTGCCTTCCGGCAGGCGATCGCCGATTTGAATGGTCATGTGTGCTCCTTGAGGTGTTTTGAGAATCCGGCAATTATCGCCGATCCCTGAGGTCCTTGCATCGGGCGGCCCAGGTTGGCGCTTGAAGCCAAAGAAAAAGGGCCAGCTCGCGCTGGCCCCTTCAGGAGTCCGGCCGACTGGTGCTTAGTCGGCCTGCTTGCGCAGGAAGGCCGGAATGTCGTAGGTCTCGACGCCATTGCGCTGCATCGCCTGCACCTGCTCCGATGCCTGCTCGCGGCGCCACACGGCCGGCTGCTTCAGGCCGCCGACGGCGGTGTCGGCCGCGCCCATGGCCATGCCGCCGGACACCGAGGCCGCGCCCGCCATGGTCGGGGCATTGTAGGTGCCGGTCTTGAGCATCGGCTGCGGCTGCACCAGCTGGATCTTCTTGTTCTTGCCCAGGCCGGTCGCGACCACGGTCACGCGCAGCTCGTCGCCCATTGCGTCGTCGTAGGCGATGCCTTGCGCGATCGAGGCGTCCGGCGCGGCGAAGGCACGGACTGCAGCCATGACTTCCTTGATTTCCTTACCCTTCAGGCCGCGGCTTGCGGTCACGTTGACCAGCACGCCCTTGGCGCCCGACAGGTCGATGCCGTCCAGCAGCGGCGACGCCACGGCCTGCTCGGCGGCGATGCGCGCGCGGTCCACGCCCGAGGCGGTCGCGGTGCCCATCATGGCCTTGCCCTGCTCGCTCATGATGGTCTTGACGTCGTTGAAGTCGACGTTGATGTGGCCCGGCACGTTGATGATCTCGGCAATGCCGGCCACCGCGTTGTTCAGCACGTCGTCGGCGTGCTTCATCCAGTCCAGCATCGATTCGTCTTCGTAGATGTCTTCCAGCTTCTCGTTCAGGATCACGATCAGCGAGTCCACGTGCTTGGTCAGCTCTTCCAGGCCGGACTCGGCGACGTCCATGCACTTCTGGCCTTCGTAGGAGAACGGCTTGGAGACCACGGCCACGGTCAGGGCGCCCATCGACTTCGCGACTTCGGCGACGATCGGGGCGGCGCCGGTGCCGGTGCCGCCGCCCATGCCGGCGGCGATGAAGACCATGTGCG
>CAMPHU010000174.1 GCA_946886065.1 uncultured Massilia sp. | reverse complement strand
ACCCGCACACACGTGCTAATTTGCCACCCCAAACCCCAAAAAACGCGGTATCTTTATCCTTAAAATAACAATCTCCTGCCCCTGACCCCGTCTGGCCGGCAGGCCAGCCTCAACGGCGCCTCCCACAGTGCCGGCTGTTTGTTTTGCATCAATAGAATTTCGCCTCTAAGTTCCCGTTTGACATTCCTCGTCTGATAGATAATAGTACGAGCGTTCGGATTTTTTTCGATTCAGGGGCAGCCATCAATACTTCATCCAAATTCATGCGCAAAGGCGAGCAGACACGGGCAGCGATCCTGGACGTGGCGCTGGAACTCGCAAGCCGCAACGGCCTCGAAGGCCTGACCATCGGCCTGCTGGCCGACCGCATGAGCATGAGCAAGTCCGGCGTGTTCGCGCACTTCGGCTCGCGCGAAGACCTGCAGCTCGAAGTGGTCAAGCTCTACCACCACCGCTTCGAACAGGAAGTCTTCTTCCCGAGCATCAAGGAGCCGCGCGGCCTGCCGCGCCTGGTCGCCATGTTCTCGCGCTGGATCAAGCGCGTGTCGGTCGAAATCGCCTCGGGCTGCATCTACATCAGCGGCGCGGTCGAGTACGACGACCGTCCCGGCCCGATCCGCGATGAACTGGTGTCGATGGTAATGGCCTGGCAGAACGCGCTGCTGCGCTGCGTGAAGCAGGCGATCGAGGTCGGCCACCTGCGCGCCGACACCGACGCCGAGCAGCTGGTGTACGAGATGTACGGCCTGATCCTGGCCCTGCACCACGACGCCCGCTTCCTGCGCGCGCCCGGCGCCGTCGAACGCGCCAAGGCCGGCTTCGAGCGCCTGATCGAGAATTACCGCAATCCCAACCAACAATCAGACATCCAGGCGGCGTAATCCGCCGCCCGTCAAACATCTTTACCTTCGTCAGGAGAAAAACATGGGTCAGTACGTCGCGCCAATTCGGGATATGCAGTTCGTTCTGCACGAATTCCTCAACGTCACCGACGAATTCAAGAATCTTCCCGCCTACCAGGAGATCGATGCCGACATCATCAACCAGGTGCTGGAAGAAGGCGCGAAATTCACGCAGGAAGTGCTGTTCCCGCTGAACCACTCCGGCGACCGCGAAGGCTGCCACTACGACGCGGCCACCAAGACCGTGACCACCCCGAAGGGCTTCAAGGAAGCGTACAAGCAGTACGTGGAAGGCGGCTGGGCGGCGCTGGCCTGCGATCCGGAATACGGCGGCCAGGGCCTGCCGGTCACCCTGAACAACTCGTTCTACGAGATGCTGAACTCGGCCAACCAGGCCTGGACCATGTACCCGGGCCTGTCGCACGGCGCCTACGAGTGCCTGAAGGAACACGGCACCGACGAGCAGAAGAAGTTCTACCTGCCGAAGCTGGTTTCGGGCGAGTGGACCGGCACCATGTGCCTGACCGAAGCGCACTGCGGCACCGACCTGGGCCTGCTGCGCACCAAGGCCGAGCCGCAGGGCGACAACACCTACAAGATCACCGGCTCCAAGATCTTCATCTCGGCCGGCGAGCACGACGTGTCGGAAAACATCGTCCACCTGGTGCTGGCGCGCCTGCCGGACGCACCGGAAGGCTCGAAGGGCATCTCGCTGTTCCTGGTGCCGAAGTTCCTGCCGAACGCGGACGGCTCGCTGGGCGCGCGCAACGGCATCTTCTGCGGCGCGATCGAAGAGAAGATGGGCATCCACGGCAACTCGACCTGCCAGATGAACCTGGACGGCGCGGTCGGCACCCTGATCGGCCAGCCGCACAAGGGCCTGCAGGCGATGTTCGTGTTCATGAACGCCGCCCGCCTGGGCGTCGGCATGCAGTCGCTGGGCCTGACCGAAGTCGCTTACCAGAACGCCCTGGCCTACGCCAAGGACCGCATCCAGATGCGCAGCCTGTCGGGCCCGAAGGCACTGGACAAACCGGCCGACCCGATCATCGTCCACCCGGACGTGCGCCGCATGCTGCTGACCGCCAAGGCCTACGCCGAAGGCGCGCGCGCCTTCTCGTCCTACATGGCGCTGCAGATCGACCGCGAACTGAACCACCCGGACGAGGAAGTGCGCAAGGAAGCGGCCGACGAAGTCGCGCTGCTGACCCCGGTCATCAAGGCCTTCATCACCGACAACGGCTGGATCGCCACCTCGGAAGCGATGCAGGTGTACGGCGGCCACGGCTACATCAGCGAGTGGGGCATGGAGCAGTACGTGCGCGACGCGCGCATCAACATGATCTACGAAGGCACCAACACCGTGCAGTCGCTGGACCTGCTGGGCCGTAAGATCCTGATGGACAACGGCGCCAAGCTGCGCAAGTTCGGCGAGAAGATCAAGGCCTTCGTGGAAGAGAACGGCCTGGACGAATCGCTGTCCGAGTTCATCACCCCGCTGGGCGAACTGGGCGAGAAGACCACCAAGCTGACCATGGAAATCGGCATGAAGGCCTTCCAGAACCCGGACGAAGTGGGCGCCGCCGCCGTGCCTTACCTGCGCGTCGTGGGCCACCTGGTGTTCAGCTACTTCTTCGCGCAAATGGCGAAGATCGCGCTGGCCAAGAAGGATTCGGGCGACAAGTTCTACGAAGCCAAGCTGCACACCGCACGCTTCTACTTCGCGCGCCTGTACCCGGAAACCGCGATGCTGATCCGCCAGGCGCGTTCGGGTTCGGCGAACCTGCTGGCCATGGACGCAGACCTGTTCTAAACCCGTCACGTAGCAACTTAACCGACCCGCGGCCGTAGCACGTCATCTCCGCGAAGGCGGGAACCAAGTCTGCATGCGCTACCACAGCGCTGAACTTGGGTCCCCGCTTGCGCGGGGATGACGGAACAAGGGCTGCGGGTACATCAAAGGATTCAAGAATGTCCAATTTCATCGTCAAGAAAGTCGCCGTGCTGGGCGCCGGCGTGATGGGCGCGCAGATTGCTGCGCACTGCGTGAACGCCAAGGTCCCGGTCGTGCTGTTCGACCTGCCTGCAAAGGAAGGCCCGAAGAACGGCATCGTCCTGCGCGCCATCGAGAACCTGAAGAAGCTGTCGCCGGCCCCGCTGGGCAACAAGGATGACGCGGCCCTGATCGAAGTCGCCAACTACGAGGACAACCTCGACGTGCTGGCGGGCTGCGACCTGATCATCGAAGCCATCGCCGAGCGCATGGACTGGAAGCACGACCTGTACAAGAAGGTCGCTCCGCACATCGCCGCCAACGCCATCTTCGCCTCGAACACCTCGGGCCTGTCGATCAACAAGCTGGCCGAAGGCTTCGACGACGAGCTGAAGGCGCGCTTCTGCGGCGTGCACTTCTTCAACCCGCCGCGCTACATGCACCTGGTCGAGCTGATCCCGACCGCCGCCACCAAGCCGGAAATCCTCGACCAGCTCGAGACCTTCCTGACCTCGACCCTGGGCAAGGGCGTGGTGCGCGCGAAAGACACCCCGAACTTCATCGCCAACCGCGTCGGCATCTTCGGCATGCTGGCCACCATCCACGAAGCCGAGAAGTTCGGCCTGTCGGTGGACGTGGTCGACGACCTGACCGGCGCAAAACTGGGCCGCGCCAAGTCGGGCACCTTCCGCACCGCCGACGTCGTGGGCCTGGACACCATGGGCCACGTGATCAAGACCATGCAGGACAACCTGCAGGACGATCCCTTCTTCAGCGTGTACAAGACCCCGGACGTGCTGGCCAGGCTGATCGAGAAGGGCGCCCTGGGCCAGAAGAGCGGCGGCGGCTTCTACAAGAAGGTCGGCAAGGAGATCCAGCGCCTGGACTTCGCCACCGGTGAGTACGTCGCCGGCGGCGCCAAGGCCGCCGACATCGTCGGCCGCATCCTGAAGGAAAAGGACCCGGTCAAGAAATTCAAGGCCATGCGCGAATCGACCAACCCGCAGGCGCAGTTCCTGTGGGCGATCTTCCGCGACGCCTTCCACTACATCGCCATCCACCTCGATGCAATCGCCGACAACGCGCGCGACGTCGACTTCGCCATGCGCTGGGGCTTCGGCTGGAGCGTCGGTCCGTTCGAGACCTGGCAGTCGGCCGGCTGGACCCAGATCGCACAATGGGTCAAGGAAGACATCGAGGCAGGCAAGGCACTGACCGACGCACCCCTGCCGGCATGGGTGTTCGAAGGCCAGGTGGCCGAGAAGGGCGTGCACACCGCCGGGGGCTCCTACTCGGCCTCGAAGAACGCCTACGTGCCGGTGTCCGACCTGCCCGTGTACCAGCGCCAGCAGTTCCGCGCCCCGGTCCTGGGCTCGACCACCGTCGATCCGAAGACCTTCGGCACCACCGTGTTCGAGGACGACTCGGTGCGCCTGTGGCACGCGGACGACGAAGTGCTGGTCATCTCGCTCAAGACCAAGATGCACGTCATCGGCGAAGGCGTGGTGAAGGGCCTGCAGCGCGGCATGGCCGAAGCGGAAAAAGGCTACAAGGGCCTGGTGATCTGGAACACCGACGCGGCCGAAGGCGGCGCCTTCTCGGCCGGCGCCGACCTGCAGTCGGCCATGCCGGCCTTCATGATGGGCGGCGCCAAGGCGATGGACCCGATGGTCCGCGACCTGCAGAACGTCTTCATGCAGATGAAGTACTCGAACATCCCGGTGGTCGCCGCCGTGGCGGGCCTGGCGCTGGGCGGCGGCTGCGAGATGATGCTGCACGCATCGAAGCGCGTGGCCTCGATCGAGTCCTACATCGGCCTGGTCGAAGTGGGCGTGGGCCTGGTCCCGGCCGGCGGCGGCCTGAAGGAAGCGGCAGTGCGCGCCTTCACCGAAGCCAAAGGCAACGACATCCTGCAATTCCTGAAGACCGGCTTCACCAACGCGGCCACCGCGCAGGTGTCGAAGTCGGCCCTGGAAGCGAAGGCCATGGGCTACCTGAAGGAAGACGACGTCATCGTCTTCAACCCCTACGAACTGCTGCACGTGGCGAAGGTCACCGCGCGCTCGATGTTCGACGCCGGCTACCGCGCCCCGGCGCGCCGCCCGATCACCGTGACCGGCCGCTACGGCTGGGCGACGATCCGCGGCCAGCTGGTCAACATGCGCGACGGCGGCTTCATCTCGGCCCACGACTTCAAGCTGGGCGACATGATCGCCGAGATCGTGAGCGGCGGCGACGTCGACCAGGGCAGCGTGGTGTCCGAGCAGTGGCTGCTGGACATGGAGCGCAAGGCCTTCATCGAGCTGCTGGGCAACCCGAAGACCCAGGAACGCATCATGGGCATGATGCAGACCGGTAAACCAGTACGCAACTGAGCGGTCCGCAACTAAGCCACAGCCAAACAGGACGACACAATCATGAGCAAACAACTTCAAGACGCATACATCGTCGCAGCGACCCGCACCCCGATCGGCAAGGCGCCCCGCGGCTTCTTCAACAAGACCCGTCCGGACGACCTGCTGGTGCACGCCATCCGCGGCGCCATGGCCGCCGTGCCGAACCTGGACCCGGCCCTGATCGTCGACGCCATCGTCGGCTGCTCGTTCCCGGAAGCGGAGCAGGGCTTCAACGTGGCGCGCAACGCCGTGGTGCTGGCAGGCCTGCCGAACACCGTCGGCGGCGTGACCGTCAACCGCTACTGCGCCTCGGGCATCACCGCCCTGGCCATGGCGGCCGACCGCATCCGCGTGGGCGAAGCCGACGTGATGATCGCCGGCGGCGTCGAGTCGATGTCGATGGTCCCGATGATGGGCCACCACCCGTCGATCAACATGGAGACCTTCAAGGACGAGAACGTGGGCCTGGCCTACGGCATGGGCCTGACCGCCGAGAAGGTGGCCGAGCAGTGGAAGGTGTCGCGCGAAGACCAGGACGCCTTCGGCCTGGAATCGCACCGCCGCGCCATCGCCGCCCAGCAGGCCGGCCTGTTCAAGGACGAGATCACCCCGGTCGAGATCGTGACCCGTACCCCTGACCTGGCCACCGGCGAGATCAAGGTCAAGCGCCGCACCGTGGACCTGGACGAAGGCCCGCGCGCCGACGCCAGCCTTGACGGCATGGCCAAGCTGAAACCCGTGTTCGCCGCCAAGGGCTCGGTGACCGCCGCGACCTCCTCGCAGATGTCGGACGGCGCGGGCGCGCTGATCGTCGTCAGCGAGAAGATCCTGAAGGAGCACAACCTGACCCCGCTGGCCAAGTTCTCGTCCTTCGCCGTGCGCGGCGTGCCGCCGGAGATCATGGGCATCGGCCCGAAGGTCGCGATTCCGGCAGCGCTGGCGGCAGCCGGCATCACCCAGGACCAGCTGGACTGGATCGAGCTGAACGAAGCCTTCGCCGCCCAGGCGCTGGCCGTGATCCGCGACCTGAACCTGGACACCAGCAAGGTCAACCCGATGGGCGGCGCGATCGCCCTGGGCCACCCGCTGGGCGCGACCGGTGCGATCCGCGCCGCGACCGTGGTGCACGCACTGCGCCGCAACAAGCTGAAGTACGGCATGGTGACGATGTGCGTCGGCGCCGGCATGGGCGCGGCTGGTATCATCGAGCGCGTGTAAGGCTTAAGTAGCCAGTAATTCCGCGTGGGCGGGACACCCGTTGACCCTCCTTGGGCACGGGTCTCCCGCCCACGCGTTCATCCAGCTTTAGAAAAGAATGGAGACTCCTGAATGGACATGTTGATCAACAAGGCCAATGGCCTGCTGACCATCGAATTCAATCGCCTGGAACGCAAGAACGCGATCACGGGCGCGATGTACCAGGCCATGGCCGACGCCCTGGTCGAAGCGGAAGGCGACGCCGCCGTGCGCGCCATCCTCATCGCCGGCAAGCCGGAAATCTTCACCGCCGGGAACGACCTGGACGACTTCATGAAGAACTCGGCCCCGATCCCCGGCGTGCCGGCCGAAAGCCGCCCGGTGTTCCAGTTCATGCGCGCGCTGTCCGGCTCGACCAAGCCGGTGGTGGCCGCCGTCGCCGGCGCCGCGATCGGGATCGGCACCACCCTGCTGATGCACTGCGACCTGGTGTACGCGGCCGACAATGCCAAGTTCTCGATGCCGTTCTCGCAGCTGGGCCTGTGCCCGGAATTCGCATCCTCGCTGCTCCTGCCGCAACTGGCCGGCTACCCGCGCGCGGCCGAGAAGCTGCTGCTGGGCGAAGCCTTCGGTGCGCAAGAGGCGCTGGAAATGGGCCTGGTGGCGCGCGTGCTGCCGGCCGCCGAGCTGCGCGCCTTCGCCGAGCAGCAGGCCGCCAAGCTGGTGGCCCTGCCGGCTGCGTCGATCCGCACCACCAAGGCGCTGATGAAGCGTGCGCGCACCCAGCCGATCAACGAGGCGATCGCCGCCGAGAACGAGCGCTTCGCGGCCATGCTGCTGGCGCCGGAAGCGAAAGAGGCCTTCACCGCCTTCTTCGAGAAGCGCAAGCCGGACTTCAGCAAGTTCGACTAAGGAAGGGCAGGAAGGCCGATGTCCAGGCGACGCGTACTGCTCGGCTTCCTGGTCGCGCCCGGCGCTCCCGGGCTTGCGGCCAGCCTCGCCGCCGCGGTGCTGTACAGGGAACTTGCAGCGCTGGCGCTGATGCTGGCCTTTCTCGCCTACATCGCCGCCGCCGTGCTCGGCGTGCCGGCCTACCTGTACGCACGCTCGCGCGGACTGCCGGCATTGAAGCGACGTGCGCTGCTGGCGGTCAACATCGCTCTCGGCGCGTATGTCCTGATCGGGGGATTCGTGACCCTCATGGATGCGACGGCGTCGCCCTTCAAGGCGGTGATGGCTTTCCTGGCCTCGCTCCTGCTGTTGCTGGTGCCGGCCTTCTACGCCGCCTGCAGCCTCTGGCTGTTCCGGTGGATCGTTCTGCGCGGCGCCGAAGGGCGATTCGACGCCTGAGTACGCGTTCCCGACGCACGTTGTACACTGGCGGGGCATCTCTTTCCGAACCACGCCATGTCCACATCTACCCCACCGTCCGCCGCGCTGTCTCCGCCAGCCACGGTGATGCAAATCCTGTTCTCCGTCGCCTTCGTCCACCTGCTGAACGACTGCGTGCAGGCCGTCCTGCCCGCCATCTATCCGCTGCTCAAGCACGAGTTCGCGCTCAGCTTCACCCAGATCGGCCTGATCACGCTGACCTTCCAGTGCACCGCCTCGCTGCTGCAGCCGTGGATCGGCCTGTACACCGACAAGCGGCCGATTCCCTTCCTGCTCCCGCTCGGGATGTGCGTGACCATGGGCGGGGTGGCGCTGCTGGCCACGGCAGGCAGCTTCGGCATGCTGCTGCTGGCAGCAGGCATGATCGGCGTCGGTTCCTCGACCTTCCATCCCGAAGCCTCGCGCGTGGCGCGGCTCGCGTCCGGCGGGCGTTTCGGCTTCGCGCAGTCGCTGTTCCAGGTGGGCGGCAACCTGGGTTCCGCGTTCGGCCCGCTGCTGGCCGCCGCGATCATCATCGGGAGCGGGCAGGGCAGGATCGCCTGGCTGATGCTGCTGGTGCTGCTGGCCGTGGCCGTGCTGGTCTTCGTCAGCCGCTGGTATGCGGGCCACCTGCGCAGCGCGACGCGCAAGATCGCCGTGCATGCCGGCCCCGGCCTGTCGCGCGGACGGGTGCTGTGGGCGCTGGCGGTGCTGGCCATGCTGGTGTTCTCGAAGTACATCTACATGTCCAGCCTGTCGAGTTACTACACCTTCTTCCTGATCGAGAAGTTCCACCTGACGGTCGAGGCGGCGCAGATGTACCTGTTCATGTTCCTCGCGGCGGTCGCGGCGGGCACCTTCGCCGGCGGCCCGATCGGCGACCGCATCGGCCGCAAGCGCGTCATCTGGTTCTCGATCCTGGGCGCCGCGCCCTTCGCGCTGGCCTTGCCCTACGCGAACCTGTTCTGGACCGGCGTGCTGTCGGTGATCATCGGCCTGGTGATGTCGTCGGCCTTCTCGGCCATCGTGGTGTTCGCGCAGGAGCTGGTGCCGAACAAGGTGGGCATGATCGCGGGCCTGTTCTTCGGCCTGATGTTCGGCATCAGCGGCATCGGCGCGGCGGCGATGGGCGCCATCGCCGACAGCGCCGGCATCGAGCAGGTCTACCGCTTCGCGTCCTACCTGCCGCTGCTGGGCATCCTGGCGGTGCTGCTGCCGCGCATGGACACCGTCCGGCGCTGAGGCCTTTCTCAAGGAGCGTTCCATGGCACACCAGTCCGAACTCGCATTCGCCACCACGGGACGCGGCACGCGCGACATCACCGACGATGTCGCCCGCGCCGTCAGGCAATCGGGAGTGCAGACCGGCCTTGCGCATGTCTTCGTCCAGCACACCAGCTGCTCGCTGACGATCACCGAGAACGCCGATCCGGACGTGCGGCGCGACCTCGAAACCATCATCGGCCGGCTCGCACCCGACGGCGACCGCGCCTACCGCCACGATACCGAGGGTCCGGACGACATGGCGGCGCATGCGCGCACCATGCTGACCGAAACAAGCCTCACGGTGCCGATCGGCGGCGGGCGCCTGTTGCTCGGCACCTGGCAGGGCATTTATTTGTGGGAGCACCGCACCGCGCCGCACCGGCGCAAGGTCGTCGTCACCATCATCGGCTGAACATCGCCATCCGTCACGAGGAGGACGTATGCGCATTACCGCTCTTGTCGACAATTCCCCCGCCGCGCACCAGGTGGCCGTGGCCACCGACGGCGCTTCCCGGCCGCTCGCGCTTCCCGGCAAGCCGGGCGGAGGCGGTTCGGCCGTGAACGGCGGCGAATTCCTGATGCTGGCGCTGGCGACCTGCTATTGCAACGACCTGTACCGCGAAGCGGGCCGGCTCGGCATCCGGCTGGACGGCGTGCAGGTCGAGGCCAGCGCGGATTTCCCCGGCGTCGGCCTGGCCGCCACCAACATCCGCTACCGCGCCACCGTGCAGTCCTCGGCGCCGCCCGAGGACATCGCCAGGCT
>CAMPHU010000173.1 GCA_946886065.1 uncultured Massilia sp. | reverse complement strand
AGAGGGTGGGGGTCTGGCTCATTGTTCTCTTATTACTTGGTGTACGCGGGCGTGGGTGGGGTGCGGCTAACTTGGGTCCCCGCCTTCGCGGGGATGAGGCTTAAAGGCTAATCGCCGAAGTCAATGCTGTCGGTCTTCACGCACCTTAAACCAACGTCATCCCCGCGAAGGCGGGGACCCAAGTTTATCAGCTCAGCCCATACCCCAAACAAAACGCCCCCCGGTGCATTTAGCAGCGGAGGGCGTTTCAATCCAGAATCTAACGATCAGCGCGCAGCCATCGTCGTGCCGCCGCTCGGCGACAGCAGCGAGAAGCGGTGGTTCATCTCGGCAGCGGCCATGCGGAAGCGGGCCAGTTCGGACTGGTTCAGCGGTTGCTGGGCCAGCGACTTGAACTGGTTCGGGTCCTTGGCCTGGCCGGCGACGCGGAACTCGTAGTGCAGGTGGGCGCCGGTCGACCAGCCGGTCGAGCCGACGTAGCCGATCACCTGGCCCTGGCTGACCTTGGCGCCGCGGCGCAGGCCGGGAGCGAAGCGGCTCATGTGGGCGTAGGCGGTGCTGTAGTTCGACCAGTGCTTGAGCACGACCATGTTGCCGTAGCCGCCAGACACGCCGGCGAAGTCGATGGTGCCGTCGCCGACCGCACGGATCGGGGTGCCCGTGCCGGCCGCGTAGTCGACGCCCTTGTGCGCCTTCCACTTGCCCGAGATCGGGTGCACGCGCATCGAGAAGCCCGACGAGATACGCGAGAACTCGAGCGGCGACTTCAGGAAGGCCTTTTTCAGGGACTTGCCGTCCAGGGTGTAGTAGCCGCCCTGCTTGGTGACCGGGTCTTCGTACCACACCGACTGGTGAGCGACGCCACGGTTGATGAATTCACCCGCCAGGATGCGCCCGGTCTTGACCAGTTCGCCGTCGAGCCAGAAGGTTTCGTACACCACGCTGAAACGGTCGCCGCGCTTGAGGTCCGAGCGGAAGTCGATGCTGGTCGAGAACATCTCGATGATCTGGCCGACGATCGAATCCGGCAGGCTGCCGCCGTCGACGTTGGAGTCGGTGGCCGAGTACAGCGAGGTGGTGATGTCGCGCGAACGCATCTCCACGCGGCGCTCCAGCTTGGCCGGCACGTCGGTAACGCTGAATTCCTCGCCCTTGCGCGCCACGGTAATCGTGCGTGCATCGCCGTTCTTGCCGTCGGTGATGGTGCCGCGCAGCGACAGCAGCAGGCCGTGCTCATCGGTTTCGGCCTGGATGCGCTTGCCGGTCTTGAGGGACAGCAGGCGGCGGGCGACCTTGTCGGTGCGGACGAATTTCTGGGCGTCGGCGTCGTTCACGCCAAGACGGTTGAAGAGGGAACCGAGCGAGTCGCCGCGGCGAATGCGCTCTTCGTGAATGAATTGCTGCTCGTCCTGCTGGAGGGCGGCGATCTGGTCTGCCAGGTTCGGCAGCTCGAGATCCTCGGCGACTTGCTTGACGGGCAGATCCGACGCGTCTGGTGCGATAGGAGCCACGCCAACAGCGCCGAACGCGCACAGGCTCAGGAAGGCCGCGCCGGCGCTGAGGATGCGCGACTTGCGGGTCTTCGGGAGCAGTTGCAGCAGGCGGTTGCCAGTGATTTTATGTATAGGGTTCATGCAATCAGTTAAAATTTGCGGCTGAACTTCCAGGGACCTACATTTCTTATCGTTTTGAAAAGTTTTTTCAAAGCAACAGAAACAAGATCGAGCATCATACCACAGGTTATGGTCCTACAACCGTTTTAGCCTCTTTCCTACAAGAATTTATGACTTCCAACGCATCGGCCGGACACGGCAACCCGGTGACCCCTTCCACACCCCTGCCACTGACCGACAAGGTGCTCGAGTCGCTCGCCATCGCCAGGCGCGGCGTCGACGAATTGCTGATCGAGAGCGAATTCGCCCAGAAGCTGGCGCGCTCCGAGCAGAGCGGCAAACCGCTGCGCATCAAGCTCGGCCTCGACCCCACCGCGCCGGACCTGCACCTGGGCCACACCGTGGTGCTGAACAAGCTGCGCCAGTTGCAAGACCTCGGCCACCAGGTGATTTTCCTGATCGGCGACTTCACGTCGATGATTGGCGACCCGTCGGGCCGCAACGCCACCCGTCCGCCCCTGACCCGCGAGCAGGTCGAGGCCAACGCCATGACTTATTTCCGCCAGGCATCGCTGGTGCTGGACGCCTCACGGACGGAAATCCGCTACAACTCCGAATGGTGCGATCCGCTGGGCGCCCGCGGAATGATCCAGCTGGCCTCGCGTTACACCGTGGCACGCATGATGGAACGCGACGATTTCACCAAGCGCTACAAGAGTGGGACTCCGATTGCGGTGCATGAGTTCCTTTACCCTTTGATGCAGGGCTATGATTCGGTCGCTTTGCACGCAGATCTTGAACTTGGGGGCACCGACCAAAAGTTCAACCTTCTTGTTGGCCGCGAGTTACAAAAAGATTACGGCCAGGAGCCGCAGTGCATCCTGACCATGCCGCTGCTGGAAGGCCTGGACGGGGTCGAGAAGATGTCCAAGTCCAAGAACAACTACATCGGCATCACCGAGCCGGGCAACACCATGTTCGGCAAGCTGATGAGCATCTCGGACGAGATGATGTGGAAGTACTACGACCTGCTGTCCTTCCGCTCGATCGAGGACATCGCCCGCCTGAAGGCCGGGATCGCCGGCGGCGCCAATCCGCGCGACGCGAAAGTGGCGCTGGGCAAGGAAATCGTGACGCGCTTCCACTCGGCCCAGGCGGCCGAGGACGCGCTGGCCGACTTCGTCAACCGTTCCAAAGGCGGGATCCCGGACGAGGTGCCGGAAGTCGCGCTGTCCGGCGCGCCGATGGGCCTGCCGCAGGTGCTGAAGCAGGCCGGCCTGTGCGCCTCGACCTCGGAAGCGATGCGCATGATCGACCAGGGCGGCGTGCGCGTCGACGGCGGCGTGGTGAGCGACAAGGGCCTGCAGCTGGGCGCCGGCAGCGTGGTGGTGCAGGTGGGCAAGCGCAAGTTCGCCCGCGTCACTCTGGCGGCATGATCGGGCTGTTGCAACGGGTCAGCGAGGCGGCGGTACGTGTTGACGGGGAAACCGTCGGCGCCATCGGCCCCGGGCTGATGGTGCTGGTGTGCGCCGAGAAAGGCGATACCGAGCGCGAGGCCGATGCCTTGCTGGCCAAGCTGCTGGGCTACCGGGTCTTTTCCGACGAGGCCGGCAAGATGAACCGCAGCGTGACCGACACCAGCGGCGGCCTGCTGCTGGTGCCGCAGTTCACCCTGGCGGCCGACACCAAGTCCGGCACGCGCCCGTCGTTTTCTCCGGCCGCCGCGCCGGAAGACGGCCGGCGCCTGTTCGAACATGTCGTGCGCCAGGCGCGGGCCCGTCATGGCATCGTCGAAACCGGCCGTTTTGGAGCCGACATGAAGGTGTCTTTGACAAACGACGGCCCGGTGACGTTCTGGCTGCAGGTTGATCCGGTCGGGACTTCGCGCTGAAACAAGCGGCGCCGGACATGGTCAATAGCATCAGGGGTCTGGGAGGACGTATGAGAATCTGGAGCGAGTCATTTAGCGATGGCGGGGAGATCCCGCCCGAGTGCGCATTCGCGGTCATCGACCCGACGTCGCACGTCAAGCTGTCGAGCAACCGCAATCCGCATATCGCCTGGGACGAAGTGCCGGCCGGCACCCAGTCGCTGGTGCTGATCTGTCACGACCCGGACGTGCCGTCCGTGGGCACCGACGTCAATAAGGAGGGGCGCACCGTGCCGGCCTCGCTGCCGCGGGTGGATTTCTTCCACTGGACCCTGGTCGACATTCCGGTCTGCCTCAAGTCGCTGGCCGAGGGCATGTTTTCGGACATGGTCACGCCGCACGGCAAGCCCGGTCCGCTGGTGCCGTTCACCATCAAGAACGGCACCGAGCACCAGCTGCGCCACGGCCTGAACGACTATACCGGCTGGTTTGCCAGCGATCCCGACATGGCCGGCGAGTTCTACGGCTACGATGGACCGTGCCCGCCCTGGAACGACGAGCGCGTGCACACGTATCTCTTCACGCTGTACGCACTCGACATCGCGCACCTGCCCCTGGAAGGGCAGTTCGGCGGCGCCGAGGTGCGGCTGGCGATCCAGGGACATATCCTGGACGAGGCGCGGATGTTCGGCGTGTATTCGCTGAATCCGGAAGTCGCGTCCGACGTGCTGAAATAGCACGCCCGCATAACAACCAATCACAATGCCCCGAGGTTCGGGTGCAGGAACCTCATGTTTTCGACTGATGCCGAAGCGTCCGTGGGCGCGACCACGATTTTATTGATCCGCCACGGCGAAACGGCCTGGAATGCCGAGCGCCGCCTGCAAGGCCACCTCGATATCGCCCTGAATGCGGAGGGGGAACGCCAGGCCGCGGCGCTGGCGGCGGCCCTGGCCGGCGAACGCATCGACCGCCTGGTGTCGAGCGACTTGATGCGCGCGCGGCAGACGGCCGAGGCCATTGCCCGCGGGCGAGGAGCCGGGGTGGCATTAGAGCTCGTGCAGGACCGGGCGCTGCGCGAGCGCTGCTACGGCGGTTTCGAAGGCTTGCTGTACAGCGAGATCGCAGACCGCTTTCCGCTCGAGTTCGCGGCCTGGCAGGCGCGGCATGTGGACGCGGAGGTGCCGCCCGGAGAGAACCGGGGGGAAACCTTCCGGCAGTTTTTCGAGCGCGTGACCGGGGCGATCGCGCGGCATGCGGCTGCGCATCCGGGCAAGACGCTGGCGCTGGTGGCGCATGGCGGGGTGCTGGAGTGTGCCTACCGGGCGGCGCTTGGATTGCCGCTGGAAACGCCGCGCGACTTCAAGGTGCATAACGCAAGCGTCAACCGGTTTGTGGTGGAAGAGGGCAGGTTGAGGCTTGTCAGCTGGGGTGAGGTGGAGCATCTGCGGCGGGCGGTGCTGGATGATCTGACCTAACGGCTTCGGTGAGGAACTTGGGTCCCCGCCTTCGCGGGGATGACGTGCTAAAGGACGTGTCCGAGGTGACTCCGCTGATTTCCACGCGCCTAAACCAACGTCATCCCCGCGCAGGCGGGGACCGAAGTTCGCACCGCCGCGTTAGCTCATCTTGTTAGCGATACCCCGAGCACACCCTGACGAACGCCCCCAATTCCCTTTTTTACACCTTGCCAATATCGCACACGCAACAATCCCAATAAATTTGCTGATAATTTGAGCAGCGCTTGGGGTAAAATACTAGGTTCCCAAGAAACTTCTGTCATTTTCCGCTGTGCAAATCGGTCCTTACACGCTGCGTAACAATGTCTTCGTCGCCCCCATGGCCGGGGTGACCGACCGCCCCTTCCGCCAGCTGTGCAAGCAGCTCGGCGCCGGCTATGCAGTGTCCGAAATGGCCGCCTCCAACCCGCGCCTGTGGGCCAGCGAAAAGACCTCGCGCCGCACCGACCACGCGGGCGAGATGGAACCGAAAGCCGTCCAGATCGCCGGCGCCGACCCGCAAGACCTGGCCGACTGCGCCAGGTTCAACGTCGAGCGCGGCGCCCAGATCATCGACATCAACATGGGTTGCCCGGTGAAAAAGGTCTGCAACAGCTGGTGCGGTTCCGCCCTGCTGCAGCACGAAGACCTGGTCGAGCGCATCCTGCACGCCGTGGTGGGCGCCGTCGACGTTCCGGTCACCCTGAAGTTCCGCACCGGCTGGGACCGCCAAAACAAGAACGCCCTGCGCATCGCCCGCCTGGCCGAGGAAGCCGGCATCCGGATGCTGACCCTGCACGGCCGCACCCGCGCCGACGGCTACAAGGGCGAGGCCGAATACGACACCATCCGCGCCGTCAAGGCTGCGGTGGGCATTCCGGTGGTCGCCAACGGCGACATCACCACCCCCGAAAAAGCGAAGTTCGTGCTCGACTACACCGGCGCGGACGCGGTCATGATCGGCCGCGCCGCCCAGGGCCGCCCCTGGATCTGCCGCGAGATCGACCACTACCTGCGCACCGGTGCACACCTGCCGCCACCCGAAGTGGAAGAAGTGCGCGCCCTCATGAACGAACACCTGCCGGCCCACTACGCCTTCTACGGCGAATACGTGGGCGTGCGCACCGCGCGCAAGCACATCGGCTGGTACGTGCAGGATCTGCCGGGCGGGGAAGAATTCCGCCAGCGCATGAACCTGATGGAATCGACTGCCGAGCAACTTGCGGCCGTCGACGAGTTTTTCAAATCGCAACACCGGTACGGCGAGCGGTTACAATACCGCCCCGCGCGTCCTGCCGATGAAGCGATCGCGGCATAAGCAGTTATCACAATAAGAATTATTACGGGGACACGCTGCTATGCAGCGGAGCAATCATTAACCAGGATGAAGCAGCAGACATGAGCAAAGAAAGTATCCAGGAAGTCGTCCAGAAGAGCCTCGAGGACTATTTCAACGATCTGGGCGAGCAGAAACCGACCAATATCTACGACATGATGGTGTTGACCGTTGAAAAGCCAGTGCTCGAAGTCGTGATGTCGCGTGCCGACGGCAACCAGTCGCATGCGGCCCAGATGCTGGGCATCAACCGGAATACTTTGCGAAAGAAACTGCAAGAGCACGGACTGCTCTGATCCAGCGCGGAATGGGTGGCCGCGTGTTGGGCGTGGCCGCTATCGGTCCTCCGTCCGACCGCAAGAATTCTTAACCACAGGCCACACCATGATCAAACAAGCCCTCATTTCCGTTTCCGACAAGACCGGCGTGCTCGACTTCGCGCGCGCCCTCAGCGCACTCGGCGTCAATATCCTGTCCACTGGCGGCACCGCCAAGCTGCTGCAGGATAACGGCGTCCAGGTGACCGAGGTTGCCGATTACACCGGTTTCCCGGAAATGCTCGACGGCCGCGTCAAGACCCTGCACCCGAAAGTGCACGGCGGCATCCTGGCGCGCCGCGACCTGCCTGAGCACGTCGCCAAGCTGGACGAGCACGGCATTCCGCAGATCGACATGGTCGTGGTCAACCTGTACCCGTTCCAGCAGACCGTCGCCAAGGAAGAGTGCTCGCTGGAAGACGCGATCGAGAACATCGACATCGGCGGCCCGACCATGCTGCGCTCGGCGGCCAAGAACCACCGCGATGTGGTCGTGATCGTCGATCCGGCCGACTACGGCGTGGTGCTGGCGGAAATGAAAGGCACCGGCGAAGCGGCCGGCCCGGTCAGCTACGAGACCAAGTTCCGCCTGGCCAAGAAAGTGTTCGCCCACACCGCCCAGTACGACGGCGCGATCACCAACTACCTGACCAGCCTGGGCGAAGACCGCCTGCACGCGACCCGCTCGGGCTACCCGCAGACCCTGAACATGAGTTTCGAGAAGGTCCAGGACATGCGCTACGGCGAGAACCCGCACCAGGGCGCCGCCTTCTACCGCGACATCGCCGCTGTCGACGGCGCGCTGGCCAACTACCGCCAGCTGCAGGGCAAGGAATTGTCGTACAACAACATCGCCGACGCCGACGCGGCCTGGGAATGCGTCAAGTCGCTGGGCGGCCTGGGCCAGCCAGCCGGCTGCGTGATCGTCAAGCACGCCAACCCGTGCGGCGTGGCGATCGGCGTGGACGCGCTGGACGCCTACAACCGCGCCCTGCAGACCGACCCGACCTCGGCTTTCGGCGGCATCATCGCCTTCAACGTGGAAGTCGACGGCAAGGCGGCCGAAGCACTGGCCAAGCTGTTCGTCGAAGTGCTGATCGCCCCGTCCTTCACCGCCGAAGCGCGCCAGATCATGTCGGCCAAGCAGAACGTGCGCCTGCTGGAAATTCCGCTGGGCGCGGGCCAGAACCCCTACGACGTCAAGCGCGTCGGCGGCGGCCTGCTGGTGCAGTCGCCGGACGCCAAGAACGTGGGGCTGGGCGACCTGCGCGTGGTCACCAAGAAGCAGCCGACCCAGCAGCAGCTGCAGGACATGATGTTCGCGTGGCGCGTGGCCAAGTTCGTCAAGTCGAACGCCATCGTGTTCTGCGGTAACGGCATGACCCTGGGCGTGGGTGCTGGCCAGATGAGCCGCATCGATTCGGCGCGCATCGCCTCGATCAAGGCCCAGAACGCCGGCCTGTCCCTGAGTGGTTCGGCCGTGGCCTCGGACGCCTTCTTCCCGTTCCGCGACGGCCTGGACGTGGTCGTCGATGCGGGCGCGACCTGCGTCATCCACCCGGGCGGCTCGATGCGCGACCAGGAAGTGATCGATGCGGCCGATGAGCGCGGCGTCGTCATGCTGTACACCGGCACCCGCCACTTCCGCCACTAATCTGCCTGCCGGCGGGATCCTTTCTGCGGATCCCGCCATCCAAGTGGTGTGATCAAATCCACCACTTACTGTGTTTTTCTACAGTATTTTTCCCACGAACATCCGCAGCCGCTATATCATTCCACAATGATTATTCTCGGCATCGACCCGGGCCTGCGCACGACGGGGTTCGGCGTCATTGAAAAACACGGCGCCAAGCTGCGCTACATCGCCTCGGGCACCATCAAGACGGGCCTGGAAGGAGCGCTGCCGCCGCGCCTGAAGATCATCCTGGACGGCGTGAGCGAAGTGGTCGCCACCTATGGCCCCGTCTGCGCGGCCATCGAAAAAGTCTTCGTCAACGTCAATCCGCAGTCGACCCTGCTGCTGGGCCAGGCGCGCGGCGCCGCGATCACGGCACTGGTCGGCGCCGACCTGGACGTGGCGGAATACACGGCGGTCCAGGTGAAGCAGGCCGTGGTCGGCACCGGCAAGGCCGCCAAGGCCCAGGTCCAGGACATGGTCTCGCGCCTGCTCAAGCTGCCGGGCCTGCCGGGCAGCGACGCCGCCGACGCGCTCGGCGTGGCGATCTGCCATGCCAACACGATGGATGCGCTGGCCATGGTCCATGCGGCCGCGCCCGCCATGCAGGGCTTGCGCATGAAACGCAATCGTCTCGTCTAAAACGAAGGAAGAACAACGATGATCGGACGCCTTTCCGGAATCCTGCTCGAGAAAACGCCACCCCAGGTGCTGGTGGACTGCAACGGTGTCGGCTACGAAGTCGACGTGCCGATGAGCACCTTCTACAACCTGCCGCATACCGGCGAGAAGGTGGTCCTGTTCACCCACCTGGCCGTGCGCGAGGACGCCCACCTGCTGTTCGGCTTCGGTTCCGCCAGCGAGCGCGCGCTGTTCCGCCAGCTGGTCAAGATCACCGGCATCGGCGCGCGCACCGCGCTGGCCATCCTGTCCGGCATGACGGTGGCCGACCTGTCGCAGGCCGTCACCTTGCAGGAAGCCGGCCGCCTGGTGAAGATCCCGGGCATCGGCAAGAAGACCGCCGAGCGCCTGCTGCTGGAACTGAAGGGCAAGCTGGGCGCCGACATCGGCGCGGTCGCAGGCAGCCCGCGCGACGACGCCCAGGCGGACGTGCTCAATGCGCTGGTCGCTTTGGGGTATTCTGACAAGGAAGCGCTCCTCGCGATCAAGAACATGCCGGCCGGATCGACCGTGTCCGACGGCATCAAGTTCGCCCTGAAAGCCCTGTCCAAACCCTGACGATCGATGAGCATCCAGACCGACAACTTCACCGAACAGCGCATCATCGACTCCGCGCCGGCCTCGCCGAACGAGGAGGCGATCGAACGCGCCTTGCGTCCGAAACACCTGGAAGAATACGTCGGCCAGGAAAAGATCCGCGACCAGCTGGAGATCTTCATCCACGCCGCGCGCAAGCGGCGCGAAGCGCTCGACCATACCTTGCTGTTCGGCCCGCCGGGCCTGGGCAAGACCACCCTGGCGCACATCATCGCGCGCGAAATGGGCGTCAACCTGCGCCAGACTTCGGGCCCGGTGCTGGAGCGCCCGGGCGACCTGGCGGCGCTGCTGACCAACCTCGAGCCGAACGACGTGCTGTTCATCGACGAGATCCACC
>CAMPHU010000172.1 GCA_946886065.1 uncultured Massilia sp. | reverse complement strand
TGTCGGGCAAATACAAGTTCCGCCTGTTCCAGGGCGCGCCGGTGCGCTTCGCCGGCCAGCACCTGCTCAACCTGGGCATCGCCTGCACCATCGTCGCGCTGGGACTGGTGTTCTGCTTCGCCGGGGGCGTGGCGCCGGCCTGGACGCCCTTCATCCTCATGGCCGCCCTGTCCTTCCTGCTGGGCGTCCTGATCATCATCCCGATCGGCGGCGCCGACATGCCGGTGGTGGTGTCGATGCTGAACTCCTACTCCGGCTGGGCGGCGGCGGGCATCGGCTTCTCGCTGAACAACGCGATGCTGATCATCGCCGGTTCGCTGGTGGGTTCGAGCGGCGCGATCCTCTCGTACATCATGTGCAAGGCCATGAACCGCTCCTTCTTCAACGTGATCCTGGGCGGCTTCGGCGGCGAGGCCGTCGCGGCGGCGGGAGAACAGGCCCAGCGGCCGGTGAAATCCGGCTCGGCCGACGACGCCAGCTTCGTCATGGCCAATGCCGAATCCGTGATCATCGTGCCGGGCTACGGCCTGGCGGTGGCGCGCGCCCAGCACGCGCTGAAGGAACTGGTGGAGAAGCTGACCCACAAGGGCGTGGCGGTGCGCTATGCGATCCACCCGGTGGCGGGACGCATGCCCGGCCACATGAACGTGCTGCTGGCCGAGGCCGAGGTGCCCTACGACCAGGTGCATGAGATGGAGGACATCAACGCCGAATTCGGCCAGACCGACGTGGTGCTGGTGCTGGGTGCGAACGACGTGGTGAACCCGGCGGCCAAGGACCCCAAGTCGCCGATCGCGGGCATGCCGATCCTGGAGGCCTACAAGGCCAAGAGCATCATCGTCAACAAGCGCTCGATGGCATCCGGCTATGCGGGCCTGGACAACGACCTGTTCTACCAGCCGAACACGATGATGGTCTTCGGCGACGCCAAGAAGGTGATCGAGGACATGGTCAAGGCGGTCGACTAGGCGCGCTACCAAAAAAAAGCCCGGCGACTACTTCGTCGCCGGGCAAACGTCTCCTTCCGGACCGCGGAGACGAGCTTAGGAACCGGTGGTTTTCTCGCGGCCGGCCTGCCTGGCCAGCGGCTTCAGGTGCAGGAGCCCGAACAGCAAGGTCAGGCAGATGCTCACGACCAGGGGGCCCGGATAGCGCCGCACCAGCCTGAACGCGACGACCGCCTCGAGTGCGTGGGCGGCCAGCAGGATCAGCGCGATCACCTGGACCGTGGCGGCCGCTTCACCGCGCCACATACCGGCTGCGCCGGCCAGCGCCGCCGCGTACAGCATCAGGCATGCGAGTTTCAGCCACCTCATGCGCGCTCCCCTTGCGGCTGCATGGATGCCGCGGCGCGGACAATGTCTTGGGTATTCATGGTGTGGCGCTTCTCCTTATCCTTGGGCATGCCCTGCATGGTTTGGCAATAGTAGCAAACCTAGGACAAATATACAAAGATAGGAGTGAGCGCTTCTTACGGAGCGCCGTGGCCCTCCCTGCGCTCCCGGACCAGCTTTTCGAACTCGCGGCCGCCCAGGGGACGGCTGAAATAATAGCCCTGGACTTCGTCGCAGCCGCGGGCGAGCAGGTAGTCCAGCTGGTCGCGGGTCTCGACACCTTCCGCGATGACGCGCAGGCCGAGGTCGTGCGACAGCGAGATCATGGCGGCGACCATGGCCGAACTGCTGGCATCGTGGCCGATGTCGCGCACGAAGGACTGGTCGATCTTGAGTACATCCACCGGGAAGCGCTTCAGGTAGGACAGGCTGGAGTAGCCGGTGCCGAAATCGTCGATCGACAGGTGGACGCCCATCCCCTTCAGTTCCCGCATCGTGGCGATCGCCACGTCGACGTCTTCCATCATCAGGCTTTCGGTCAGTTCGATCTCCAGGCTGTCCGCCGGCAGGCCGGTCGCCTGCAGCACCTCGGCGATCAGCTGCGGCAGCGCCGCATCCCTGAACTGGCGCGACGACAGGTTGACCGCCACGCGCAGCGGACCGAGTCCCTCGCGGCGCCAGGCGGCTGCCTGGGCGCAGGCGGCGCGCAGCACCCAGGACCCGATCGGCACGATCAGTCCGGTCTCCTCGGCCAGGGCGATGAAGCGCTCCGGATGCATCATCCCCTGCTGCGGGTGGCTCCAGCGTATCAGGGCCTCCATGCCGACCACGGCCTTGCTCGCCAGGTCGACCTGGGGCTGGTAATGCAGCTCGAACTCGCCGGCGCTCATGGCGTGGCGCATCGCATCCACCAGGGCCAGGCGTTCGCGGGCGCGCTCGTTCATGCTCGGCAGATAAAAGCGCAGGGTATTGCGTCCGCTTTCCTTGGCGCGGTACATCGCAATCTGGGCGTACTTGACCAGGCTGTCGGCATCGCCGCCATCGCCGGGATAGCCGGCAATCCCGGCGCTGCAGGTCAGGAACACCCGCTGCCCGTCTTCGTGGAACGGCTCGGCGATCGCAGCGAGCACCCGGCTCACCGTGGCGGCGGCCTGCCCCTCGTCGGCGCGGTTCTCGAACAGCAGGACGAATTCGTCGTCGCCGGTACGCGCCACGGTATCGGTCGGCCCGACAGCGGCGCTCATGCGTGCGCAGGCCTGGCGCAGCAGCCGGTCGCCGGCCGCCTGCCCCAGGCTGTCGTTGACGTGCTTGAAATAGTCCAGGTCGAGGACCGCCACCCATACCGGCGCGGCGTGCTCGTGCGCGAAGGC
The DNA here is from genome assembly GCA_946886065.1 of uncultured Massilia sp. The sequence goes on along the minus strand of CAMPHU010000172.1, from coordinate 7,284 downwards.
GATCGCACGCTCGATGCGGTCCGCCAGCGCGGCGCGGTTCGGCAGGCCGGTCAGCCTGTCGTGGAGCGAACTGTATTCGAGGGCCGCCTCGTATTGCTTGGCGGTGGTGACGTCGTATTCGAAAATGACGAAATATTCGGTCGCGCCCTTGGCGTCCCTGATGGGCGCCAGGTAGGCTTCGGAGTAGTAGCGGCTGCCGTCCCTGCGCTGGAGATGCAGGACGGCGTGCGCTTCGCGCTGCTCGTGGATGGCCTTGCGCATCTCATGCAGGCCCGGCTGGTCTTCGACGCCTTCCGCCAACGCCTCGAACGGGTGGCCGATCATCTCGTCGGCCTCGTAGGCGTGCAGGCGCGTGAAGCCCGGATTGACGTGGATGATCGGCCCTCCCGGGGCGCGGGCATCGATCACGGTCACCGAGTTGGCGCTGGCGTCGATGGCGCGTTCGTGCAGGCGGAGCGCGCGCGACCGCCGATTCAGGACGGCCGTGCTATTCGCGTCGTAAGGCGCGACCGGCCTGGCATGCCTTGCCCTGCCGAACGCATACGCGGCGGCCGCGAAGCCGATTGCCAGGCGGATCAATGGTGTCATGGCGACAGTCCTGCAAAGCGGCAACCCGTCAAGTACGCATCGCCGCGCCCTACTCCCAACCCTGGCGGCCGGCGCGGCTTCGGAGAAGGCTGGCCGAACCGGTCAGCGCGCGCCGAGGGGCTGGAGACAGTGTACGCCTGGCCCCTCGTCCGCGACAGCCTTCCGTGCAGGAACTAGCGAACGGAAACTTTGCGTCAGGGCAAGTTCCGTTTTGCCGGCCACCCGCCGCCCAGCGTCTTGAACAGGGTCGCCAGCGCCAGCTGGTGCTCGGTACCGGCCTGCACCGCCGCCAGCCGGTCGGCGAAGGCGCTGCGCTGGGCGTCGAGGTAGCGCAACTGGTCGTCGACGCCGGCGCGCCAGCGTGCTTCGGAGAGGCGCAAGGCCGCCTGGCTGCTGGCGGCGAGCGCGTTCCGCGCCGCTTCCTCGCGGCGCAGCGTGTCGACCGCCGCCAGCGCGTCCGACACTTCGCGGAACGCGGTCTGCACGGTCTCCTCATAGGCCGCCACCGCCGCTTCCTTGCGCACCTTGGCGAGGTCGAGATTGGCGGCGTTGCGCCCGCCATCGAAGATCGGCAAGCTCAGCTGCGGTGCGAAGGACCAGCTGCGCCCGCCGGACGAGAACAGATCCGACAGCTCCGTGCTCGAGCTGCCCAGCGATCCGGTAAGCGCGATGCGCGGGAAGAAGGCCGCGCGGGCCGCCCCGATGCTGGCGTTGCGCGCACGCAGCAGGTGCTCGGCCGCGGCGATGTCCGGGCGCGCCGCGAGCAGATCCGAAGGCAGGCCGGCCGCCAGCCCGCCCACCAGGATCGGTTCGGCGGCCGGCGCCGCCGGCAGCTCCGGCGCGGCGACGCCGGTGAGCAGCTCGAGCGCATTGTCGGCCTGGCGCACCGTGCGGTCGACACGTTCGAGCTCCGCCTTTGCCTGCTCGGTGAGGCCCAGCGCCTGCTGATGGTCGAGCGCGGTGGCCACCCCGGCCTGGCGGCGCCGCTCGACCAGCTGCAGCGAGGCTTCGCGCGAGGCCAGCGCGCGCTGGGTAATCTCGCGGGCCTGGATCGCACTGTCGCGGCCGAGATAGACGCGGATCACCTCGTCCACCAGGCTGATCCGCGCGGCACGGGAGGTTTGTTCGCTGGCGAGATACTCTTCCAGCGCCGCCTGCGACAAATTGCGGACGCGCCCGAACAGGTCGAGCTCGAACGCGGTCACCGCGGCGCCGGCCTGCCAGGCGCTTTGCACACCCGGCACGCCGCCGGCCGGCGTGCGCTGGCGCGACCCGCCGAGCTGGAGGTCCAGGCCCGGCATCCGGTCGGCGCGCTGGATGGCGTACCGGGCGCGGACCGCCTCGACGTCGAGGAGCGTCTGGCGCAGGCTGCGGTTATGCGCCAGTGCGGTGCCGATCAGCCGCCGCAGGGCCGGATCGCCGACGAACAGCTCCCAGTCCAGGTCCTGGGCCCGCGGTGCTTGCGCGCTGCCGGCGGCGGTGGCGCGGTCCTGCGGCTTCCAGTCGGCCGGCAGCGGCGCCGGCGGGGTTGCGTGAATGGGCGCCAGCGAGCAGCCGGCCAGCGCCAGGCCGATGAGCATCGCGAGCATGGTTTTTCCAAGGGAACGCATGGGTCAGTCCTTTGCCGTAAGTTGAAGCGAAGCGGTGGCTTCGTTTGACGGAAGCTTGTCCCTGCGCTGGAAGCGCGACAGCACCCAGACGAAGAACACCGGTACGAAGATCACGCCCAGGAAGGTGGCGCTGAGCATGCCGCCGATGACGCCGATGCCGATCGCCTGCTGGCTGGCCGCGCCGGCCCCGCCGGCCAGGGCCAGCGGAATCACGCCGAGGATGAAGGCGAGCGAGGTCATCACGATCGGGCGGAAGCGCAGCCGCGCCGCCTCCAGGGCTGCCTGGACCGTGCTGCGGCCCTGCTCGCGCAGCTCTTTCGCGAACTCCACGATCAGGATCGCGTTCTTCGCCGACAGGCCGATGATGGTGACCAGCCCGACCTTGAAGTAGACGTCGTTCGGCATTCCCAGCAGGCTGACCAGCAAGACCGAGCCGAGCGCGCCGATCGGCACGATCAGCATCACGGACAGCGGAATCGACCAGCTTTCGTACAGGGCCACCAGCAGCAGGAAGACCACCAGGATCGCCAGGCCGAGCAGGATTGCCGCCTGCGAACCGGACAGCTTCTCCTGGAACGACAGTCCGGTCCATTCGTAGCCGATCCCGGCCGGCAGTTCGGCGGCCATCTGTTCGATCGCGGCCATCGCCTGGCCGCTGCTGTGGCCCGGCGCGGCGTCGCCCGAAATCTTGAAGGCCGGATAGCCGTTGTAGCGCGACACCTGGACCGGACCATTGCTCCAGTCGATGCTGGCGAATGCCGACAGCGGCACCTGGTTGCCGCGCACGTCCGGCACGGTGAGCGCCAGGATGCTCTCGGGCGTCATGCGGCTGTCCTGGTCGGCCTGCACCACCACGCGCTGCAGCCGCCCCGCGTTGGCGAAGTCGGTGACCACCGCCGAGCCGTAGGCGGTCGACAGCGCCGCGCTGATGGTGCCGAAGCCGACGCCCAGGGTTTCCGCCTTGGCGCGGTCGATATCGAGCCAGAGCTGGGGTGCGTCGGCCAGGCCTTCGACCATGGCGTAGGCAAGCCCCGGTGTCGTGTTGGCCTTGGCCAGCAGCTGGTCGCGCGCGGCCATCAGGGCTTCGCGGCCGACGCCGCCGCGGTCCTGCAGGCGCAGCGCGAAGCCGCCCGCATTGCCCAGGCCCTCGACCGGCGGCGGTTCCACCGCCATCACGGCCGCTTCCTTGTATTGCGCGAAGTGGGCGTTGAATGCCGCCACTTCATCCGACGCCGCCGCGCCCTTGCCGCGCTCGGACCAGTCGCGCAGGGTCGGGAAGCCGAGCGCCGCGTTCTGGCCCGAACCAGAGAAGCTGAAGCCCATGATGACGGCGGTGTCCTGGCCGGCCGGGCGGTTGCGCATATAGCCTTCGATCTCCTTGACCACCTTTTGGGTGCGCTCGAAGGTGGCGCCGGGCGGCAGCTGGACGTCGACGATGTAGTAGCCCTGGTCCTCGACCGGCACGAAGGACGCCGGCAGGCGCTGGTACATCAGCGCGAGCGCGCCGAACAGGACCAGGTAGACGAGCATGCAGCGGCCGGTGCGCGCCACCAGGCGCTGGTTCAGTCCGTTGAAGCGTTCGGTGAGATGCGCGAAGCGGCGGTTGAACCAGCCGAAGAAGCCGCGCTTCTCGGCATGGTGCCCTTTCGGGATCGGCTTGAGCAGGCGCGTACACAGGGCCGGCGTGAAGCTCAGCGCCAGGAAGCCCGAGAACAGGATCGACACCGCCAGCGACAGCGAGAACTGGCGGTAGATCACACCGACCGAGCCGCTCATGAAGGCCAGCGGCAGGAACACCGCCGCCAGCACCGCCGTCACGCCCACGATCGCGCCCGACACCTGCTGCATCGCCTTGATCGTGGCTTCGCGCGGCGACAGTCCTTCTTCGGACATGATCCGCTCGACGTTCTCGACCACCACGATGGCATCGTCGACCAGGATGCCGATCGCCAGCACCATGCCGAACATGGTCATCATGTTCACCGAGAAGCCGAGCGCGTACATGACGCCCAGCGTGCCGAGCAGGCAGACCGGCACCACGATGGTCGGAATCAGGGTGTAGCGCACGTTCTGCAGGAACACCAGCATCACCAGGAAGACCAGCACCACCGCCTCGGCCAGGGTCTGCAGCACCTTGCCGATGGCGACATCGACGAAGCGCGAGGTATCGTAGGGCACCGAATAGGACACTTCGCTGGGGAAGGTCCTGGACAGCTCGGCCAGGCGCGCCTTGACCGCTTCGGCGGTCTCCAGGGCATTGGCGCCCGGAGCCAGCTGCACGGCGGCGCCGATCGCGGCCTTGCCGTTGCTGAGCATCTCGAAGTCGTAGCTCTGGCTGCCGACCGCCAGGCGCGCCACGTCGGCCAGCCTGACAGTTCCGCCGTCGGGATCGGCGCGCAGCACGATGCGCCCGAACTCTTCGGGCGTGCTCAGCATGCCCTGGACTTCGATGGTCGCGGTCAGCTCCTGGCCCGGCGCTCCAGGGCGGCCGCCGAAACTGCCGGCGGGGACCTGGACGTTCTGGGCGGCGATGGCCGCATTCACGTCGGCGACCGACAAGCCGTAGCCGAGCAGTTTTGCCGGATCGATCCAGACCCGCATGGCCGCTTCGGCGCCGAACACCTGCACCTTGCCGACACCGGGCACGCGCCGGATCTCGTTATGCACCTTGCGCGCCGCGTAATCGCCGAGGCCGACCACGTCGCGGCCGGCATAACCCTCCTTGTAGGTCAGCGCGTACATCATCAGGAAGCCGGCGCTGGCCTGCTCGACCTGGATGCCCTGCTGGGTCACGGCGGGAGGCAGGCGTGCCTCGGCGCGTTTCAGGCGGTTCTGCACATCGACCTGGGCGAGATCGGGGTCGGTGCCCGGGGCGAAGGTGACGGTGATCTCGCTGATTCCGGTCGAGCTCGACGACTCGTAGTACAGCAGGTTCTTGGCGCCATTGAGTTCGTCCTCGACGACGCTGGTCAGCGCATCGACCACGGTGGTGGCCGATGCGCCGGGGTAGCCCGCGACGATCGAGATTTGCGGCGGCGCCAGGCTCGGAAACTGGGCCACCGGCAGCGAAGGCATCGCCAGCAAGCCTGCCAGCGAGATCATGATGGCGACCACCCACGCGAAGTTGGGGCGGTCGATGAAAAACTTAGACATATCCTATCCTTGGAAATACGCTAGGGCCGCTGCAGGATCACTGGCGCGCGCCAGCGGCGGCCAAGGTGGAGGCGGCGGCCGGGCGGTCGACGCTGACCGGCTGGCCTGGCTGGGCCTGGCCGTCGGTGATGACGCGGTCGCCGGGATTCAGGCCGCTGGTGATCTGCCAGGTAGTCCCGTGCATGGCGCCCGTCTGCACGGCGCGCACAGCGGCGAGATTGTCCTTGCCGACGGTCAGGACGAAGGGCTTGCCGTCGACCCCGCGCTGCACCGCGCGCTGCGGCACCAGGATGGCCGCGCGGTCCGTTGCCAGCGGGGTATTCACGCGCACGTACATGCCCGGCAAGAGCGCGCCGTCCGGGTTGGCGAAGCGGCCGCGCAAGGTGACCTGCCCGGTCGCGCGGTCGACGGCGATGTCCGAGAACAGCAGCTTGCCCTGGCGGCGCCGGCTGTTGCCTTCGATCGTCAGCGAGATGCTGGCGCCGTCTGCGCGTGCCAGCTTGCCCTGGCCCAGCGCCGCTTGCAGCGCCTGTGCTTCGGCGAGCGGCTGCTTGAAGTCGACGTAGACCTCGTCGATCTGCTGCACGATCGCCAGCGGCGTGGCCTCGTTCTGGCCCACCAGCGCGCCTTCGGTGACCAGCGCGCGTCCGATCCGCCCGGAGATCGGCGCCCTGACGGTCGCCAGGCCGAGGTTCAAGCCGGCATTGTCGACCTCGGCGAGCGCTGCCTGGCGTGCGGCCTTGGCGCTTGCCAGCGCGGATTGGGCGGCATCGAAGTCCTGGCGGCTGACGGCGTCGGCCTCGACCAGCGGTGCATAGCGCTTGACCACCGCTTGCGCCTCGGCCAACTGCGCCTCCACCCGCGCGAGCTCACCGCGCGCGCGCGCCAGCGCCACCTTGAACGGCGCCGGATCGATCTGGAACAGCACCTGGCCGGCCTTGACGGTGGCGCCTTCCTCGAACTGGCGGCTGAGTACGATCCCTGGCACGCGGGCGCGCACTTCCGCGACCCGCACCGGCTCGACCCGTCCCGGCAGTTCGCTGGCCAGTTCCAGCGCCTGCTGCTGCACGACGACTGCCGTGACTGCCTTGGCCGGAGGCGCCTGGGTGGCCCCCTCCTGCCCGTCCGCGCCGCAACCTGCCAGCAGGCCAAGCCCGGCCGTCAGCAGCGTCATTTTCCATCCTACGTAATTTGCCATCGCGGCACCTTTCCCATGTGGAACCATAATGGGCGAAATGATGCCATACAAATTCTAATGAATCAAATATGATTCATTAGAATCTTGAATGGATGATTCTGCTTGTTTTTTTCTAAATTTTCTTCACAATGGCTGGCTTGATCGGCAGCTGCGACCGTCGTTTGATTTTCCGGAAAGTGTGCTTATGGCCAATATTGATGTGCAAGACAACAAGACCCTGGCATCCCTGGCGCTTGCGCTGGTCGACGAGCCGCGTGCATCCCTCAGCGACCTGGCGCGTTCGATCGGCATCAGCAAGGCGACGCTCTACCGGTTCTGCCGTACGCGCGAAGAGCTGATCGAGCGCCTCGTGAGCCATTGCAAGCAGGTGTTCTCCGACGCCTATGCCACCGCCGGGCTCGATGAGGGCCCGGTGCTGGACGCCTTTCGCCGCCTGACCGACATCTACCTGAACCACAAGGAATTGACGGCGTTCCTGACCTATTACTGGCGTGAAGCGGTCAAGGATCCGGCCGTGTCGGAGCGCATGGAGGCGATCATGGACGCCTTCTTCCTGCGCGGCCAACGCGAGGGTTTTTTTCGCGTCGACATACCGGCGCCGGCATTGACGGAAATCTGGGGTTCGATGGTCGTGGGGATTGCGGACGCCGAACGGCGTGGACGGGTGGCACGGGCTGGGCTGCAGGGCTTGATTGAAAACGCGTTCCTGCAAGGCGTTGCCAACCGGTGAGCGGC
>CAMPHU010000171.1 GCA_946886065.1 uncultured Massilia sp. | reverse complement strand
TCCTGCGAGCGGCGATTGGCATTTTCAACACTCAACGGTGACAGCGCGTTTTTTTGCACTGTCAAGACAGCGCAGCGCCATGTCACGCTGCTATCCTATTGTTTCAATAACACAATAAGGAGGGGGCATGGACCGCAGGAACTTCGTTCGACTGGGTATGGTGGCCGGCGCCGTCGCCGGTGTGGCGAACACGGCGGCGGCAGCGGCGGCGCCCGGCGCCGGCGGCCTCCTCGATGCCGGGGTGAGGGAGCAACAGGGGGCCATGCGTGCGGGCACGCTCACCTCGCACGCCCTGGTGTCGCGCTACCTGGAGCGCATCGAGGCCATCGACCGCGCCGGCCCGCGCATCAATGCCGTCATCGAAACCAATCCCGACGCCCTCAGGATCGCCGCCGAGCTCGACCGCGAGCGCGCCGCCGGCAAGCCGCGCGGGCCCCTGCACGGCATTCCGGTCCTGCTGAAGGACAACATCGCCACCGGCGACCGCATGAGCACCAGCGCCGGTTCGCTGGCCCTCGACGGCGTGCGCGCGAGCAAGGATGCGTACGTGGCGGCCCGGCTGCGTGCGGCCGGCGCCGTCATCATCGGCAAGACCAACCTGTCCGAATGGGCCAACATGCGCTCGACCCGCTCGACCAGCGGCTGGAGCGGGCGCGGCGGCCAGACCAGGAATCCGTATGCGCTCGACCGCAACACCAGCGGCTCCAGCTCCGGCTCGGGCGCGGCGGTCGCGGCCAGCCTGGCCACGCTCGCGGTCGGCACCGAGACCGACGGCTCCATCGTCTCGCCGTCCTCGAGCTGCGGCATCGTCGGCATCAAGCCCACCCTGGGCCTGGTCAGCCGCAGCGGCATCATTCCCATCGCGCACTCGCAGGACACGGCCGGCCCGATGACGCGCAGCGTGGCCGACGCGGCCCTGCTGCTGGAGGCGCTGGCTGGCGAAGACCTGCTGGACGCCGCCACGCGCGGAAGCGGGGCGCGCAAGCTGGACGCCGCGGCGGCGCTGCGCAAGGATGGCTTGAAGGGCAAGCGCCTTGGTGTGGCGCGCAATTTCTTTGGCGCGCATGACGCCGTCGATGCGCTGATCGGGAAGGAGCTGGCCGTGCTCCAGGCCCAGGGCGCGGTGCTGGTCGACGTCAAGGTCCCGAATACCGACAAGTACAACGAGAGCGAGCTGGCGGTGCTGCTGTACGAGTTCCGCCCGGACCTCGAGGCCTGGCTGGCGGCCTATGCGCCGCACGCCCCGGTCAAGACCATGGCCGACATCATCGCCTTCAACATGAAGCTGGCGAACAGGGAAATGCCTTACTTCGGCCAGGAGCACCTGATCGCGGCCCAGGCCAAGCGTGGCCTGGACGAGAAAGCGTACAAGGAGGCGCTGGCGAACAACCTGCGTTATTCGCGCGAGGAGGGCATCGACCAGGTGCTGCGCGAGCACGAGCTGGACGCGCTGGTCGCGCCCACCGGCGGGCCGGCCTGGCTGACCGACTACATCAACGGCGACCACTATGGCGGCAGTTTCTCGTCGCCGGCGGCGGTGGCGGGCTATCCGCACATCACGGTCCCGGCCGGCTACACGCGCGGCCTGCCGGTCGGCTTGTCCTTCGTGGGCACGGCCTGGAGCGATGCTTCCCTGATCGGCATGGCCTATGCCTACGAACAGGCCAGCCGCCGCCGGCGTGCGCCGACCTTCCCGGCCACGATCAAGGTGTGAGCGCCGCGGTGAAGGTCAGCGGTTCGCCGCCTGCCTGGCCTGGGCGAATACCGGCCCCCACAGCGGGTGGCCATGCTCGCCCTGGCCCAGGTCGAAGTCCGGATCGAGCTTGAACGCGCGGTCGAAGGCCTGGCGGCACTGGGCCTGGCGCCCCGTCACGCAATAGCTGAAGGCGGTGTACTTGAGGGCCGTCAGGCGGTTGCGCGTCGAGCCGCCGTTCATGTCGCCGCCGTTCAGGCGCCGGATGGCGGCGCTGTACTCGCCTTCGTTGTAGAGGCGGATGCCTTCGCGCAGCGCGGCTTCGTCACGGACCGGCACGGGGCGCTCCTGGCGCACCGGACGCTCGGCCTTGTCCGCGCGCTCCCCGCGGTCGGCGCGGTCCGAATGCGCGCGCGATCTTTCCTCCACCCGCACCGACTGGCGCCGCGGCTCCGGCTTGTCGAACAGTTGTTCGAGCTGGGCGCAGCCCGACAGGATCAGGATCATCAGCCCCGGCAGGGCAACACGGTGCAGGTGGCTGGACTTCACTCGCTATCCCCTTCGGTAAAATCGAGCTCGATGACTGCGTTCGCGCCCTTGACCGAGTTCACCGTCACCGTATGTTCCGGGAAGCTCGGGTTGATGATGCGGATCGTATGCTGGCCGGCCGGCAAGCTCAGGCGCTTGAGCGGCGGGCTCACGCCCCGGTTGACGCCATTCACGAGGATCGTGCCCCAGGGCTTGATGAGGAGCTTGTAGGTGGCGCCGGGCTTGGCGGCGGCCGGCAAGACCGTGACCGCCGTCGGCGGCGCGACGCCGGGACGCAGGACCGCGGCCGGCGCGACATCGGGCGTGACGGCCACGCTTCCCGCAGCGGCCGGGACCGGAGCCGGCAGCGCGGGCTGCCTGGCGCCGTCCAGCGCGGGCGGCGGGGCTGCAGGGGCGGGCGCGGCGGCCTGCTGCTGCGCGCCCGGCTCGGGCAAGGTCAGACTCAGGGCGTCGCGCGAATCGGAAGCGTGCAGCAGCGCGAGCAAGGCCGCCAGTCCGCCCAGCAGGACGGTGGCGGCGACGGCCAGCAGCAGCCAGCGCTGCAGGCGCGCCGGCTGCTTCTCGCGCATGAAACCCACCGGCTCGGCATCGGCGGCGAACTGGGCCACCGGCGCCGCTGCCGTTGCCGATGCGAACGGCGTTGCGGATTGGGCTGAGGATTGCGCCGAGGGTGCCGCGGGCGGCACCTGGGCGGCCATGGGCGGGCCGAGCACGACGATGCCCAGCAGGTTGCGCAATTGTTCGATGGTCTGGGGACGTTCCTGCGGGTCGGGCGACAGGCAGCGGTCGATGGCGCCGACGAAGCTGTCGCTGTAGTCGGCCGGCGCGCGGCCGCGCAGCGGCGCCTGGGGCGCCGCCTCCCGCGTGATGGCGAAATGCACGACCGCAGCCAGGTCGTGGATGTCCTGCGCTTCGGTATCGCCGGGCTGGGTGGAGTGGGCGGGCAGCAGCATGGGATCGCCCGAATCGAGCACCAGCACCGTATCCGGGGTGATGGGACGGTAGGGCATCTGCATCGCGTACTGCAGCTCCAGCGATTGCAATACCTGGCGGATAATGCGCCGGCACCAGGGCTCGTTGACCATTTCCTGGTTGTGCTCGACGATCTCGCGGACCGTACGGCCTTCGGTCTGCTGCTGTGGCGTGCTGAGTGTGTCCGTCATCATGGCGTTATGCCGGGCCATGACAAGCAAGCGATGCCGGCCTGACCCGGTTAGTCTGGTTTGTTGCAAATAATGCCAGAACTGCGGAAATGATGACGTGGCCGGGTCAACCGTGCGCGACTGTTACATTTTGCTTACAAATTAATGAATCGCATCTTGAAGTTGCGCCCCTTGATGGCGCCAAATTCCGGTCCCATCGGATTGCCGGCGCTCAGCCGTTCGACGGCCTGGTGCGCGACGCGGCGGTCCAGCGCGACATAGCTGCTGAACTCCGAGATATTGATCTTGCCGACTTGCTCCTTCGTCAGGCCGGCATCGCCGGTCAGTGCGCCCAGCAGGTCGCCGGGGCGCAGCTTGGCCTTCTTGCCGCCGGCGATCAACAGGGTCACCATCGGCGCGGGCCGGCCGGCCTCGGGGTGCTCGCCCAGGGAGTCGAGTGCTTCCCAGGCGGCGTCCTGCTGCTGGTACTCCTCGATCAGGCGCACCCATTTCTTTTCGTTCGGGGCGCACAGGGTGTGGGCCATGCCGGTGCCGCTGCCGCGCCCGGTGCGGCCGATGCGGTGAACGTGCACTTCCGGGTCCTTCGAGACGTCGACGTTGATCACGGTGTCGAGGTCGGCGATGTCCAGGCCGCGCGCGGCGACGTCGGTCGCCACCAGCACCGAGCAGCTCCGGTTGGCGAACAGCACCAGGATCTCGTCGCGCTCCTGCTGTTCCAGTTCGCCGTACAGGGCGAGGGCGGAGAAACCCTGGTCGCGCAGGTAGTCCGCCAGCTCGCGGCAGCGCGCCTTGGTGTTGCAGAAGGCCAGGGCCGAGACCGGGCTGTAGTGCTTGAGCAGGCGGCCCACCGCTTCGTCGCGGCCTTCGAAGCCGATCTCGTAGAAGCGCTGGTTGATCTTGTCGGCCTCGTGGCGGCTTTCGACGGCGATCTCCAGCGGGTCGCGCAGGAAGCCGGCGGTGGCGAAGCGGATGTCGTCCGGATAGGTGGCCGAGAACAGCAGGGTCTGGCGGCGCTGCGGCGTGGCGCGCACGATGTTCTCGATCTCGTCGTAGAAGCCCATGTCGGTCATGCGGTCGGCTTCGTCCAGCACCAGGGTCTGGACGTTGGACAGGTCGAGGGTGCCGCGGCCCAGGTGGTCGCGGATGCGGCCCGGGGTGCCGACCACGATGTGGGCGCCATGCTCGAGCGAGGCCATCTGCGGGCGCATCGACACGCCGCCGGTCAGGGTCAGGATCTTGACGTTGCCGACGCCGCGCGCCAGGCGGCGCAGTTCGTTGGCCACCTGGTCGGCCAGTTCGCGCGTCGGGCACAGCACCAGCCCCTGGACCGCGAACCAGGCCGGGTTGAGCTTGTGCAGGATGCCGATGCCGAAGGCGGCGGTCTTGCCGCTGCCGGTCTTGGCTTGCGCGATCAGGTCGCGGCCCTCCAGCACCGAAGGCAGGCTTTCAGCCTGGATCGCGGTCATCTGGTGATAGCCGAGGGTCGCCAGGTTGGCGAGGAAGGGCGGCGTGAGGGGCAGGGCGGTGAAAGCTTGCATGGGGGCTCCGGCATCCGGCCGCGCCGCCTCAGGCGTCCGGCGTTGCCGGCGCCCAGACGGGCAGTCCGGTCAGGTCGAGGTTGTCGTCGCGGCGCCAGACCGGCAGGCCGGTGGTGTCGGTTTCGTCGAGCAGATGAAGCTGCTCTTGCTTGAGGGTAGCACGGCGGGGACGAGGGCCGGATCGTTTCGGCTCAGTATGGGGAGCAAGCGCAGGATCGAGCGGCGCGGCCGGCTCGAAGCCCGGCAGATCGAACGTTGCGTTGTCTTTCTTGTCTCTCATCTGCCTTTGCTGCCGCAGAAAACAAAAGCCCGGCTCGCTGAGTCGGGCTTTCGATATCGGTATTCTGGTTGCGGGGACAGGATTTGAACCTGTGACCTTCGGGTTATGAGCCCGACGAGCTGCCAGACTGCTCCACCCCGCGTCTGAGAACGATAGTATAGCGCGTTATCGGCCAATAAGCAATGCGGGTCGGTCAGACCGCCCGCAAGCGCCACAGCGAGGTGACTTCCTTCGACCTCGCCGCATGCAGCGGATCGTCCGGATCGCTGGCCTTGCCGTGCACCGGCCGCGTGTCGTGGCGCGTCACCACCTCGAGCCCGGCCGCCGCGATCCAGCCCAGCAGCTGCTCGCGCGGGCGCAGGCCCAGGTGCTCGGCCAGGTCGGACAGGATCAGCCAGCCTTCGCCGTCCGGCTCCAGGTGGGCCGCCAGCCCGTCCAGGAAACCCCTGAGCATGCGGCTGTCCGGATCGTAGACGGCGTATTCGATGGCCGAGCTGGGCTTGCCCGGCAGCCAGGGCGGATTGCAGAGCACCAGCGGCGCGCGGCCTTCGGGAAACAGGTCGGCCTCGATGATGTCCACCTGCTGCGCCAGGCCCAGGCGCGAGATGTTCTCGCGCGCGCAGCCCAGCGCCCGCGCATCCATGTCGGTGGCGAGCACCTGCAGGCCGCGCCGCGCCAGCACGGCCGACAGCACGCCGGTGCCGGCGCCGATGTCGAAGGCGAGTTTGGCGCCCGCTTTGGCGCCGGCGGGCAGCGGGGCCTGGGCCACCAGCTCGACGTATTCGCCGCGCACCGGCGAAAATACGCCGTACCAGGGATGGATGCGCTCATCCAGGGCGGCGATGTGCACGCCCTTGCGGCGCCATTCGTGCGCGCCGATCACGCCCAGCAGCTCGCGCAGCGAGGCCACATAAGGCTCGTCGGCGACGCCGTAGGCTTCCAGGCAGGCCAGGCGCGCGTCCGGCGCGCGGCGCAGCGGAATCGCATGGTCGGCCTCGAAGGGAATCAGGAGCATGGACAGGGTGCGGGCGCGCTGCAGTTGTTGCAGGCGGTGGCGGTGGAAGGCGTCGGTGGGCGACACTGGCGCCTTGGTCGCCTTGGCGCGCCTGGCGCGTTCGCCCTTGTGCTCGACACGGCGCACCAGCGCCTGCAGCAGCTGGCGCGCGTTCTGGAAGTCGCCGCGCCACAGCAGGGCGGTGCCGTCCAGCGCCAGCCGGTAGGCCGTGTCCGCGTTCATGGTGTCGTCCGCGACCACGATCTTCTTCGGGGCCGGCCAGCCGCTTTCGGAACGCCAGCGCGCCGAACGCGTGGCGCCGCCTTCACTCCATTCGATGTGCGTCATCAGTGATGGTGGTGCCAGTTGCCGTCGGTCGATTCCAGGTAGGACTTGACCGCGTCCGGGCTGCCGGTCGCGTGGCGCTTGACCTCGCCGCAGTCGCAGATACCCTGGTAAGGCTGGATATGCGAGCAGGCCGAGACCTTCTGGAGGAAGACCTTGACCGGCTTGGCGCACTTGGCGCATTTGAAAGTGAGGATACGTGCGGGCTTCATGGCTGCAATGAAAATCGATGGGGAAAGAGCGGCATTCTACACCGCTACTCGACAATCACCAGGCTGCTGCCGCCCCCCGCCGGGCGCACCAGCACCTTGGTGGCGATGCGGTCCGTCATCTCCTGCACGTGGGAAATCACGCCCACCTTGCGGCCCATCGACTGCAGGGCGTCCAGCGCGTCCATCGCCACGCCGAGGGTCTCGGTGTCCAGGCTGCCGAAGCCTTCGTCGATGAACAGCGACTCCACCCGCACCCGGTTCGAGGACAGCGAGGCCAGGCCGAGCGCCAGCGCCAGCGAGACCAGGAAGGATTCCCCGCCCGACAGCGAATTCACCGAACGCACCTCGCCGCCCATGTCCTGGTCGCGCACCATCAGCGCCAGCGAGGGGCCGCTGCCGTAGGCGACCCGCTCCAGGCGGTAGCGGCGCGCCAGCTGGGCCAGGTGGGCATTGGCGTAGCCGAGCAGGACGTCCAGGGTGAACTGCTGGGCGTAGTTGCGGAATCGCTTGCCGTCGGCGGAACCGATCAGCTCGGACAGCTTGGCCCAGCGCTGTTCCACTTCCTGCTGGCGTTCGATCTCGGCCAGCACGGACTTGGCCTGCTCGCGGCGCTGCTCGTCCTGGGCCACCTGCAGGCGCAGGCTGGTGGCCAGGTCGTGGGCCGTGCGCCGCTCGGCGCCGAGCGCCTCGAAGGCCTGGGCCACGGCTTCGTAAGGCTGGCCGCCCGGCGGGGCACTGGCCAGGTGGGCTTCGCGCTGGGCGCGGCGCTCGGACAGCACGGCGCCGGCGCTGGCGACCTGGGCGTCCAGCGCGGACAGCGCGGCGCGCTCCTGGGTGAGCCAGGTGGCCCCGACCGCCAGCAGCCGGGCCAGCTCCGCGCTGTCGTCCACGGGATCGAGCTCCTCCTGGCGCTGCCGATGCTCCTTGCGGTAGTCTTCCAGCCAGTCGGCGAGGGCCGCGGCAGCCTTGGCGCCGGCGCCCTCGAGCTCCGCGATGCGCTCGGACAGCTGGGTCAGGGCGGCGCGGGCGCGCGCCTCGCTTTGCGCGACTTCGTTGGCCGCGGCCTGGCGTGCGCTCAAGCGTTCGCGCGCCGCGGCCAGGGCGGCGCCCAGTTCGCGTTCGACCTCGCGCGCGGCGCGTCCTTCCCACAGCGCGGCGCGTTCGCCGCGCATGCGCGCCAGCTCGGCCTCGATGCGGGCGAATTCCGCCGCCGTGTGGGTGCCGCTGCGGTCGATCTGGGCGATGCGTTCGAGCGCGCCGGCCGCTTCCGCTTCCAGGGTGGCGATCGCCGCGCCGGTTCGCGTGTGGAGTTCGGTCTGCTCGCGCCACTGCGCAGCTTCGCCCGCGCGCATCTGGCGCCACTCAAGCGGCGCACGGCGCCATGCCGCTTGCCAGCCGTCGCCGGCGGCATTCGCCAGCACCGGGTCGAGTTCGGCGAGCAAGGTATCCAGCTGGGCTGTCGCCGATTCCTGGCGCGCCGATTGGGCCTGCAGGTCGGCGGCCAGGCGGGCGCTGGCCTCGCGTTCGGTGTCGAGCGCCTGCTGCAGGCGCTGGCGCGACGCCTGGGCCTTGTCGAGTTCCGCCTGGGCGGCGTCGCGCGCACCGGCCGCCTGGCGCCAGGCCAGTTCGCGCTGCGCCAGCAAATCGGCCGCCTTGCGGAGCAGATCGCGCTGTT
The DNA here is from genome assembly GCA_946886065.1 of uncultured Massilia sp. The sequence goes on along the minus strand of CAMPHU010000171.1, from coordinate 1,541 downwards.
CGTCGAACCAGGCCGTGCGCGCCTCCTCAGCAGGCGCTTCGGCGGCGACAGGGTGGCCGCCCCACTGCGATGCCAGCGCCTCGTTGCGGGCAGCCAGGCCGCTACGCTGGATGTCGAAGGCCGCCAGGCGTTCGCGCGCCGTATCGAGGGCGGCTTGCTGCGTGGCCAGCAGCGCGGCGTTGCTGCGCACCGCCGCACGCGACTGTTCCACTTCGCTGCGCAGGCCGGCCAGCATCGCATGCAGGCGGTCGTCCTGCTGGTGGTAAGGGTGGTCGAGGCCGCCGCAGACCGGGCAGGGCGCACCCTCCGTCAAGGAGGCGCGCAGCTGCTCGACGCTGGCTGCGCAGGCCAGTTCGGCGGCGGCCAGCGAGCGCTCGGCTTGCGCCATGGCCGCTTCCAGGGCCGGCGCCGCCGCGCGGGCTTCGCCCAGGCTGCGCTCCGCCGCGGCGCGCGCCGTGTCGCTGTGATCCAGGTCGCGCGCCAGTTGCGCCATGGTGTGGCGGGCAGTGCTCAGTTCAGTCCAGATACGCTGTGCATCGAGCAGGCGTTCGCGGCGCTGTTCAAGCTGCCCGCGTTCGGCCGCCATGGCGCCGCTGTCGAAGCCTTCGAGGGCGGCCAGCGCCTTGCTGCGCGCCGCGTCGAGTGCGCCCGCGTGTTCCGCGGCCTGGGCCAGCGCGGCCACCGCCGCCGCCTCGCGTTCGCGTGCCTGCGCAAGCGCGCGCTGCGTGCCTTCGATGGCGGTGTGGTTTGCCCCGATGCCGGCCACGGCCTGTTCCGCCTGGGTGAGCAACCTTTCCCATCGTGGCCATTGGCCGGCCATCGCCTCCAGGCGCGCCTGGGCCGCCAGCCAGGCGGCCGCCGCGTCGCGCGACTGGCGCTGGCGCTCCAGCTCCGCCGCCTTGGCCTGGTGTTCGGCGCGCGCATTGCGCGCCTCGACACGCGCCGCTTCCAGCGCGGCCTGGGTTTGCTTGTGGGCCGGCGCCAGCGTGTCCAGGGCGGCGTCCAGCGCCTTGGCCTGGTCCAGCCGCGGCGCGGCGCTGCGCAGGGCTTCCTCCGCGAGGTCGACCTGGACCAGGACGGCGTCGACTTCACTGGTGGTCTGGCGGCGCGCTTCGAGCGCGGCGGCCAGCTCGGCTTCGGACCTGGCGATCGACGCCAGGGCCTGGTGCCGTTCGCCGTCCAGGCGCGCCACGTCGGCCACCAGCGGGCGCGCCGGCTGGACCGCATCGAGCGTCGCCAGCCGCCGGCGGCGCTCGGCCGCTTCCTCGCGCGCGGCGACGGCCTGGGCCAGCGCCTCGGCGGCCTGGGCTTCGCCCTGCTGCAGCTTCGCGGTTTCCTGGTGCCAGCGCAGCTCCTGCTCCAGCACGGCCTGGCGCGCTTCCAGCGCCTGCAGCGCCAGGTCGGCGGTGGCGCGTTCGGTATCGAGCGCAATTCGAGCGTCGAGCGGCAGGGGCGCCTGGTTGGACAGCCTGGCGGCCAGGGACTGGGTGCGCGCCTGTTCGAGCTTGGCGCGCTCGAAGGCGCGGCGCGAGATCTCGCTG
>CAMPHU010000170.1 GCA_946886065.1 uncultured Massilia sp. | reverse complement strand
CAGGGCGGGGTTGAAGAAGCCCGGGTCGATGTTGCGCGCATTGATGCGCACGGCGCGCAGCGGAATGTCGGCAAAGGGCGAGAGTTCCAGGCGGCCGTCGCCGACGGCGCGCCCGGCCTGGCCGCTGGCGTCCACCAGTGTGGTGTTCAAATCGCCGCCGACCTTCAGCTTGAGCTGCGCCGCCCGCGCTCCCACTAGCGCTTCCGATTGGGTAAAGCTGCCCGCGCCATCCAGCTTGAACGGGCGCTGCGAACCGATGCTGGCGTTGGCCGCCACCAGGCCCCAGGGCGTGGACGCGCTGGCGTCGCGCAGCACCCAGCTTTGCTTGTCGCCCTTGAGCCTGAGCCGGATATTGTCGATGCGGGTCTCCGCACCCTGGTTCACGAAGGTCGCCTGGGCCAGGCGCGCGTCGTTGATGGCGATCGGGAAGGGCGGGGCGAGCGAAGCCGGCATCGGCGTGCGCTCCTCGCTTTCCTTCAGCGTTTCCATGCGCAGGCTGGCCGCGTGCAGGCTGTCGACCAGCACGCCGCTGGAGACGATCTGCCTTGGCGACCATCGCAGGTCGATCTTGTTGGCGATCACCAGTTGCTCGTCGGTGCGCCAGACGATGCGGTCGATGTGCATGGCGCCGTACAGCGAGCCGGACACGCCGGTGAGCGTGAGCTTGCCGCCGCTGGCCTTGGCCACGCGCTGGGCGATCATCTGCAGGGTGGTCTCGCGCCCGAGATACCACAGCGCGCCGCCGGCCAGCACGCCGGTGAGGACGAAGCCGATCGCGACCCGGCGCGGCCACTTGCGCGCGGCTTGGACCGGAGCCGGCGCCGGGTCAGGAGAAGTGTCCTTGGTATCCATCAGAACGTGAACCCGAGTGAGAAGTGCAGGCGCGCCTTGCGCAGTGCGTGGCCATAGGCGAGGTCGACGTTGATCGGGCCGACCGGGCTGCGCCAGCGCGCGCCGACGCCATAGCCGGCCTTGGGATTGAGGTCGCCCACCTTGTCGGCGGCATTGCCGATGTCGTAGAACGCGGCCACGCCCCAGGGCGGCCGGAACCAGTACTGGTACTCGGCGCTGGCGGTAGCCAGGTATTTGCCGCCGACGATGGCGCCGTTCTCGCGCACGCCCAGCTCGCGGTAGCCGTAGCCGCGCACCGACTGGTCGCCGCCGGCGCGGAACAGGAAGACCGAAGGCACGCCCAGCTTTTCCTTGGCCGCCACCGCGCCGAATTCGCCGCGCAGCACCAGGGTGCCGCTCTCGCCCATGGGCTTGAAGGACTGGCCGCGCAGGTAGAGGCGCAGGAATTTTTCGTCGGTCAGGATCGGCAGCGGGGCGCCGCCCAGCTGGCCGCTGACCACATAGCCGTTGGTCGGCTGGATCAGGCTGTCGAGCTTGCGCTTGGTGATGGTGTAGGTGAGCGGCAGGCTGCGCGTGCGGGTCTTGGGCTGCGGCGCCACCTGGCGTTCCTCGAACAGGGTTTCCAGCACCAGGCTGCGTTCCAGCAGCGGCGAGCCCCAGCTGCGCCGCGCCGCGACCGTGGCCGTGGTGGTGATCTCGCCGCGCACGTCGTTGCGCTCGATGCCGGCGCCGACGCTGTCGTTATAGCCCTTGGGCTTGGTGGGCCAGAAGAAATCGACCCGCGCCGTCTGGCGCTTCTGCTCGTACAGCAGGTCGCTCTTCATGCGCTTGCCCAGCACGTTCAGGTCGTCGTAGCTGAGCTGGGCGCGGGCGCCGGTGTCGGTCGAGAAGCCGACGCCGGCTTCGACGAACTTGCGCTTGTTCTCGGTCACGCGCACCAGCACCGGCAGCACGGTGGGACCGACCGGGGTTTGCGGACTGGAGGCGCCATCCTCATCGCCGTCCTTGAGGTCTTCCAGCTCGGCGTTGAGCACGGCGCGCATGTCGGCGCTCACTTCGACGCTGCTGAAGTAGCCGGTGTCCTGCAGGCGCGACTGGAGGGCCTGCAGCGCGGCCTCGCTGTACTCGTCGCCCGGCTTGATCTGGTTCAGGTTGGTGATGACCTTGCGGGGGTAGCGCTTCAGGCCGCGGATGCGCAGCTCGCCGAAGCGCATCTCGGGACCGCTGTCGATGACCACGCGCAGCAGGGCGCGGCGCTCGTCCGGATCGACGGTGGCGCTGGTCTCGACCAGCTGGGCGCGCGGGAAGCGGGTCTGCGCCACCTCGCGCAGCAGGTCGCGCTTGGCGGCTTCCCAGTCGCCCTGGACAAAGCGCGCGCCCACCGGCAGGCTCCAGCGCTGGCGCAGGGCATTGGCGTCGAAAGGCGCCGCGCCCTTGTCGAAAGGCACGAAGCCGCGCAGCACCAGGTCGACGTCGCCCACCAGCACCGGCTCGCCCGGATCGACGATCACGCGCGCCACGGGGCGTCCGCCGCTGGTGTCGAGGCCGGCCGAGACCTTGGGCGAATAATAGCCTTCGGTGGCGATCAGGGTCTTGACCTGCTCTGGCGCTTCCTTGACCAGGCGCTGCAGCTGTTCCAGGTCGACGCGCGCGTTCCCGCGCCAGCGCACCAGGTCCAGGTTATCCTCCAGCAGCTCCTCGAGCTGGCGCGGCGCGTCGATGCGTACCGTGTAATCGATCCCCTGCGCGCTCCCCTGCGCCGCTGCCGCCGAGGCGAACAAGAGAGCGCCAACGCCGAGTACCAGGCGGGGCGTCAGGCATGGGCGGATGATCGATCTTTCGGGCAACATATTTCTCCAGTGTGAATGCTTGTGCAATCTTAATGGATTGGCAAAATTGATGGCGAACGCTAAACGGTGCAATGCGCCTGCCGAAGCACACGATACGCCGGTTTTGTGCCAGAATCCGTGGTTTTCCGCGCCCGTCCGGGCCATCTCCAGAGATCGATCATGCCATCCCAAGACACCGCACTCGTCCTGTTCAGCGGCGGCCAGGACTCCACCACCTGCCTCGCCTGGGCCCTGCAACGCTATGCTCGCGTGGAAACGATCGGCTTCGATTATGGCCAGCGCCATGCGGTCGAGCTGGAGGTGCGCCCGCCCCTGCTGGCGAAGATGCGCGCGCTGGATCCGGAATGGGATGCGCGCCTGGGCGAAGACCACATGATCGACCTGTCGCTGATCGCGAAGATTTCGGATACCGCGCTCACCAGCAACGTGGCGATCGCGATGCAGGAAAACGGCTTGCCGAACACGTTTGTGCCGGGCCGCAACCTGCTGTTCATGACGGTGGCCGCCACGGTCGCCTACCGCCGCGGCCTGAACGTGCTGGTGGGCGGCATGTGCGAGACCGATTTCTCGGGCTACCCGGACTGCCGCGACGACACCATGAAGGCGCTGCAGGTGGCCCTGAACCTGGGCATGGCCACGCGCCTGAAGGTCGAGACGCCGCTGATGTGGATCGACAAGGCCCAGACCTGGGAGCTGGCCGAGCAGGAAGGCGGAGAGGCCCTGGTCGACCTGGTCCGCTTCGAGACCCACACCTGCTACCTGGGCGAGCGCGGCGCCGCGCACGACTGGGGCCACGGCTGCGGCGCCTGCCCGGCCTGCGAACTGCGTGCGCGCGGCTACGCCCAGTACCAGGCGAAAAAGGCGGCCTGACCCGCCGGAACATCATGCGCCTGGCCATCCTCACCGACCTGCACGCCAACCGCGAGGCGGTCGAGGCTTGCCTGGCGCATGCGCAGCGGCAGCGCGCCGACCAGCTCGCCTTCCTGGGCGACCTGGTCGGCTACGGGGCCGATCCCGGCTGGGTGGTCGACACGGTGAGGGAGCATGTGGCGCACGGCGCGCTGGCGATCCAGGGCAACCACGATTACGCGGCCACCCACAGCGAGCGCCCCGGAATGCATCCGGAAGCGCTGCACGCGCTGGAATGGACGCGCGCCCAGCTCTCTCCCGAACAAATCGGCTTCCTGGCCGATCTGCCGCTGATGCAGCAGCATGGCGACGCGCTGTTCGTGCACGCCAGCGCCCGGCAGCCGGAGAAGTGGGAATACGTGACCGGCCCCGCCCAGGCCAAGCGCAGCCTGGGTGCGACATCCAGCCGGCTGGTGTTCTCGGGCCATGTCCATGTGCCGGCGCTGTACCGGCTCGCCGACGACGGCCGCCTCGGCGCCCACCTGCCGGAGGCCGGCAGCTGCATCGTCCTGGATCCCCGGCACCGCTACCTGGCGATCGTCGGGGCGGCAGGACAGCCGCGCGACGCCAACAACGCCGCCTGCTACGCCATGTTCGACGACAGCACCCGCGAGCTGTGCTTCTTCAGGGTGCCCTACGACCACGGCGCGGCCGCGCGCCGCGTGATCGCCGCCGGCCTGCCGCTGGTGTTCGCGATGCGGCTGATCGAAGGCATCTAGCCGCGGCTTAACAATACCGCCGCATCAGCGCCGGCACCGCGTCCTGCTCCACCGGAGGGCTGAACAGGAAGCCCTGGTATTCGTCGCAGGCCATGCCGCGCAGGATGGCCAGCTGCCCGGCCGTCTCCACCCCCTCGGCCACCACCTTGAGCTTGAGGCCGCGCGCCAGGTTGATGATCGACAAGGCGATAGCGGCGCTGTCGCCGTCGCGGTCGAGGTCGCGCACGAAGGCGCGGTCGACTTTCAGGCGCGCCACCGGGAAGCGCTTCAGGTAGGCCAGGCTCGAATAGCCGGTGCCGAAGTCGTCGATCGACAGCTCCACGCCCAGCGCGCGGATTTCGTGCATCAGCACGTCCACTTCCTCCTCGCGGCTCATGAGGGCGGTCTCGGTGATCTCCAGCTCCAGGCAGCCGTTGCCGACGCCGTACTCGGCGAGGCAGCGGCGGATCGTGTCCAGCAGGGTCTTCTGGTAGAGCTGGCGCGGCGACAGGTTCACCGCCACCTTCACCGGGCGTCCCAGCTGCGTGGCCCAGTCGCGCATCAGGCGGCAGGTTTCCTCCAGCGCCCAGGCGCCGATCGGGATGATCAGGCCGGTGCGCTCCGCGATCGGGATGAACTGCGCCGGCGACACCTCGCCCAGTTCGGCGCTGGTCCAGCGCATCAGGGCTTCGAAGCCGACGATCCGTTCGCCGTCGATGGTGACCTTGGGCTGGAACACCAGGCGCAGCTCGCGCCGCTCCAGCGCGCGGCGCAAATGGGCCTCCACGGTCAGGCGCTGGTCCAGGCTGCTGTGCATGCTGGCGGAGAAGAAGTGCACCGCCTCGCCGACTTCCACGCCATGGCCGCTGCAGGCGTTCTGGGCGGCGCGGTACAGTTCGTCGGCGCTGTGGCCGTCCTGGGGGAACATGGCCACGCCCAGCACCGGCTCCAGGTAGAAGTCGCGGCCGTCGAGGGAGAAGGGCGCGGACAGCAGGTCGTGCACCTGCATGGCGAAGCGCTCGACCGCGCCGCGGCTGGCGGCGGCGTCGAGCAGGAAGGCGAATTCCGCGCCCCGGATGCGGGCCACGACGCCGGCTTCGCCGCAGGCCGCGCGCAGCTGGTCGCCGATGCGGCGCAGCGCGCGGTCGCCGGCGTCGCGTCCCAGCAGGTCGACGATCTCGTGCAGCCGCTGGAACACCAGCACCATGGCGGCCAGGCTGCGTTCTCCCGCGGCAGCGGCGGGCAGGCGCGCTTCGAGCAGGCGCCAGAACTGGCTCTGGTTCGGCAGGCCGGTGAGCACGTCGAATTCGGCCAGGTAGGCCAGGCGCGCCTCGGCCCGTTCGCGCTCGGTGATGTCGGTGAGGACCGTCACCAGTTGCGGGTCGCCCGCTTCGCCGATGAGCCGGGCGGTGAGCTCGATGACGGTGCGCGCTTCACCGCCGCCGTCGCGCATGGTGCTGATCGACTCGGCGCTGCTGCCCTGTTCCAGCACTGCCTGGTAGCGGCGTTCGCGTTGCGCGTCCTCGCCCAGCACGGCGCGTTCGTCCATCTCCATCAGGTCTTCCGGCCGGCGTCCGACCAGGCGGCCGAAGGCCTCGTTGGCCAGCACGATGCGGCGCGCGCTGTCCAGCACCCAGATCGGCGCGCCGACCGCGTTGATCAGGGAGGCCAGGTAGTCGAAGCGCCGCGCCAGGCGCGATTCGCTGGCCGACAGCAGCTCGATCAGCCGGAACTGGCGGCGCGTGTCGCGTCCCACGCGCCAGGCCAGCAGGGACAGCACGGCCGACAGCAGCAGGTAGAAGGCCAGCGCCGCCCACAGGCCGCCGTACCAGGATGCGAGCGCGGCCTTGCGGTTCAGGCCCGTGATGATCACCAGCGGGAAGCCTTCCACCGTGTCGTAGCCGTACAGGCGCGGAATGCCGTCGAGCGGGCTGATCGTATCGATGGTGCCGCGCGAGGCGCGCGGCAAATAGGTCTCGAACAAGGGCGTGTCGATGAAGGAGCGGCCTATCCCCTCGGGGAAGCTCGGACCCCGGATCAGCATGGTGCCGTCGCGGTGGAACAGCGTGACCGAGCCGCCGGGGCCCAGCTCGATCAGGCGGTAGATCCGTTCGAAGTGCGCCGAGTCCACCTGCGCCACCACGGTGCCGATGTGGCGGCCAGCGCCGTCGACCACCCGGCGGGTGAAGGTGATGACGCCGCGGCCGCTGGTGCGGTCGACCGCATCGATGCCGATCTGGGGGCCGGGCCCGCCCGGCGGCGGGACGCCGGGCGCGGGCAGGGCGCGGGTGGCGCTGTGGTCGGCGCGGGCGCTGGCCAGCAGCTTGCCGGAGGCGTCGAAGGCGGCGATGCGCAGCAGGTAGGCATGGGCCGGGCCGGCGCTTTCCTCGGCCAGCAGGGGCGCCAGCGCGGCCGCGTCCCCGCGCCGGACGGCGCCCGCCGCGCGCTGCAGCGCGCCGTCGACGGCTTGCGCCACGCTGGTGGTCTGGGCGGCGAAGATGATGGCGATGTTGCGCAGGTTGGTCTTCTGGTCGCGCAGCGTGTCGTCGTAGCTGGCGTACAGCATCGAGGCCGTCACCATGCCCAGCGCGGCGATCAGCCCGGAAGCGATGATGACCAGCCTGGCCATCGGGTAGGGGCGGGTGCGGGGTCGTGCTGGATGGTCCGTTGGCTGCATGCCTGTCCGCCGAATGGTCGATCGACCGGTGTGCCGATTTTACATCGGGGCTTGCCCAAGGGGCACGCGCGATGCGCGGAAGCAGGACGAAAAAAAGGCCGGGAGGAACCCGGCCATCAAGGAGGAGGCAAGCGGAGGTCGTGCGGCGATCAGGCGGCGACGGGCTTGGCCAGGCGCGCCTTGCGCGAGCGGCTGACCAGGTACCAGACCAGGGCGATCGGCAGCAGCAGGGGCAGCAGCAGCGGCGAGATCAGGACCGCCAGCGAGACCGCGCCCAGGCCCAGCGCGCCCAGCAGGATCACGCCGAGGCCGGCGAACACCACCGCCAGCACCACGCCGACCACCATCATCACCAGCAGGCCGAGCAGGGTACCGCCGCCCGCCAGCAGCATGCCGAGCAGGGCGCCGAAAGGACCGTCGAATTCTTCGCCATCGAAGTTGAGGTGCATGCCGGTGTCGAACACGTCCCACAGCAGCACGGCAAACAGGGCGATCAGGAGATACGGGGCATACTTTTTCATGGCGGTCCTCTTTAGGGTTGGGGCTTGTGCAGTTTCAGGCATCGGGCTTTGCATGGTTCTACTGTAGGCCCGGCGGCTGCGGCGAACCATCGGTATGCGACAAAATGCATTTTTTGCGGGGCGAGCGGCCGGCGCGGGCGACAGGCCGAGCAAGCGCCGATTTTTCCTTGTAATGCGCAGATTGTTTCCTATACTGACAGCCTGCTCTGTGACAGGGGGATCCTATGTACGCGAGGTTTCATGGAATCCGGGACCACCTGGCTGAACCGCTTCCGGTGCTGGCCAACAGCGGTCCCAAAGGCCCGCCTTCGGCGCCGCCGACGATACCGCCGATCATCATCAATCCCTTCAACCGGCACACACCGCCACCGGCCGTCGATCCGCGCCCGGTGCCGCCGGGCCCGCCGGTGCGTCCGCCACGGGGGCCGGATTGGCGCTGCCCACGCCTTGCATACTAGCTAATATTGCCCACACAAAACGAGCTGTCGAATCGGGCTTCTTCATGTGCCTGGTTTCCTCTATGATCTCGGCTTTGGGCTGCGGCCCGCCGAAGGAACCGAAACATGAACGACGACATCCACGATCAAGAAGCCGAAGACGGCGCCCCGGTCCAGGAAGCCCGCCTGTGGCAGGGCAATGGCTGGACGGCGCGCGTCATCAAGAACGAAGACGACGAGGGCTGGGCCGTGGCGATGTACAAGGACGGCGAGCCGGAACCGGCCCTGGTCGGCCCCTGGACCATGGGCCGCGACAAGAAGAATCCCAAGCCGCTCGACGTGAACGCGTTCAATACCCTGGTCAAGACAGCCTCGGAAGTCATCCGCCGCCACGAGCAGCACCTGCACGCGATCCTGCACAAGAGCACCGTGGTCTCGACCGGGCAGGGCGAGCTCAAGGTGACGCTGGACATCGTGCCGGACGACGACGATCCCTACGGCATGCTCGCGGCCACCGACGAGATGGGCGAGCAGGTGGCGAAGGTGCGCGTGCCGGCCAGCTTCAAGCTGACGCCGTCCTCGGCCGAAGCCTGGATCGAGAGCGGCTTCCGCGCCCCGCGTGCGTAAGCGACTAATAAAGTAAGCAATCCGCCACATCCGCCGCGCCGGGACTCCTCCGGCGCGGTGCAAGCTGTTACTATTTCCCCTAAGCATCAACTATTACATGGGGAAGCAATGGAACGTCTAGACCGGCTGGAAGCGGTCCAGTCGATGCTGCTCGAGATCGGGCAACTGTCGACCAGCTGCAGCGACATCGTCGAATTCATCGCCGCGGTGCACCGCGCGCTGGGCCGCATCATGTATGCGGCCAACTTCTACGTGGCCTTGTCGGACCAGGAAGACGGTTCGGTGCGCTTCGTCTATTTCGTCGACGAGGAAGACGAGACGCCGGACGCCTTCGAGCGCATCACCCTGGCCGCTCCGGACGAGTCGCCTACCGCCTGGGTGCTGGTGAACCGCCAGCGCCTGATGATCACGGCCGACGACTTCGCGGCGGCCGAACGCAAGGGCATCAAGTGGGGGCAGGGCAGCGCCGCCGAGCACTGGATGGGCGCGCCCCTGCTGGACCGGCACCACCAGGCGCTGGGCGCCATGGTGATCCAGAGCTACACCAAGGGCATCACCTACAGCGAGGAAGACCAGGCGCTGTTCACCCAGATCGCCAACCACGTGTCGAACGCGCTGCAAGGCCTGCAGAGCGTGGACCGGCTGGAGCGCGCGGTGCAGGAGCGCACCGCCGCGCTGGCCATCGAAGTGAGCGAGCGCCGCCGCGCCGAGCAGGTGCAGCATGCGCTCTACCAGATCGCCAACCTGTCGGCCCAGGCGCTCGACACCGAAGTCCTGAGCGCCAGCCTGCACCGCATCATCGGCGAGCTGATGGTGGCGGACAACTTCCTGATCGGCCTCTATCACCCGGATACCCAGGAAATCAGCATTCCCTATTTCGTCGACCAGAAGGACGACGATGCGCCGCTCAAGCGCTTCCCCTTCGGCAAGGCGATGTGCTCCTACGTACTGGCGAGCAAGCAGGCCCAGCTGCACGACGCCGGCAGCTTCCGGCGCCTGGTGGCCAGCGGCCTGGTCAAGGAACCGCTGGGCAATACCGACATCGCCAGCTGGATGGGCGCGCCGATGCTGGTGCATGAGCAACCCTATGGCGTGCTGGTGGTGCAGAGCTACGACCCGTCCATCGTCTACACCAAGGCCGACCTCGACTTGCTGGCCTTCATGGCCAGCCACGTGGCGGTGGCGATCGCGCGCATGCAGGCCGACCGCGCCATCCGCAAGGCCAAGGAGCGCCTGGAAGAGCAGAACACGGCCCTGGTCGAGGCCCAGGCCGAGCTGGTGCGCCAGGAAAAGCTGGCCTCGCTGGGCCGGCTGGTGGCGGGCGTGGCGCACGAGATCAACACGCCGCTGGGCATCTGCGTGACGGCGACCAGCCACCTGGTGCAGGAGCTCAAGCTGACGCGCGAGGAGCTGGCGGCGGGCGAGATGACCGAGGACAGCCTGAGCGCCTTCCTCGACATCGTCGACCAGT
>CAMPHU010000169.1 GCA_946886065.1 uncultured Massilia sp. | reverse complement strand
GGCTCGATCGAAGACTACATGGACGTGCTGCTCGACCTGTACGCGACCGACGCCGAGTATTCGGCGGACGCGCTGGAGGGCATCTACGAGAGCCTGGAAGAGGTCTCGACCCGGGTGCTGCAGAAGGAATTCACCGACCAGGACGCGGCCGCCGCGCTGAACGCCATCGCGCACGAGGAAGACTTGAACGGCCGCATCCGCCGCAACATGATGGACACGCGCCGCGCGGTCAGCTTCCTGATGCGCGGCCGCCTGCTGAACGCGGACCAGTTCGAAGAGGCGCGCCAGATCCTGCGCGACATCGAATCGCTGGACGGCCACACCTCTTTCCTGTTCGACAAGGTGAACTTCCTGATGGACGCCACCGTCGGCTTCATCAACATTAACCAGAACAAGATCATCAAGATCTTCTCGGTGGCCTCGGTCGCCTTCCTGCCGCCGACCCTGATCGCCAGCCTCTACGGCATGAACTTCACCATGATGCCGGAGCTGAACTGGCGGCTCGGCTATCCCTTCGCCCTGGCGCTGATGGTGACCAGCGCGATCGCGCCGCTGTGGTACTTCCGCCGGCGCGGCTGGCTGAAATAAAATTCCAAAAAAGAACGGCCGGTGAAAGAAACTTTCACCGGCCGTTTTGCTTTATTGGATGCGGTCAGGCGATGCGCTTGAACACGCGGCGCGCCGCTTCGACGGTCTCGGCGATCACGCCATCGTCGTGCTGGGCCGACACGAAGCCCGCTTCGAACATGGCCGGCGCAAAATACACGCCTTCGTCCAGCATGCCGTGGAAGAAGCGGTTGAAGCGCTCCTTGTCGCCCGCCATCATCTGGGCGTAGGTCGAGGGCACGGTGGCCGAGAAATACATGCCGAACATGCCGCCCACGGAGTCGGCGCAGAAGCTCACGCCGGCTTCCCTGGCCGCCTCGGCCAGGCCGTTCACCAGCTTGGCGGTCTGCGCGGTGAGCTTGTCGTAGAAGCCCGGCTCCTGCACCAGCTTCAGGGTGGTCATGCCGGCCGCCACCGCGACCGGGTTGCCCGACAGGGTGCCGGCCTGGTACACGGGACCGATCGGCGCCATCTTCTGCATCAGTTCCGCACGGCCGCCGAAGGCCGCGACCGGCATGCCGCCGCCGATCACCTTGCCCAGCGCGGTCAGGTCCGGGCTGATGCCGTACATTTCCTGGGCGCCGCCCAGGCCCACGCGGAAGCCGCACATCACTTCGTCGAAGATCAGGACGGCGCCGTATTCAGTGCACAGCTCGCGCATGCGGGTCAAGAATTCCGAAGTGGCGCGGATCAGGTTCATGTTGCCGGCCACCGGCTCCACGATCACGCAGGCGATGGTGTCGCCCATCGAGGCGAAGGCGTCTTCCAGCTGCGGGACGTTGTTGTAGTCCAGGACCAGGGTGTGCTTGACGAAGTCTTCCGGCACGCCGCTTGATGTCGGGTTGCCGAAGGTGAGCAGGCCGCTGCCGGCCTTCACCAGCAGCGAATCGGCGTGGCCGTGGTAGCAGCCTTCGAACTTGACGATCTTGTCGCGGCCGGTGGCGCCGCGCGCCAGGCGCAGGGCGCTCATGGTCGCCTCGGTGCCAGACGAGACCAGGCGTACCTGCTCCAGCGAGGGCACCAGGCGGCACAGTTCCTCGGCGATCTCGATCTCGCCCTCCGTCGGGGCGCCGAAGGACAGGCCGTTCGCCGCCGCATCCTGCACCGCCTTCACGACCTGCGGGTGGGCGTGGCCGACGATGGCCGGGCCCCAGGAACCGATGTAGTCGATGTAGCGCTTGCCGTCCGCATCCCAGAAGTACGGGCCTTCGGCGCGGGTGATGAAGCGCGGCGTGCCGCCTACCGAGCGGAAGGCGCGCACCGGCGAGTTGACGCCGCCGGGCGTGGATTGCTGGGCGCGGGCGAACAGGATGTCGTTTTTGGAGCTGGCTTGTTCTGTGGTCATGGTTGCGATCAAGGTGAAGCCGAAGCGCAGGCTTACGGCCGGTAGAATTTGCTGGGGATGAACTTGCCCATGCCGAAACGCTGCGCGTGTTCGAGCGCCCCGGTGGTGTATTCCTGGGCGACGCTCAGGGCCGTGGGCGCGTCGAAGCCGCGCGCCATCAGCGCGGTGAAGGCCGCCGAATAGGTATTGCCGGCCCCGATGAAGGGACCCGGCAGGTGCTGCCAGCCGACGCGCGCGACTTCGCCTTCTCGGTCGAACAGGGTGTTGTGGCAGGCGCCGCCCTCGTCGCGGGTGCCGGTCACCAGCACGTATTGCAGGCCGGACGATGTCAGTTCGGCCACGTCCTGTTCCAGCGAGCCGTCGCCACCTTCGCGCCAGGTCTCGGCCATGCGGCCCAGTTCCGACTGCGACAGGATCAGGCAGGTGGCCTGGGGCGCCAGGATCGAGATCAGGGCCGACATCATCTCCTCGTCGGCCATGCCGGCATCCGGCAGGGAAGTGAGGAAGGGGTCGAGGATCAGGGGCGCGTCCGGATAGTCCGAGACGATTTCGGCGATCGCGGCCAGGTGCAGGGCGCTGGGCACGGCGCTGACCTTGAAGGCGGCCACCGGCATGTCTTCGAGCAGGGTGCGGGCCTGGTCGGCCATCCAGTCGCTGTCGACTTCGTGCAGGTTTTCCACCCGCGCGCTGTCCGAGACCAGCAGGCCGGCCACCGCCGTCAGGGCGTGGCAGCCCAATGCCGCAAAGGCGGCCACGTCGGCTTGCACGCCGAGCGCGCCGACTGGATCGCAGAGCCCGAACGTCAGGATGAGGGGTAACGGTTGGTTTTGCACGACGGGTAGATTAAGATACCTGATTCCGCATTTTACTAGATAGAAGGAACAATACTGTGAGTACTGATTCGACGGCGCCTTTCCAGACCTGGATGTGCTTGATTTGCGGGTGGGTCTACGACGAAGCCGCCGGCGCCCCCGATGACGGCATCGCCCCCGGCACCCGCTGGGCCGACGTGCCGATGAACTGGACCTGCCCGGAGTGCGGCGCCCGCAAGGACGACTTCGAAATGACCGCCATCTGAGCCTCGCCAAGGCTTGATGGCGCCGTATTGACAGTGACGTAGTTGATGCAGCGCAACACTTCGCGCACAAGGGAAGGGGGCTGTGCTATCGTGGCGCTTCATGCCGAAGTGAAACGATAATGACGACATCCCCGCAACCGACGGGCCTGACCATCATGGTGATCGACGACAGCAGCACGATTCGCCGCTCCGCCGAGATTTTCCTGACCCAGGCCGGCTACCAGGTGGTGCTGGCCGAGGACGGCTTCGATGCGCTGGCCAAGATCAACGACCGCCATCCCGCACTGGTGTTCTGCGATATCTTGATGCCGCGCCTGGATGGCTACCAGACCTGCGCCCTGATCAAGAAGAGCGCACGCTTTTCCGCCACCCCGGTCCTGATGCTGTCGTCGAAGGACGGCCTGTTCGACCGCGCGCGCGGCGCCATGGTAGGCGCCAGCGCCTACCTGACCAAACCGTTTTCCAAAGACAGCCTGCTGGCCGCCGTGCGCGACCACACCGCCGGCAAGGCTTGAAGAACCGACACCCGGAGCCGTACGTGGCCATACACAAGATTCTCATCGTCGACGATTCCCCGACCGAACGCTTCTACCTGACCGACATCCTGGTTCGCCAGGGTTATGCCGTCAGCACCGCCGTCAACGGCGAAGAGGCGCTGGAACGCATCCGTGCCGAGCGCCCGGAACTGATCCTGATGGACGTCGTCATGCCGGGCGCGAACGGCTTCCAGGTCACGCGCGCGATCGCGCGCGATCCGGAGCTGTCCAAGGTTCCGGTCATCATCTGCAGCAGCAAGAGCCAGGAGACCGACCGCATCTGGGGCATGCGCCAGGGCGCCAAGGACTACCTGGTCAAGCCGGTCGACCCGCAGCTGCTGCTGGCCGCCATTGCCGCCCTCGGCGCCGACACTGGCACGGCCATGCCGGTCCGCGCCAGCGCATGATGGACATGGAAGGCGCCGCGGACAGGCCGGAAGACGCCGCGCGCCGCACCCGCCTGCGCGCCTACCAGGAAGAACTGCTGGAGCGCATGCAGGCCGCCAAGAGCGGCAACGGCGAGCGCGTGCAGCAGCTGGGCCTGGGCATCGCCGGCACGCGCTGGCTGCTCGACCTGACCGAGGCCGGCGAGATCGTGCCGGGCGGCCCGTTCACCCCCGTTCCCCTGACCCGGCCCTGGTACCTCGGCCTGGTCAACGTGCGCGGCGCGCTGCTGGGCGTGATCGACCTGGCCCGCTACCTCGACCAGGATGCGCCCGCCGCAGCCGGCCCGGGACGGCTGGTCACGTTCTCGCCGGCGCTGGGCTTCAATTGCGCGCTGCGGGTGGACCAGGTCTACGGACTGCGCCAGGCCGGCGCGATGGAACGCGACGGCGGGCTGCTGCGCGACGCCGACGGCAATACATGGAAGCCGCTGTCGCTGGCGGCACTGGTGCGGGAAGAGCGCTTCCTGCACGTCGCGCTTGGCTAACAACGAACAGCAGCACCAGGAGCAGGAATGGGATTCGCCTCGAAACTCACCACCAATTTCTTTGCCAGGGAAGGCGCGGACGACGACACCGTGCTGTCCTCGCCGGATACGCAATTCGGCCCCGGCGTCGGCGCCGCCACGGCCGCAGCACCTGCTGCGCCCATGGGCGGTTCCGCCGAAGCGGCCGCGCGCCGTCTCGGCAACATCCGCCACCGCAAGGGCGCGCCCGCGGAAGACGCGCCCGCCAAGGACGAGCTGAGCCTGCCCCTGATCGGCCACCTGTCGCTGCCGCGCCAGCTGCGCCTGCTGCTCGGCGCCTTCGCGGCCGGCATCCTGCTGACCGTGCTGTCGATGTGGCAGAACGCCGCCCACAACGCCAGGGCCGCCGCCCAGAGCCAGACCGCGAGCGACGCCCTGATGAACGCCCACCGCCTGGGCAAGGTCGCCCCCAAGGCGCTGCGCGGCGACAGCGAGGCCATCGCCCAGCTCGAAAGCAGCCGCGCCGACCTGGGCCGCAGCCTGGTCCTGCTGTCGCGCGGCGGCAGCTCGCCCGCGGGCGAGGTCCCGGCCGCCAGCGGCGACGCCGCGGGGCTGGTGTCCAGGGCGCGCGCCAAATGGAGCGCGTCCGACAAGGCCGCCACCGTCCTGGTCAAGAACAAGCGCTATCTCACCGGCTACGGCGAAAGCCTGGCGCAGCTGTCCAGCTTCAGCCCTGCATTGCTGTCCATTGGCGACACCCTGCTCGACCAGCGCACCGAGCGCGGCAGCGCGCGCGAAGTGGCCGCCCTGGGCCGCATGATGAGCCTGACCCAGAGCCTGACGGCCGGCGCCCACGCCTTCGTGACGCCGGGCGCCCCGCGCAGCGGCGCGGTGGAATCGATCGCGCGTGACGCCAGGGCGCTGGGCGCCATCGTCGACGGCCTGCTGGACGGCAGCGCCGCGCTGGGCCTGGCCCCGCTGGCCGACGCCGAGCTGCGCGAGCGCCTGGGCAAGGCGCGCGAAGCCTTCCGCTCCTTCCAGTCCACCGTCGCCTCCCTGCAAAGCAATATCGACCATTTCCACGCCGCCCGCGTCGCCGAGCAGGCCATCGCGCGCGACAACGAGCAGCTGGGCGCCCTGCTGGGACGCCTGCAGACCGGCTACCGCGCCGGCCAGGGCGGCAACAGCCCCTGGTTCTGGGTGCTGGTCGGCGCCTCGATCTTCACCCTGGCGATGGGCGGCAGCATCTCGCGCGTGATGCTGCAGGACCAGCGCAACCGCACCCGCGGCCTGGAAGCGCGCCGCCGCGACGCCGAGGCCATGCGCCAGCTGGCCCAGGCCAAGGAAGAGGAGGCCAAGGCCACCAACGACGCCAATCAGGCCGCCATCCTGCGCCTGATGAACGAGCTGCAGGAAGTGGCGGACGGCGACCTGACCGTGCACGCCACCGTGTCCGAGGACATCACCGGCGCCATCGCCGACTCGGTCAACTACACCGTGGAAGAGCTGCGCGGCCTGGTGGTGCGCGTCATCACCACCGCCGAGCAGGTCACGCGCGCCTCCAGCGGCGCGCAGGCGGTGTCGACCCGCCTGCTGGGCGCCGCCGAGCAGCAGTCGAAGGAAATCAAGGACGCCTCCAGCACCGTGCTGCGCATGGCCAGCGAGATCACCGACGTGTCGCGCTCCGCGCTGGAATCGGCCGACGTGGCGCGCCAGTCGGTGGCGGCGGCGGAGCAGGGCGCGACCGCCGTGCAGAACGCGATCATCGGCATGAACGAGATCCGCGAGCAGATCCAGGAAACCTCCAAGCGCATCAAGCGCCTGGGCGAATCCTCGCAGGAGATCGGCGAGATCACCGACCTGATCTCGGACATCACCGAACAGACCAACGTGCTGGCGCTGAACGCCGCGATCCAGGCCGCCTCCGCCGGCGAAGCGGGGCGCGGCTTCTCGGTGGTGGCCGAAGAGGTACAGCGCCTGGCGGAACGCTCGGCCGAAGCGGCCAAGGGGATCGGCGCGCTGGTGCGCACCATCCAGGCCGACACCCACGACGCCGTGGCCGCGATGGAAAAGTCGACCCAGGGCGTGGTCGAGGGCGCGCGCCTGTCGGACGCCGCCGGCGCCGCGCTGGCCGACATCTCGCGCGTGTCGAACCGCCTGGCGGAGCTGATCCAGGGCATGTCCTACGCCACCGAGCTGCAGGCCACCTCGGCCAACAGCGTGGCGCACAACATGCAGCACATCCTGTCGGTGACCGAAAACACCCAGCAGGGCACGCGCCAGACCGCCCAGTCGATCCGCGAACTGGCGGACCTGGCCCAGGAACTGAAGGACTCCGTATCGCGCTTCCGCGTTGCAGCCTGATAAACTCTCGCCCATGACGACGACACAGACACGCGCAGGAGGATTCGACACTGGCCCGCTGTCCTGGGTGATCGGCGAGATCCGCGACGCGCTGGCCCGCTCCGGCAACGCGGTGCGCGACGCCGCCGGGCGCAGCCAGGAAGCCCAGCCGACCCTGCTGCTGCATGCCAAGACCCACCTGCACCAGGCCCACGGCGCCCTGCAGATGGTGGACGTCGAAGGCGTCGCGGCCTACACCGGCGCCGCCGAGCAGCTGATCGACCGCCTCAAGGACGGCCAGCTGCCCTGCACCGAAGAGAACGCGAAGCTGCTGCAGGACGCCTATGGCGCCCTCGGCGAGTACCTCGACGAGCTCCTGGCCGGCGCCCCGCAGCAGCCGGCGCGCCTGTTCCCGTATTTCCGCGACCTCCAGGAACGCCTGGGCGTGCAGCGCATCCACCCGTCCGACCTGCTGGTCCTGGACCTGTCGGCCCTGCCCGCACTGCCGGCCGGCGGCGAAGCCGGCCCCGCCGACTACGCGGCCTGCCGCGCGCGCTTCGAGAAATCGCTGCTGCCCTACCTGAAGAGCACCGAGCCGGAGCAGATGCGCACCCACGCCGCCGGCATGCGCGACGCCATCGCCCCGATCGCGGCCAGCCAGGAGGAGCCGCGCGCGCGCCTGTTCTGGCAGGCGATGCATGCCTTCGCCGCCGTGGTGGCGGACGGCCAGGTCGGGAGCGACCTGTATGCCAAGCAGCTGTTCGGCCAGATCAACCTGCAGGCGCGCCGCCTGTCGCAGGGGCAGGGCGGCACGCCCGACGCCATGCTGCGCGACGCCCTGTTCTTCGTGGCGGCTGCCCCGGCGCCGGGCGGCGAGGCGCAGCGCCTGCGCCAGGCCCTGCACCTGGACGGCGCGGTGCCGCAGGACTATGCCGAGCGCCGCTACGGCAAGATCGACCCGGCCGCGCTGAAGGAAGCGCGCGAGGCCCTGGCCCGCACCAAGTCCGACTGGGACCGTATCGCCCACGAGGCCGACGCCGTGGTCGAGGACGACTTCAACCAGGCGCTGGCCCAGCTGGCCGGCGCCAGCGAAAAGCTGGGCGCGCCCGCGCTGGCCCAGCTGCTGCGCGAGCTGGGACGCGCCGCCACCGATTCGATGTCTTCGGGGCGCAGCGACCAGTTCGGCCTGGAAATGGCCGCCGCCATGCTGTTCGTCGAGAACGGCCTGGACCAGCTGCGCCAGCTGCCGAGCGACTTCGCCGAGAACGCCGAAGCCGTGGGCGCGCGCCTGCTGGCCCTGGCCGCAGGCGAAACCCCGCCGGACGCCGCGCAGTGGCAGGGCGAACTGGCGCGCCAGATCCAGCAGGGCCAGACCGTGGCCGTGCTGGCGGGCGAGATCAAGACCGGGCTGCGCCAGATCGAAAAGCTGCTCGACGAGTACTACGACGACCCGACCAGGCGCCAGGTGCTGGAGCAGAGCACCCCGGTGCTGCACCAGCTGCAGGGCGCCTTCGCCATCCTCGACCTGGAGCAGGCGGTGCTCGCCACGCGCCACGTCGCGGACGAAGTGCGCAAGCTGGCCGAATTCGAGGGCGACGTCACCAGCCAGCACGCGGCGCTGCACAACATCGCGCAGAACATCGGCGCGCTGGGCTTCTTCGCCGACCTGCTGGGGCAGGACAGCGAGGCCGCCAAAGGCCGCTTCAGCTTCGACCAGGACAAGCTCCTGCTGCGCGAGCTGCCTTACGAGTTCGTCGAGACGCCGGCCGCGCCTGCGCCTGAACCCGTGCCTGTGGCGGAAGAGGCTGCTGCCCAGGAAAGCAGCATAGAACAAGCCAACATCGACGCCGAGCTGCTGGAAATCTTCATCGCCGAGGCCCAGGAAGTGCTGGGCTTCGTGGCGCAGAACCTGCCGCGTGCGGCCGAAGAGCCGGGCAACCAGGAAACCCTGACCCTGCTGCGCCGCTCCTTCCACACGCTCAAGGGCAGCAGCCGCATGGTCGAGCTGGAGGACTTCGCCGCCACCGCCGCCGCCATCGAGCGCGTGATGAACGTGTGGCTGGCCGACAGCCGTTCCGCCACCGCCGACCTGCTGGCGCTGCTGGCCCATGCCCATGCCGAGCTGGATGCCTGGGTGGCCGACCTGGCCGCCGGGCGCAGGCCGGCGCGCGACGGCGCGTCGCTCATCGAGGCGGCCGGCCGGGTGCAGGAAGGCGGCCCGTTCGAAGCGGCCGTGGAGGAAGCGCTGGCGGATGACATTCCCGTCCTCGACCAGCCGGTCGACCTGGAAAGCATCAAGCGCATCGGCGAGCTGCAGGTGCCGGCAGCGCTGTACGACATCTACCTGGCCGAGACCGAAGAGCTGGTCGCGACGCTGGCGCAGGAATTCGACGCCTGGCGCGCCGACCCGCGCCGCACCGTCTCGGAAGAGGGCCTGAAGGCGGTACACACCCTCGCCGGCACCTCGGGCACGGTCGGCTACCTGGCGCTGCGCGACGTGGCCCAGGCGCTGGAACTGAGCCTGGAAAAGCTGGTGACACCGGGCGCCGCCATCGAGGACGGCCAGCTCGAGGTGCTGGACACGACCCTGTCGCGCATCCGCACCATGCTGCAGGTGTTCACCCTGGGCGAGCTGGCGCCGGAACAGCCGGACCTGATCGCCCAGCTGGCGGCGCTGAACGAGCGCGTGGCCAGCCAGCAGGCCGCCGGCTTGTACGGCGAGGCCGACCCGGAACTGGCGCAGAAGCTCGACGGCCTGTTCGCCGCCGCCTACGACAGCCTGGTGGCCGAGCCGCCGGCCTTCGAAACCGCGCCCGCGCCCGAGGCCTCCGCGGCCAGCGAGGCGGACGACGTCTTCGACCTGTTCCTCGACGACCCGTTCGCGGCGCCGGCCCTCGACCAGGCCGCGCCAGTGCACGCTGCTGCCGTTCCCGTGCCGGAGATCGAGGAATTCGTGCCGGAACTGGACGAGACCGCGTTCGTGGCGGTGACGCCGGACGAGGCGGTGCTGACCGTGCCGGAGCCCGAGCCCGAGCCGCAAGCGGCGCCTGAGCCTGTGCTGGCGGCCGGTCCCGTGTTCGCCGACGAGCTGGACCCGGACTTGCTGCCCGTGTTCCTGGAAGAAGGCACCGACCTGCTGCCGCAGATCGGCAACGGCTTGCGCCAGTGGCAGCTGCATCCGCAGGACATGTCCATCCCCCAGGGCCTGCAGCGCGCCCTGCACACCGTCAAGGGCAGCGCGCGCATGGCGGGCG
>CAMPHU010000168.1 GCA_946886065.1 uncultured Massilia sp. | reverse complement strand
CGCGGCACATGGACCTGAACCATGCGCGTCTACCAATTCCGCCACGTGGGCACTGCACTTGCTAACTCTGCTACAATATCAGGTCTTGTCATTTTTCGCTAGATCAACTTTCGTCGATCGCCGCGTTGAATCCATTCCTGCTACTGCTGCGTTCTTCGCTGCGGCGTTGCCGTCGTTGCTGAAGAGACCGAGATTATAGCGGATGAATTTCAAAAGTCAAAGACCCTCTCGCATGCCGGGAGCGCGTCCGCTTGGGTGAATCGCGTTAGGCGAATCGCGCGGACCTCCGTTACACTACGCCTGCCAAGGTGTCAATGAAACCACGGCGCCCTGAACACATGACGCGGCGTCACTACTACTAAGACTACTAAGAATAAAGAACCGATTTGAAGCAACCTACTCATACCATTCCAAGCCGCGAGGAAATCCTCGCCGTCTTTCGTGACGCCACCGAGCCGCTCGATGCGGCCGCGCTGGCGCGCGCCCTGAAGGTCAAGCCCGCCGCCCAGGAAGTCCTCGGACGCCGCCTCAACGCCATGGAGCGTGACGGCCAGATCCGCGCCGACCGCCAGGCCGGCACCTATATGCTGACCGACCACACCGGCTTCGTGGCCGGCCGTGTCAGCGCGCACCGCGACGGGTATGGGTTCGTGATTCCCGACCAAGGCGGCGACGATCTCTTCCTGTCCGACCGCGAAATGCAAAAAGTGCTGCACGGCGACAAGGTGATGGCGCGCGTGACCGGCACCGACCGCCGCGGCCGCCCGGAGGGCACGATCGTCGAAGTGGTCGAGCGCGCCAACACCCACGTGATCGGCCGCCTGCTGAACGAAGGTGGCGTGTGGATCGTCTCGCCCGAAGACCAGCGCATCAGCCAGGACATCCTGGTGTCCGGTTCGCCGGGCAAGGCCAAGGCGGGGCAGGTGGTCAGCGTCGAGCTGATCGAGCAGCCGGGCCGCTTCCAGCAGCCCACCGGCCGTATCGTCGAAGTGCTCGGCGAACTGGACGACCCGGGCATGGAGATCGAGATCGCCGTGCGCAAGTTCGGCGTGCCGCACGTGTTCTCGGCGGCCGCGCAGAAGCAGGCGGCCAGGCTGCCGAACGAAGTGATCGCGGCCGACCTGGCCGACCGTGTCGACCTGCGCGACGTACCCCTGGTGACCATCGACGGCGAAGACGCGCGCGACTTCGACGATGCGGTCTACTGCGAACCGGTCAAGATCGGCCGCGCCAAGGGCTACCGCCTGCTGGTGGCGATCGCCGACGTCAGCCATTACGTGAAGCCGAACGATGCGCTCGACGCCGATGCGATCGAGCGCAGCACCTCGGTTTATTTCCCGCGCCGCGTGATCCCGATGCTGCCGGAGAAGCTCTCCAACGGCCTGTGTTCGCTGAACCCGGCGGTGGACCGCTGCTGCCTGGTGTGCGACATGGTCGTCACCCTCGATGGCGAAGTCACGGCCTACCAGTTCTATCCGGCCGTGATGCACTCGGCCGCGCGCCTGACCTACAACGAAGTGGCCGATATCCTCGGCAACACCAAGGGCCCGGAAGCCCAGCGCCGCCTGAATGTGGTGCCGCACCTGCTGAACCTGAACGAGGTCTTCCGCGCGCTGCTGAAGGCGCGCCAGGAACGCGGCGCGATCGATTTCGAGACCACCGAAACCTATATCGTCTGCAACCCGCTGGGCAAGATCGAAAAGATCATCCCGCGCACCCGCAACGACGCACACCGCCTGATCGAGGAATGCATGCTGGCCGCCAACGTGTGCGCCGCGGACTTCCTGATCCGCCACAAGCACCCGGGCACCTTCCGCATCCACGCGATCCCGACCGAGGAAAAGCTGAACCAGCTGCGCACCTTCCTCAAGCAGGTGGGCCTGAACCTGGGCGGCGGCGGCAAGCCGACCGCGCGCGACTATGCGGCGGTGATGCAGCAGATCAAGGAGCGTCCGGATGCGGCCCTGCTGCAGACCATGCTGCTGCGCTCGATGCAGCAGGCGGTGTACAGCCCGGACAACGTCGGCCACTTCGGCCTGGCCTACGAGGCCTACGCGCACTTCACCAGCCCGATCCGCCGCTATCCGGATTTGCTGACCCATCGCGCGATCAAGGCCCTGTTGCAGGGCAAGCGCTACGAGCCGAAGGGCATCGAACTGGGCAAGCTGAATACGACCCTGTCGAATTCGGCGCGCAAGCAGGCCGCCAAGGACAAGGCCGAAGGCAAGCAGAAGCTTGAAAAAGATCTGACGATCTGGGACGCGCTCGGCGTGCACTGCTCGGCCAACGAGCGCCGCGCCGACGAAGCCTCGCGCGACGTCGAGAACTGGCTGAAGTGCTACTTCATGCAGAACAAGCTGGGCGAGGAATTCACCGGCACCGTGTCCGGCGTGACCCCGTTCGGCATCTTCGTCACGCTCGACACGCTCTACGTCGAAGGCCTGGTGCACGTGACGGAACTGGGCCAGGACTACTTCCAGTACGACGACGCGCGCCATGAACTGCGCGGCGACCGCACCGGCAAGCGCTACCAGCTGACCGACCGCGTCACTGTCAAGGTGGCGCGCGTGGACCTGGAAGCGCGCAAGATCGACCTGGTGCTGGGCGCATCCTTGCCCGACTCCGCGCCGGAGGCTGTCCCGACGCCGCTCGAGCGCGCGCGCCAGGCGGCCCAGGAAGCGCTGGAGCCGAAGGCGCCCAAGTCGCGCAGGGCGCGCGCCAGGGCGCAGGCCGGCGAACTCCTGAACGCTCCGGCGCCGGCCGCCGAGGAAGAACAGGAAGAAGACGTGGTCTTCGTTCCGCCGCCGCGCCGTCCGCGCAGCGCCGCCAGGTCCGCCCCGAAGGCCCCCGCCACCGCCGCGGCGAAACCGGCCGCCAAGGGCGTCGCCAAGAGCCCTGCCAAGCAAGCTGCAGCAAAAAAGAGCGCCACCAAACAAGGTGCACAAGGCGCATCCAAAGCGGCCAAGACCGCATCCAAAACTAGCAAAAAGAAGTAACGAATGAAAAACAAAATGATTTTCGGGTTCCACGCGGTGACCTCGCGGCTGCGCCATGAGGCTTCGTCGGTGGAAGAGATCTTCGTCGACGCCGAGCGCAACGACCGCCGCATGCAGGACCTGATCGCCAACGCCAAGGCGGCCGGCGTGCGCGTGATGCCCGTAGAGCCTTCGCGCCTCGACAAGATCACCGGCACCCGCCGCCACCAGGGCGTGATCGCCTTCGCCAGCCAGCTGGCCCTGGCGCGCAACCTGGACGAGCTGCTGGATGCGATCGAAGGTCCGCCGCTGCTGCTGATCCTCGACGGCATCACCGACCCGCACAACCTGGGCGCCTGCCTGCGCGTGGCCGACGGCGTCGGGGCGCATGCGGTGATCGTGCCGAAGGACCGCGCGGTGGGCCTGAACGCGACCGCCGCCAAGGTGGCCAGCGGCGCGGCCGAGACCGTGCCTTACATCACCGTCACCAACCTGGCGCGCACCATGCGCGAGCTGAAGGAGCGCGACATCCTCCTGATCGGCACCTCGGACGATGCGGACAAGGGGCTGTACCAGGCCGACTTCACCGGGCCGGCGGCGCTGGTCATGGGCTCGGAAGGCGAGGGCATGCGCCGCCTGACGCGCGAGACCTGCGATGTGCTGGTGAGCATTCCGATGATGGGTTCGATCGAGAGCCTGAACGTGTCGGTGGCCTCGGGGGTCTGCCTGTATGAAGCGCGCCGCCAGAGGATGGCGCGCGAAGGCTGATCGGTTTTACGTTATCGGTCTGCTGAGAAACTTGGGTTCCCGCCTTCGCGGGGATGACGTTTCATGGCAGCGTATGAAGGTTGTAGTATCGCCTTTCTACGTTAGCTGTAGAACCCTCATCCCCGCCACTCGCGGCAATGACTCCCCGCAAAGGCGGGGACCCAAGTCCGTTGCGCAGCCCCTGGCGCAACTACCGCCCACAACTCTACAATCCCGTATTGACCCCACATAAGCAAGCCACCCCGACATGCGCTACCATGGGGATGAACTTGCCCCGATACCCATTATGTTTTCCAAGTTGCGCGAAGATATCAAGAGCATCATCGAACGCGATCCCGCCGCCCGCAACGGATGGGAGGTGCTCACCTGCTATCCGGGCCTGCACGCGGTCATCATGCACAGCTGGGCGCACGCCTGCTGGAAGATGAACCTGAAGTGGCTCGGCCGCTTCATTTCCTACCTCGCCCGCGTCATCACCGGCATCGAGATCCACCCCGGCGCCGTCATCGGCCGCCGCGTCTTCATCGACCACGGCTTCGGCGTGGTCATCGGCGAAACCGCCGTGGTCGGCGACGACTGCACCATCTACCAGGGCGTGACCCTGGGCGGCACCACGCTCACCGCCGGCACCAAGCGCCACCCGACCCTGGAGCGCGGCGTGATCGTCGGCGCCGGCGCCCAGGTGCTGGGCGCCTTCACCGTCGGCGAATACGCCAAGGTCGGCTCCAACGCCGTGGTCGTCAAGCCGGTGCCCTCGGGCGCCACCGCGGTCGGCAACCCGGCCCACATCATCCGCAAGGAAGACCAGTCGCGCAGTGCGCGCATGTTCGCGGCCTACGGCGTCACGCCCAACGGCGACGATCCGCTGTCCAAGGCGCTGCGCAACCTGATCGACCACGTCGCCCGCCAGGACGAGCAGATCGAGCGCATGGCCGCGTCCATGAAAGCCGCCGGCCTGTGCTGTCCGAACATGAAGGAGGGTGATAAACTCGATTCGGAACAATTGAACCGACTGGTGGACTAAGGATACGCATGACGAATGAAGCGACTGGCGGCGATGCTGCCGTCACTGCGGCCGCAGCCGCAGCTGTACTTGACCCGATCGAAATCCGCGTGCTCGCGGTGCTGGCCGAGAAAGAAGCGCTTACCCCCGACAACTACCCGATGTCGCTCAACGCGATCGTCAACGGCTGCAACCAGCTGTCGAGCCGCGACCCGGTCATGCAGCTCACCGACGAGGTGGTGCAGGACACCCTGCAGCGCCTCATCGAGCGCAAGCTGGTCAACGGCATCTCGCAGGCCGGCGCGCGCGTGATCAAGTACGAGCATCGCATGCGCATCAAGTGGACCCTGGAGCAGGACAAGGTGGCCGTGCTCGCCGTCCTGATGCTGCGCGGCCTGCAGACCGCCGGCGAGATCCGCACCCGCACCGGCCGCCTGCACGAGTTCAAGAGCGTGGCCGAGGTCGAGACCGCGCTGCAGTTCCTGATCGATAAATACCCGCCGCTGGTGGCGCGCCTGGAGCGCGCTCCCGGCACCAAGGAGTCGCGCTACGGCCAGTTGCTGGGCGGAGAAATCACCATCGTCGCCGGCAGCGAGCAGGTGAACAGCGCGGCCGCCGGAATGACCCAGGGCGGCCGCATTGGTCAGCTGGAGCAGGAAGTCGCCGCCTTGCGCGGCGAACTCGAAGATCTCAAGGCGCAGTTCGAGGCGTTTCGCCAGCAGTTCCAGTAAGCGCACCCGCCGCCGGTTCGGCGTAGGTCAGCTCCACCACCGCGTCGTCGCTCCACTCCACGCCGATCGGCACGTCGAAGGAACTTCCCCTGACCTTCAGGTCACGGACCCGGTCGCCCTCGCGCAGCTGCGCAGCGGTGACCGGCGCATCGGCATCGAAGCTGAAGACCGCTTTTTCCCTGTCGTTAAAGGAGCTGCACCAGTCG
The DNA here is from genome assembly GCA_946886065.1 of uncultured Massilia sp. The sequence continues at coordinate 4,505 of CAMPHU010000168.1, read as the reverse complement.
GTCGTGAGCAGGATCGTGTTGATCGTCATGACCCAGAAGAAGGGGATCTCCTCCTTCGCGATCGCGATCATCACCTTGCATTCCAGCCGCAGGTCGCCGAGACGCCGCTGGTTGACAGGCAAGCCCGGCGTGCGGATGTCGGGCGCGATCCGGTAGGCGCGGCGTTTGCGGTTCAGCTCCAGTTCGCTGTTCGCGTCCTCGGCGGCCTCGCTGCGGGGCACGTCGAAGCGGCCGTCGCCATCGATGGGGATCGCCTGGGCGAAGCCGCCGTCGCCAACCAGCCGCGCGGCCAGTGGCGCCGGCGATGCGTCCGGCTTGCGCGCCGTGAGCCGGAACACCAGGCGGTCGACCGCCGGGGCCAGCTTGTGATGCTTCTCGAAGGCGTCCAGGCCCGCCAGGATCGCCTTGTACTTGCGGACTTCCGGATCGCGCATCGCGTTGACGTGAACCGGTTCGAGCTCACGGACCGGCCCGTCCTCCGCGGCGCCGGCAGTACGGGAGGCGCCGCAGAGAACCAGGCTGGCGAGGACGGCGGCAGGCAGGGTGCGCATCTCGCGGTCAGCCTTCGTCGCGCCAGCGGCGCAGGCGCATCGCCGCGAAGATCATCGCCGCGCCGGCCAGGGCGCCCAGCCACACGCCCGGCGTCGCCAGTGCGCTGTAGGAGTGGGCCAGCAGGATGCCGCCGTTCAGGTGCTCGCCCGTCTCGACCAGGGACGAGTTGTCGAGTTCGGCCAGCCAGATGCCCGGCAGCAGCCCCGTCAGGCCACGGGCCACGACTTCCTCGATGAACCAGTTGACGTTCAGGGTCAGGTTGGCGAAGCGGCCGATGATGAAGTCGACCCATTTCAGCACCACGATCGCCACCAGCGGCGTGCCCGCCGCCCACAGGAAGACCTTGGAGCGCGCCCAGGCCGAGACCATCAGCAGCCAGCCCACGGTCGGCAGCGCGAACAGGATGTAGAGCGGCAGGAAGGCCAGCAGGTAGAGCGGCGACAGGTAGAGGTTGATGTCGGACAGCACCGGCGCGAGCAGGTTCAGGCCCTTGGCGGCGGTGCCGACCAGGCCGATGATGAGCAGCAGGAGCGAGGCGGCGACGCCGACGGCGATCGTGATCATCGGGGCGACCAACAGGGCGGTCACCACCTTCGACAGCACGGTTTCCTGGTCCGACATCGGCAGCGACTTCCAGAACAGGATACTGCGGTCGCGGCGGTCGTCGTACAGGGCCGCCAGGCAGTAGAAGAACACGACCACCGGCAGCATGACGAACAGCGGGGCCGCGGCGCCCAGGTAGCCCGAGGCGATGATGTCGGCCAGCTTGCTGCGCATGTCGTGCGGGATGCCCTGGATGGCGACCACGTTCTGGCCGTCGATCTGGATGTTGGCCATGTCGGTGGTGAGCAGGCCGTACACGAAGCCGCCGCCGATGAGCAGGACCAGGGCGGCCGCCACCACGACCGGGGCCCAGAAGAAGGCGCCCTTGTGCTCCCAGAACTCGCGCTGGAGCAGCCATTTCATCGTATTCATGCGTAGGTTCCTTTCATGGTGGCGACGAACAGGTCGGCCACGCTGGGGTTGCGGGTTTCGCCGAGGGCGGCCAGCTGGGCGCGCGAGACGCCGGCGCGGTTGGCGTCGAACAGCATCACCGACTTGCCGAACACGGTGCGCTGGTCGAGGGGCTGCAGGGCGTTGGCGGCCGGGATCTTCTCGGCCGGCACCATCACTTCCATGTAGCGCTCGCCGATCTCGTCCATCGAGGCCGACAGCACGATCTTGCCGTCGCGGATGAACAGCAGGTCGGTCAGGATGTGCTCGACTTCCTCCACCTGGTGGGTGGTGATGATGACGGTCTTCTTTTCGTCGAAGTAGTCTTCCAGCAGGTTCTGGTAGAACTGCTTGCGGTAGATGATGTCGAGGCCCAGGGTCGGCTCGTCCAGCACCAGCAGGCGGGCGTCGATGGCCATCACCAGCGCCAGGTGCAGCTGGACGATCATGCCCTTCGACATTTCCTTGACCTTCATGCCCGGGCGCAGCTTGGTGTGGGCGATGTAGCGCTCGGCCTTGGCGCGGTCGAAGCGCGGATGCACGCCGGCCACGAAGTCGACCGCATCCTTGACGCGCAGCCAGCGCGGCAGGATGGCGACGTCGGCGATGAAGCAGACATCCTTCATCAGCTCGTCGCGCTGGGTGCGCGGGTCGAAGCCCAGCACCGACAGCTCGCCTTCGAAGGGCACCAGCCCGAGCGCCGCCTTCAGCGTGGTGGTCTTGCCGGAACCGTTGGGACCGATCAGGCCGACGATGCGCCCGGCCGGGATGTCGAAGTCGACACTGTCGACCGCCACCCGCTTGCCGTAGCGCTTGGTCAGGCCGCGCGCGGAAAGCACGGTGCTCATGCCGCACCTCCCGGGTTGGGAAGGGTGTCGGCGGCGCGCAGCAGCTGTTCCAGGTTCAGGCCCAGGCGGCGGATGCGTTCCACCATCGCCGGCCATTCCTCCCGGATGAAACGTTCGCGTTCCGTGGACAGCAGTTTCTCGCTTGCTCCTTCGGTGACGTACATGCCAATTCCCCTTCGCTTTTCCACTAAGTTCTCGTCGACCAGTTCCTGGTAAGCCTTCGATACGGTGATCGGATTCAATTGATATTCGGCCGCGATCGAGCGGACCGAGGGCAGGGCGTCGCCGGCCTTCAGCACGCCGTCGAGCATCATGCCCACCACCCGCTCCTTGAGCTGGCGGTAGATCGGGGTGTTATCGTTCCAGCCGACTGACATCGCGGGCCTCCCTTGTGTAACGGTGCAGCGTGGTAACCATCCCTGCCTCCATGTTGGTGATGTGATGAAGTGGTGTTGTAGTGAAGTATAACAGTGGTTTTGTCAGTGTCAACATACATACGCCAGATTTTTTGGCGGGGCGAGCGGGCGCGGTCCGGCGTGGCGCTTTGGTAGGATGGCGGCTGACAAGCGAAGGAGGACCGAACATGCTGACATGCCCGAATTGCGGGATATCGCCCCTGGTGCACGCCACCCGGGACATGGTCTATACCTACAAGGGAAAGAGCACGACGATTCCGGACGTGGTCGCGGATTACTGTTCAGGTTGCCGCGAGGTGGTCTGCACGCGGGGCGAGGAAGAGCATTATGGCGAGCTGATCAAGGCCTTCCGCAAGCAGGTCGACCTGGAGGCGGGGCAGGATATCCGGAACCTGAGGAAGAAGCTGGGGCTGAGCCAGCAGAAGGCCGATGAGCTGTTTGCCGACGAGCCCGGAGAGTTCGCCCGCTTCGAGGATGGGCAGGCGGAGGCGCCTGCGGCCCTGGTCAAGATCCTGCGGCTGCTGGGTGCGCATCCGCAACTGCTGGACGAAGTGCGTTAGCGCCAAACCGGCTTATTTTGGTCCTTAGCAGTAAAACCGTCGCACCGGCGAAGGCCGGTGCGACGTGCCGGCGTTGCGGGCGACTGGTGTGCCGAGTCTCAGAGCTCGGACAGGTCGTGCCGCGTGATCGCACCATCCGCGGCCAGCGCGATCCATCCACCGCGCACCGGCTCCGCATCGAGCTCCCAGTCGGGCAGCACGTAGCGCAGCCTGCCGTCCGTATCGTGCACGGCCGGACGGTGCGTATGCCCGTGGATGATGACGGAGGCATCGGCCCGGTCGAACAAGTCCTGCACCGCTTCCGGCGTCACATCCATGATTTCATAGGACTTGCCGGCATGCGCCTCGCGGCTGCCTTCGCGCAGCCCGGCGATGATCGCCTTGCGCTGCGCCAGCGGCATGCCCAGGAACTGCCGTTGCCAGGCCGGGTCGCGCACCTGGGCGCGGAAGGCCATGTACTTGGTGTCGAGGGTGCATTGCGCGTCGCCATGCACGAGCGCGATGCGGCGTCCGCCGGCTTCGATCACATGCGGTTCCTGCGCCAGCGTCAATCCCGCGGCCTCGGCGAAACCGCCGCCGACCAGGAAGTCCCGGTTGCCAGCCAGCCAATAGACGGCGACACCGGCATCCGCGACAGCGCGGATGGCGGTAATGACCTGCTGGTGGAAGGGTTCGGCAAGATCGTCGTCGCCGGCCCAGTATTCGAAGATGTCGCCGAGCAGGTAAAGCCGCTCGGCGCGCAGCGCCGGCCCGGCCATGAAGCGGTAGAACGCTTCGGCCGTGCGCGGGTGCGACTCCTGCAAATGCAGGTCGGAGATAAACAGCGCGCACGGGGTGGCCGCTGGGCGCGCGGGCATCGTCATTGGATCGACAGGTGCAGCTGGTGCCTGCGCGGGTTCGCGGCCGGCATCAGACGACTTCGACCTTCTCGATGACGACCGGATCGACCGGCACGTCCGAGTGCATGCCGCTGCGGGTGGTCTTGACGTTGTTGATCTCATCCACCACGTCCTGGCCCGAAGTCACCTTGCCGAACACGGCATAGCCCCAGCCGTCCTGGCCCGGGTAGTTCAGGAAGCCGTTGTCCTTGGTGTTGATGAAGAACTGGGCCGATGCCGAGTGCGGCGCCGAGGTGC
>CAMPHU010000167.1 GCA_946886065.1 uncultured Massilia sp. | reverse complement strand
CGGCCTTGTAGTCGATGCAGGCGTCGAAGCCGAGCTGCTCGACCACGAAGCGGCACTTGTCCTCGCCGCCCGCGATGCCGACCGCGCGGCAGCCCATCTGCCTGGCCAGCTGGCCGACCGTCATCCCGACCGCGCCGGCGGCGCCGGACACCACCACCGTCTCGCCGGGCTTGGGCTGGCCGATCTCGTGCAGGCCGAACCAGGCCGTCATGCCGGGCATGCCGAGCGTGTTGAGCCAGGCGGTCGGCGCGCCTATGCGCGGATCGATCTTGACGAAGGCGGCCGCCTTGTCGTCGGCCGGTCCCGCCCAGTAGCGCTGCACGCCGGTGCCGCCGGCCACGTAGTCGCCCACGGCGAACCGGGACGAGCGCGATTCCACCACGACCCCCAGCCCGCCGGCCCGCATGACCTCGCCGACCGCTACCGGGCGGATATAGGATTTGCCTTCGTTCATCCAGCCGCGCATGGCCGGATCGAGCGACAGGTAGAGCACCTTGACGACGATGCCGCCCTCCGGCGGCTCGCCCACGGCTTCCTCGTGGAACTGCCAGTTGTCGCGGGTCGGCAGGCCGACCGGGCGCGAGGCCAGGCGGAACTGCTGGTTCGGCGGAAATGCGTTGGTCATTGCGGTCTCCATGATGATATTGGCAACAAGACTATACCGCCTGCGGCGCCGCGCGTGCGACAATAGCGGGTTCCGAATTCCAGCAAACTCCATCCATGGCTCTCAAAGCGACCATCTACAAGGCTGACCTGTCGATTGCCGACATGGATCGCCATTACTACGGCGACCACGGCCTGACCATCGCGCGCCATCCGTCCGAGACGGACGAGCGCATGATGATCCGCGTGCTCGCCTTCGCCATCCACGCCGACCCGGCGCTGGGCTTCACCAAGGGCCTGTTCGACGTCGACGAACCCGACCTGTGGCAGAAGGACCTGACCGGCGCCATCGACCTGTGGATCGACATCGGCCAGCCCGATGAAAAGCGCATCCTCAAGGCCTGCAGCCGCGCGGAGCGGGTGTTCGTGTACAGCTATAGCGCCACCAGCAACATCTGGTTCAAGGGCATCGCCAACAAGATCGACCGCGCCAGGAAGGTGACCGTCGTGAACATCCCGGCCGAGACCAGCGCCCAGCTGGAAAAGCTGGCCAAGCGCTCGATGCAGCTGCAGTGCACGATCCAGGACGGCCAGATCTGGCTGACCGACGGCGTCGACACCGTGCTGGTCGAGCGGGAGTATCTGTTCGGCGGCAGCTGAGGGGTTTGTCCGGCGCTATAATCGGTTTCCCTGTTTTCGATTGACGATCATGACTTCCCGAATTCTTGCTCTCCCTGCACTGGTTGGCGCCGTGCTCCTGTCGGCCTCCGCGTATGCACAAGTGAACGTGACCGACCCCTGGATCCGCGCCACGGTGCCGGTGCAGAAGAGCACGGGCGCCTTCATGCAGGTGCAGTCGGCCGCGCCGGCGCGCCTGGTCGAGGTACGCACCGAGGTCGCCGCCCGCACCGAGCTGCACGAAATGGCCATGGATGGTCAGGTGATGCGCATGCGCCGCGTGGACGGTATCGAGCTGCCGGCCGGGAAGCCGGTGAACCTGGCGACCGGCGGGTATCACGTGATGCTGTTCGGCCTGAAGCGGCAGCTGAAGGAAGGGGAGAACGTGGAGCTGACGCTGGTGGTGCAGGATGCGGCGAAGAAGCGGCAGGAGGTGAAGGTGGCGGTGCCGGTGAAGCCGCTGACGTATTCGGTGCACGCGGGGCACTGACTGGTTGAGCGAACTTGGGTTCCCGCGTAGGCGGGAACCCAAGTTCAACGCGGCGTATGCACGCCGCACCCTCATTGCTTAACGCGGCGCACCTGCCAGCCTGCGCGCATCCCCCGACCCCGCAATCGACTTGCTCACACGCGGATCGCCGTAGTAATTGACATCCCCCGAGCCCGCAATGGTCAGGCTCAGCGCATCCTTCGCCCACACCGTCACGTCGCCCGAGCCGCCCACGCTGATGCTGGCGTCGTTGGTCTGCACCTTGCCCAGGTCCACGTCGCCCGAGCCGCCGATCGACACCGACAGCTTGCGCGCCGTGCCGCCATCGGCGCGGAATTCGCCGCTGCCGCCCAGGGTCACCGAGACCGATTCGCCCTCGATGTTGCGCACGTTGATCTTGCCCGATCCGCCGAGGTCGAACTGCAGGCGCTGGCCGCGCAGGGCGTCGGCGTCGATGGTGCCGGAGCCGCCCAGCGACAGGCGGTCGACCTGGCGCGCGGTGACCACGATCTTCATGTTGCGCGAACGCAGATTCAGGTTGCGCTTGGACGGGCGCACCTTGAGGGTGCCGTCCTCGACCACCGTCTCGATCAGCGGCAGCAGGTTGTCGTCGGCCTCGACGGTCACGCCTTCGGCGCTGCCCGTGCGCAGCTCCAGCCGGCCCGGCAGCTCCAGCGCCACGCCGGTGAAGTGCTGGACCTGGCGCGCCTGGCGCTTGATGCTGCCGCTGCCCTCGACCTGTTCGCCCTTGAAGGGCCAGAGGCCGGCGGAGGCGGGCGCGGCGGCGCCCACCAGGGCGGCGGCCAGCAGCAGGCTGCGCAGGACAGGGGAGGTGAGAAGGTTCTTGTTCATGGATGTCTCCTTGGGTGCGGGTGTCAGTGAGGCGATGTCAGTGAGGCGATGCTAGTCAATCCCCCGCACGGACGTGGCGCGTTTGCGACGAACCGCAGGGCTCGCGGAGTGGAATGCACACCGGACGGACAGGCCGACGTGCGTCGTCGCCACCTTTTCCCGCCAGATGCACTAAAATCGTGCGCTTTTTCCCCGGATTTTCCGGGCGGAGTAGTGTGATGAACCTGATTCTCTTCCTGGTGGCCTTCTGCGTCGGCATCGCGATGTCGGTGCAGGCCGCCGTCAACAGCCAGCTCGCCTCGTCGATCGGCGCCAATTCCGTGGCCGCCGCGCTGGTGTCCTTCAGCTGCGGCACGGTGGCGCTGCTGGCCATGGCCCTGGCCAAGGGCGGACTGGGCGCGACCCTGGCGGCGCTGCCGTCCCAGCCGTTGTGGAAATTCGCCGGCGGCTTCCTGGGCGCCGCTTTCGTCTTCGGCACCGTGTTCCTGGCGCCGCGCATCGGCCTGCTCAGCCTGATCGTGCTGGTGATCGCCGGCCAGCTGTTCACCTCGATGGCGATCGACCACTTCGGCCTGATCCACATGGCGGTGCGCAAGGTGTCGGCGGTGCGCCTGGCGGGCGCCCTGGTCGTGGCGCTGGGCGTGGCGATTACCTTGTTCGGTGACCGTATCGTTGCGAGTATGGGACGTTAAGCAATTTTGCTTTCGATATTGCAATTTTTTGCCGGGACTGGTTTTATAATGGACCGCACTTGATCTTTTAACAGCGTCCCGGCCAGATGGAACACCATACCTCTTCGCAGATTCCCACTCTCTCGTATATCGAAAACGAAGACCACCCGGTGTTCGGGACCCTGGTCGAGCAGATCCTGCACCTGCTGAATTCGAAACTGGTGTTCTCGGACATCATCATTCACCAGAACAGTCCGCTCATGCTGCGCCAGCCCAAGGGCCTGGTGGCGGTGACGGATTCGCCGATCACGAAGGAAGAGCTGGAAGAGTTCTTCGACGTGATCGAGCCGAACTGGGCCGAGCGCATCGCGGTGCGCGCCTTCGACCGTTCGATCGACCTGCACACGGCGCGCATCCGCGCCAACTGCTTCCACTTCCAGGGCCGCAAGCGCCTGGGCTGCGTGATCCGCCGCTTCCCGAAGGCGCCGCTGGCGCTGTCCGAGCTGGGCCTGTGGGACGACGAGCTGCAATTCGCGCGCCTGACCAGCGGCCTGGTGCTGATCATCGGCGACACCTGCCAGGGCAAGTCGACCACCATCGCCTCGATCCTGGACGAGATCAACAGGCAGCGCTCGGGCCACATCATCACCATCGAAGACCCGGTGGAGACTCTGATCCCGCAGCGCAAGTGCATCATCACCCAGCGCGAAGTGGGCGTGGACGGCGACGTCGAGAGCTACTACCTGGGCGCGCTGGACGCGCTGCGCGAGCGTCCGGACGTGATCATGATCGGCGAGATCCGCGACGCCCAGACCGCCCAGGAAGCGCTGGCGCTGGCCGAATCCGGCCCGCTGGTGCTGGCCACCCTGCACGCGCGCTCGACCGAGCTGGGACTGCAGAAGATGCTGCGCCTGCTGGGCAATTCGGAAGCCCAGGCCCAGGCCCTGGCGCATGCGCTGCGCGGCGTGCTGTGCCAGGCGCTGCTGCCTTCGCGCGAAGGCAACCGCTACCACCTCGCCACCGAATGCCTGACGCCCAGCAGCACGATCATGCGCATGCTCGAAGCAGGCGACATCGGCGGCATCCGCGCCCACATGAACAGCGGCCGCGATCCGGGCTGCCACACCATGAACGCCTCGCTGGAACAGCTGCTGTCCGCGCACAAGGTGCGCGTCGAGGATGCGCGCGCCGCCACCACCGACCGGGTGGCGTTCGCCGACATGGTGTAACCGCGTGGCTTGAATCAGTCCAGCGGCACGGCGCGGTAGCGGTTCACGTCCGGCGAGGTGACCGGCGGGGCCGCGTTGCCCCAGCTGCCGCGCACATAGCTCAAGACGGCCGCCACCTGGGCGTCGCTCAGCTCGTGACCATAGGGCGGCATGCCGTAGGGACGCGGGTTGCCCGCGGTCCCGGGCGGGAAACCGCCGTTCAACACCATCCTGATCGCATTCACCGCCGGGCTCAAGGTCACCGCGCGGTTGCCCGCCAGCGGCGGATAGGCCGGCTGCTTGCCCTTGCCGTCGGCGCCGTGGCAGTCCACGCATTGCGCGTCATAGATGCGCTTGCCCTCGGCCAGCAGCTGCTGGCTGGCGGGGGCGCCCCTGTCCGGCTGCGGGGATTCGCTTGCCGGCAGCGATTTCAGGTACTCCGCCATCGCGCCGAGATCGTCGCGCGTCAGGTGCTGCAGGCTGCGCGCCACCACTTCGGCCATCGGGCCGGTGCTCGACCCGCGCGGCGAGATGCCGGTGCCCAGCAAGGCGACGATGTGTTCCTTGTCCCAGTCGCCGAGACCCGCCTCGCTGCCGGAGGTGAGCGAAGGCGCGTACCAGCCGATGGTCGGAATCAGGCCGCCGGACAGGGTGTCGCCGCTTGCCCCCAGGCGGTTGCGCGTGCTGTGGCAGGCGCTGCAATGCCCCAGGCCTTCCACCAGATAGGCGCCGCGGTTCCATTCCGCGCTGCGCGCCGGCTGCGGCTCGAACACGGCGGGGCGGAAGTAGAGCAGGCGCCAGCCGGCGAGCATGGCTTGCTGGTTGTAGGGGAAGTCGAGTTCGTGCGGGCGGTTCGCCTGGCGGACCGCGGGCAGGCTGCGGAAGAAGGCATACAGCGCATCCGAGTCGGCGCGGCTGACCCGCGTGTAGTTCGTGTAGGGAAAGGCCGGGTAGAGCAGGCGGCCGTCGCGGCCTATACCGTTGTGCAGGGCGTTCCAGAAGTCGTCCGCGCTCCAGTCGCCGATGCCGGTCTCGCGGTCGGGCGTCAGGTTGGGGCCGATCAGGCGGCCGAAGGGCGTGTCGAGCGCGCGCCCGCCGGCATAGGCCGGGCCGCCGCGCGCCGTGTGGCAGGCGATGCAGTCGCCCGCCTTGGCCAGGTAGGCGCCGCGCGCGATGTTCCCGGGCGTGGCGGCATAGGCGGCGGGCGAGGCGGCCGGGACATGCTGGGCGCGCGGCCAGGCGACGGCGATGGCGGCAAGGGCGGCGCCGGCGACGGCGAGGAGCGCAATGGATGTCTTCTTCATGGCGCATCCTTCGCGCTGCCGCATTCGAGCGGCAGCGGGCGCGTGATCGAGGCCGCCGGGCGCGGGTCGCCCGGTACCGGCTGGGCGGCGAGCCAGCTCGACACCGCGTTCACGTCTTCCAGCGTGAGGCGGGCGGTGATCTGGGCCATGCAATCGGGCGCATGGGCGCGGCGCAGCTTGTCGCGCCAGGCGCCGAACTGGGCGTTCACGTAGTCGCGCGGCAGGCCGAGCAGGCCGGGGATCGACGGTTCGACGCCGGTCAGGCGCTGGCCATGGCAGGCGACGCAGGCCGGGACATTGCGCGACTTGTCGCCGTTGAAGACCAGCTGGCGGCCGCGTTCCAGTGTTTGCGGCGGCATGCTGCCTGGCGCAGGTTGCGGCGCTGGCGGATGCTGGGCGGCGAACCAGCCGGCGATCTCGCGCAGGTAGGGATCGGGCAAGTGGTCGACCAGGTAGGTCATCAAGGGATACTGGCGCCGGCCTTCGCGGAAGTTCAGCAGCTGGTTGTACAGGTAGCCTGCCGGCTTGCCGCCGATGCGCGGGTAGTAGGCGTCGTTGACCGGATTGCCGCGCGCATCGACGCGGGCGTGGCAGGAAGTGCAGGCGACCAGGCGCTGGGCCAGGGTGTCGGGCACGGTCTGGGACGGCTGCGCCCAGGCAGGGAGGGCCGAAGCTGTCAGCAGGGCAAGGCATAGTGCGGCGCCCAGGCGGAAGTGTAGGAAGGTCATCAGGTCACGCCAGCATGGTTGATGCATGAATGATAACGCGTATCAATGATTCTGTGCGACAACCTGGTGTCCTGCGATGGCTACCTTGACGCCGGAGGACTCCCATCGTCCTGCAGGGTCGAGATCAGGCGCTTGCTCAGCTCTTCGTTATCGCCGCCGAAGCGATCCCCATTGCGGATGGTAAGTCAGCCCCATCCCGTGCGGATCGCAACGGCCTGTCGACGGCGTGTTCATGCAGGCGGGTTGGCGCGCCAGTGCCGGTAGATGCGCAGGGCCACATGGGCGTCGTCGGCCGCGTACAGCACCTGCTTCTCGCTCAGGCGCGGCATGGCCCAGTTGGTGGTGGTGATGCGCCGGGATTTTTGCAGCCGCTGGCCGAAGAAGCGCGCCACGGCACTCTTGGCGCCGAGGGAGTTGCGCTCGCCGCGGCGCAGGGCGGTGGACAGGTCGAGCACGTTGCGCGGCTCGATCCCGAGCTTGGTGCGCAGGCGGCGCACGTCGTCGCCCAGGCCGAATCCGACCTTGAGGATGCGGTCGGATTCGAGCACCGGCTTGAGCACGATGAGGGCGGTGGCATTGGCGGCCGGCGTGGCGGTCTGGAACAGATAGGCCATCCGGTCAGTGGCCAGCTGCACCAGGTGCGGGCCGGTCGACACTTCGCCCTTGGCGAAGGTGGGCTTGGATTCGGTGTCGAAGCCGATCACGTCGGCCGCGGACAGCGCGGTGAGCGCCGCGGCGGCTTCCGCTTCGGTCCGGACGATGCGCACGTCGGCCAGCTCAATGCCGACATAGGGTGGCAGCAGCTCGTCCGGATCGACCGTCATCAATTGCGCGAGAACTTGCTGGCCAGCGCCTCCAGCTTTTCCTGGCGCTTGCGGTTCGCTTCCTCGGCAGCGGCGGCTTCACGCTCGGCTTTCTTGCGATCGGCTTCCTTCTTGAAGCGCTCCTGCAGCTGCTCCTTGGCGTGCAGGCGGTGGGTGTCGGTCACCTCGGCGCCCGGCGTGCCGTCCAGGTCGAAGCGCACCTTGGCCTTTTCCATGGCGCGCAGGTAGCGCATCGAGCCGGTGTGGATGCCCAGCGCGGCGCGCATGGTCTTGCGGTCCAGGCCAGGCATGCGTGCCAGCAGCTGCTTGTCGATGCCGATCGCCAGCGGCAGGCAATCGCGGAAGGCGGGGAACTCCTGCTGGAGCTGCTTGAGCAGTGCACGGGCCGACAGGGCGGGCGCCTTGGCCTGTTCCGGAGCGGCTGGGGTGGCGGTGATGTCGGCGGACTCTGCAGCGGTATTGGTATTCATTGACTTCATGGTAAGAACGGGAAAGCGAAGGATAGCACGTCGCTCGGGCGCGTATTGTACTTGTTCCAAGGATATTGTTGGGTTTTACGCCAGGATGCACGGGCGCGCGGCCGCGAAATCGTGTATGATCCGCCCCTTGCCTTGCGTGAGGCTTGCGCCGACGCAGAACCCGAAGGGGAACCGAAGGAAGGCTTGCTAATATATGGATTGCTTATATCCATTATCGGATATTTCAATTATCACCAAATCTTGCGTTGGGGCATAATATCGCCTCCTTCTATTCTTCTAGAAAAATAGATGCAAGCCCGTTTCAGCCGACGGGCTTTTTTTCGTTCCGACATGCACACCGCGATTTTGATCACCGATCCATTCTTGTTCCTGCCGCTTTCTTGCTTTGCGTGCAGGACGAGGAAATCCGTGCTTGAAGTCCCGCCCTTCGCCCTAAGGTAGGGCCACTTCCGACCCACTTTTGCCAGGACCCGCTCCGCGGGTCCCGCTGGATTATTGACTTCGCAGGCGCCGCGCCCGCCTCGACTGGAGAGCTTTAGATGAAGAACACCGCCAAAACCTTGACACTGACAGCGAAAAAAGCACCGGCCAAGAGCTCGGCGCCGCTGGCAGTGCCGAAAACCGCGACCTCTTATTTCCTGGAAACGGAAGCTGCGGCCAAGGTGACGGTGGTCAAGACCCGTTCGCGCCTGGCCTCGCTGAAGACCCAGGCCGCCGAAGCCCATGCCGCCGAGGAGGTCGCGGAGCAGGTCGCCGACGTCCAGGCCGAAGTGGTCGAAGCAGTCGCCGCACCGGTCGTCGACGTGGCGCCGGCCGCCGCAGCCGCCAATGACGCCGCAGGTGCAGACGCTGCCGATGATTACATGCCGGCGGCGCCTGCCACCCCGGCCGCGCCGCCGGTCATCGTGCGCAAGCGCGGCAAGCTGGCGGCCCTGAAAGCCTCCGCCGAGACGGAAGCGGCGCCGGACTCCGCGCCCGCCGCTGCGTCCGTTGAGGCCGCCGCCGAGCCGGCTGCCGAAACCGCCGCACCGAAGCTCGTGCGCACCCGCACCGCACGCCGTACCGAGGCATCGGCCCCGGCCGCCGCCCCGGGCGCCGTCGGCGCCGTCAGCCAGACCACCGACGCGGCCGTGCTGGCCTCGATCGATACCACGGGCTACCTGCTGCCGCAGGTAAAGGTGCCGGGCCGCCGCGGCCGCAAGCCGAGCGAGTTCGTGCCGGAAAACGACGAAGTCGCGGCGCTGAACGCGGTCGAGCGCGCCGAACTGAAGGCGGCCTCGAAGCTGCGCGAGCGCAAGGCCAAGGGCCTGGGCGTGCTGAACGAAGCCGGTTTCTCGGGCGAGGAACTGGAAAAGCGCCGCCAGCAGCTGAAGAACCTGATCAACATGGGCAAGGAGCGCGGCTACCTGACCCATGCGGAGATCAACGACCACCTGCCGGAAAACATCATCGATCCGGAAGCGATCGAAGGCATCATCGCGACCTTCAACGACATGGGCATCGCCGTCTACGAGCGCGCCCCGGAAGCGGAAATGATGCTGCTGTCGGACCAGGCCGTGACCCCCACCAGCGAAGACGAAGTGGAAGCCGCCGCCGCCACCGCGCTGTCGACCGTGGATTCGGACTTCGGCCGCACCACCGACCCGGTCCGCATGTACATGCGTGAAATGGGCGCCGTGTCGCTGCTGACCCGCGAAGGCGAGATCGAGATCGCCAAGCGCATCGAGCAGGGCCTGAAGGACATGGTGCAGGCGATCTCGGCCTGCCCGACCACGATCTCGGAAATCATCGCCCTGTCGCACAAGATCGCCAGCGACGAGCTGAAGATCGACGACGTGGTGGACGGCTTCGTCGACCTGAACGAAAGCTCGGCGCCGGCCCCTGCGGCCGCGGCCTCCTCCTCGGATGACGAGGACGAGGAAGAAGTGGAAGTCGAGGAAGAAGAAGAGGGCGAAGGCGGCGGCGGCGGCGCGGCCGGCTACTCGGCCGAGCAGCTCGCCGCGCTGAAGAAGGGCGCGCTGGAGAAGTTCGCGCTGATCGAGAAGCAGTTCGACAAGATGGGCCACGCGTTCAAGACCCAGGGCTACGGCTCCGAGGCCTACAACGACGCCCAGGAAGTGATCTCGAACGAGCTGCTGGGCATCCGTTTCACCGCCAAGGTGGTCGAGAAGCTGTGCGACACCCTGCGCCATCAGATGGACGAGGTGCGCGCCATCGAGCGCGCCGTGCTGGACATCTGCGTGAACCGCTGCGGCATGCCGCGCGCCCACTTCATCAAGGTGTTCCCAGGCAACGAGACCGACCTGGCATGGGGCGACCGCGAAGTCGACTGCGCTTATCCGTACAGCGCCGTGCTGGGCCGTAACCTGCCGGCCATCAAGGAACTGCAGCAGCGCATGATCGACCTGCAGGCGCGCGTGGCGCTGCCGCTGGCCGACCTGCGCCGCATCAACAAGCAGATGGC
>CAMPHU010000166.1 GCA_946886065.1 uncultured Massilia sp. | reverse complement strand
CCCTGTTGAGACAGTCCCCGTCCAGGCATATCATGGCCGTTGACCATTGCTTTCACCACTGCTTTCATCACCGGAGACCATTTTGACCGACCTGCTGCTCGCCATCCTGCACCATGTGACCATGTTCGCCCTGTTCGGGGTGCTCGCCGTCGAGCTGGCGGTCGTCAGGCCCGGCATGAGTACCGGCCAGGTTGCCCTGGCCGCGCGCATCGACCGCCTGTACGGCCTGTTCGCCATGCTCATGATCGTCATCGGCTTCACGCGGGCGGTCTTCGCGGCCAAGGGCTGGGACTATTATTCGCACAATGGCTTCTTCTGGGCCAAGATCGCCAGCTTCGCGCTGGTCGGCGCGCTGTCGGCCCTCCCCACCATCCGCTTCATCCGCTGGCGCCGCGCCAGTCACCGCCCGGACGACGCCGAAGTAGCCCGCCTGCGGCGCTTCCTGCATGCGCAGGCGGCGCTGTTCTTCCTGATTCCGATATTCGCGGCCGCCATGGCGCGCGGCTACGGCAGCTTCAGCTGAGCAGGGAAATCCCATGAACGTCTTGTCCTGCGTGGCCGCGCGCCTGCTGTTGTCCGTGGCGGCGCTGCTGGCCGCCCGGTCCGGCCACGCGGCCTTGCCGAACGTGGACATCGGCGCCCGCTTCAGCGCAGCGCAGGTGGAAGGGACCTTCGTGCTGCTCGACGGCCAGAGCGGCGAGATCCGGCGCCATGCGCCGGCGCGGGCGGCCCGGGGCTTCCTGCCCGCGTCGACCTACAAGATCCCCAACACCCTGATCGCCCTGGAAGAGGGCGTCGCCAGGGACAAGGACTTCAAGCTGGCCTGGGACAGCGCGCGTGCGCCGCGCCAGCCGTGGTGGCCGGCGGCCTGGGCGCGGGACCATACCTTGGCGTCGGCGCTGAGCAACTCGGCGGTCTGGTATTACCAGGAAGTGGCGCGGCGCGTGGGCCCGTCCCGGATGCAGCACTGGGTCGACCGCTTCGGCTACGGCAACCGCGACATCTCGGGCGGCATCGACCAGTTCTGGCTGACGGGCGGCCTGCGCATCTCGGCCGACCAGCAAGCCGATTTCCTGCGCCGCTTCCACGCCGGCCAGCTCGGCGTATCGGCGCGCACGACCCGGCTCGCCAAGGAAATGCTGGTGCTGGAGGAGACCCCGGACTACCGCCTGAGCGGCAAGAGCGGCTGGGTGGGCTTCGGCGAGCCGCAGCAGCCTCAGCTCGGCTGGCTGGTGGGCTACCTGGAACGCGAAGGCAAGGTGCATTTCTTCGCCATGAACCTCGACATCGCACGGCCCGGCGATGCCGCGGCGCGCATGGGCATCCTCAAGGCGGTGCTGCGCGACTTCGGGCTGCTGCCCTGATCCGGCCTAGCGCTCCACGGCGAAATACGACAGGAACATCGACACCGCCGCTTCGATGACCCGCTCCTGTTCTTCCGGCGCCAGCGGCGCGGCGCCCATGGCGATCTGCGGCCAGAAAGCGAAGGTCTTGATCTGCCCCTGCAGCAGGTTGGCGGCGAAGCCCGGGTCGCCCGGCTTGAGCTTGCCGTCCGCCTGGGCGGCGCGGATCCAGGTGGTCACGCCTTCCTCGCGTTCGCCCAGGCGGCACAGGACGGGCAGGGCGCGCTCGGGCGCATGGATGGCCTCGCCCATCGCCACCCGCGCCAACCCCAGGAATTCGGGATCGGCCAGGGTGCGCATCTTCTGGCGCATCAGCTCCGTGAGCTGCTCGCGCAGGCTGCGCTCGCGCGTGTAAGGCAGTTCCAGCAAGCCGGCGGTGCTTTGGAACATCTGCATGATGGTTTCGCCGAACAGCTCTTCCTTGCTGGGGAAGTGGTTGTACACGGTGCGCTTCGACACGCCGGCCGCGGCGGCGATGCTGTCCACGCTGGCGGTCTCGTAGCCGTGCAGGCGGAACTGTTCGGCGGCGGCCTCCAGGATGGCGCTGCGCTTGCGGTCGGTCAGGCGGGTAGAAGAGTGCATACGCAAATTCTACACTCAGTAGTTTACTTTCCCAAATCGATAAACTACACTGTGTAGTGTACATTTTATGAATCGGCAACGACATGCGTTTCGTCCTCACCCTCGCTCTCCTCGGATTGGTATCGCTCATGACTTACTGCACTATTGCTCCGGCCGCGGTGGCCCACAGCTCGCCGCAATTCCGTGACGGGAAGTTCCGCAATCCCGTCGCCATGAACAAGCACAGCTTCGGCGAAACCATGGGCCTGTGGTGGACCTTCCTGTTCGACAAGCCTTCCGGCACGGTGCCGCAGCAGCCGGTGCCGGTGCGGACGCTGACCCGGGCCGAGCTGCTGGCGGCGCCGGACAACACGCTGTACCGCCTGGGCCACTCGACCATGCTGATCAAGCTGGGCGGCGAGTTCTTCCTGACCGACCCGGTGTTCTCCGAGCGCGCGTCGCCGGTGCAGTGGGCGGGTCCGGCGCGCTTCCATGCGCCGCCGATCGGCATCGACGCGCTGCCGCCGATCAAGGCGGTGATCCTGTCGCACGACCATTACGACCACCTCGACCATGCCGCCATCCTGGCGCTGGCCGCCAAGACCTCGGCCTTCCTGACGCCGCTGGGCGTGGGCGACCGCCTGGTTGCCTGGGGCGTCGACCCGGCCAAGGTCCAGCAGTTCGACTGGTGGCAGGGGACGGAAGTGGGCGGCGTGCGCTTCGTGGCCACGCCGGCCCAGCACTTCTCGGGGCGCAGCCTGAACGACGGCAATTCGACCTTGTGGGCCTCGTGGGTGATCCTGCACCAGGATGTGCGCGTGTTCTTCAGCGGCGACACCGGCTACTTCGCGGGTTTCAAGGAGATCGGCGCCAAGTACGGTCCCTTCGATGTGGCCTTGCTGGAGACGGGCGCCTACGACAAGCGCTGGCCGGACGTGCACATGCAGCCGGAAGACACCATGCGGGCGTTCGCCGACCTGGGCGGCAAGTGGCTGCTGCCGGTCCATAACGGCACCTTCGACCTGGGCCTGCACCGCTGGCAGGAGCCTTTCGAACGCATCGCCGCGCTGGCGGCCGAGAAGCAGGTGGCGCTGACCACGCCCGGCATGGGCGAGCCGCTCGACCTGAGGCAGCCGCACGCAGGCCACGCCTGGTGGAAGAACCTGAAGTGAGGACTCCTAGTGGATCGGCTGCAGCCGTGTGAATGCTTCGATGGCGAAATCGACGAAGGCGCGTACCCGCGGCGCCATGTGGCGCGCGCTGGGGAAGACCAGGTGGACAGGCAGCGGTGCCGGCTCGTAGCCGGCCAGCAGGCGGGTGAGGGCGCCGGCCTGCAGGTCGGGCGCGGCCTGGTAGGACAGGACGCGTGCGATGCCGAATCCCTCGCGCGCCGCATTCAGCACGCCTTCCACATCGTTCACCTGCAGGCGCGGCGCGAAGCGGACGACCTGTTCGCGCTCCGCCGTGCCGTAGCGCCATTCCGGCAGGCCGCGCACCGTGGTGCCCAGGATGAGTTCATGCTGCGCCAGTTCTTCCGGCGTGGCCGGCGTGCCTCGCCGCTGCAGGTAGGCAGGGCTGGCGACCGTGATCCTCTTCACCGTGCCCAGTTCGCGGGCGACGAGTCCGGAATTTTCCAGCGCGCCGATCCGCAGCGCGATGTCGACGCCATTGTCGATCAGGTCCATGTTGCGGTCCGAGAGGACGAGGTCCACCTGGATATCCGGATGGCGCATCAGGAAGCTGGTGGCGAGGGAGGTCATGTAGCGGCGGCCGAACACCATGGGCGCCGTGATCCGCAACAGGCCCTGGGGCGGCCCGGCCTGGTACTCGCACATCGCCGCTTCGTATTCGGCCAGCAGGCGGCGTGCATGCGCGGCAAGACGCTGTCCTTCGGCGGTCGCCGACAGCCTGCGCGTGCTCCTTTCGAACAGCCGCGTCCCGACGCGCTGCTCGAGTGCCGCGAGGATGCGCGTGACCGCCGACGGCGAGCGGCGCAGCTTGTGCGCCGCCGCAGCCATGCTGCCGGTATCGAGAATGGCGAGAAATACCTGAAGTTCGTCGAGACGGTCCATGGATAATTGCAAGAATCGGCAGAATGAATTGCCATTATGTGCTATTCCGGCAGGGAAGCGCAGTGGCTAGGATGGCAGTACCGCCAACTTTCCTCGCCTATCATGACCTCTTCCCTGATCCTCCATGGCACCGCGCTCTCGGGACATACCCACCGCGTGGAACTGTTCCTGAACCTGTTGCAGCTCCCTTACCGGCGCATCGACGCGCCGGCGCCGGTGCGCAGGAGCGCCGAATTCCTGGGCCTGAATCCGCTCGGCCAGATTCCGGTCCTGCAGGATGGCGAGCTGGCGTTAACGGACAGCAATGCCATCCTGGTGTATCTCGCCAAGCGCTACGCGCCGGGCAGTACCTGGCTGCCCGAGGATCCGGTCGGCGCGGCACGGGTCCAGCGCTGGCTGTCGCTGGCGGCCGGCGAGATCGCTTTCGGTCCGGCCAAGGCGCGCATTTCGGCCCGCTTCGGCGATACCGGCATGCCGCCGGAGCTCATGCAGCGGCTGGCCGGCCAGGCCCTCGCTTTCATGGAGTCCACGCTCGGCCGGCAGGATTTTCTTGCCGGCGTGGCGCCGACGCTGGCGGACCTGGCCTGCTATGCCTATATCGCGCATGCGCCGGAAGGCGGGATCGCGCTGGAACCCTATCCGCAGGTGCGCGGCTGGATCGCGCGTATCCGGGCCTTGCCCGGCTTTATCGCGATGCCGGAGAACTGAAATGAACGACCACCGCCTGCCCGAACCCTTCCATGCCGGCGAACTGCGCGCCCAGCAGCTCGCGGGCGGCGGACCGGCGGGCGCGCCGATCCGCAGCCAGATGCCCGAGCAGCATCGCCAGTTCTTTCCCTTGCTGCGCTTCCTGTGTGTCGCGCTGGCGGACGACAGTGGCTGGCCGATCGCCACCCTGCTGGCCGGGGAGCCGGGATTCGCGTCGTCGCCCGATCCTGGCCGGCTGCGGGTTGCCGCCGTGCCGGACGGGGACGATCCGGCCTATCCGCACCTCAGGGAGGGCGCAGGGACCGGCATGCTCGGCATCGACCTGGCGACACGGCGGCGCAACCGTGCCAACGGCAGGATCGCGCAGGCGGATGGTGAGGGTTTCGTGGTCGATGTGGAGCAATCCTTCGGCAACTGTCCGAAGTACATCCGCGTACGCCAGCTGGCCCGGGTGGAGCGGCCAAAAGGGCAGGCCGAGCGCTTCGGCGCCGAACTGCCCGAGGATGCCCTGGCCATGCTTGCCGGGTGCGAGACGATGTTCGTTGCGACTGCCGGTGGCGAGGCAGGCGGGCTCGACATCTCGCATCGGGGCGGCGAGGCGGGGTTCCTGCGTTTGCAGGGGAGCGTGCTGACCGTGCCTGACTATGCGGGGAATCGTTACTTCAACACGCTGGGAAACCTGCTGGTGGAGCCGCGTGTTTCGCTGGTGATCCCGGACTTCGGGACGGGGGATATCCTGCAGTTGCAGGGCATGGCCAAGGTGCTGTGGCGGCAGGACGCGCTGGATGATCCGCGCGCTGAGCGTGCGTGGGAATTCAAGATCGTGCGCGGGTGGCTGCGGCGGGGGGCGCTTCCGCTACGCGACGTGAGTCAAGGCGACCTCTAAAAATGCGTCAGCCCAAAAACGCGTCATCCCCGCGAAGGCGGGGACGACGTGCTAACTAAACTAAATGTAGATGTTTAAGCAGCCGGCAGCTTCGCCAGCTGTTCTTCCATCTTTGCCAGGGTCGCCGAAAAGTTCGCCACGCGTTCCTTCTCCTGCGCCACCACGGCAGCCGGCGCACGCGCCACGAAGCTCTCGTTCGACAGCTTGCCGTTGGCCTTGGCGATCTCGCCCTGCACGCGCGCGATCTCTTTAGAGAGGCGCTCGCGCTCGGCGGCGACGTCGATCTCGACCTTGAGCATCAGCTTGGTGGTGCCGACGATCGACACGGCCGCCGGCGAATCCGGCAGTGCGTCGACGATCTGCACTTCCTGCAGCTTGCCCAGCGACTGGATGTAGGGAGCGAACACCGCCATGCGCGCGCGGTCCTCGGCATTGCCCGGCTCCAGGAACAGCGGCACGCGCACCGACGGCGACAGCGACATCTCGCCGCGCAGGTTGCGGGTGGCGTCGGTCAGGGCCTTGAGCTGGTCCATCCAGGCTTCCGCCTCTTCGCTGACGAAGGAGGTGTCGGCCAGCGGATAGGGCTGCAGCATGATCGAGTCACCCGATTTGCCTGCCAGCGGCGCGATGCTCTGCCACAGGGCTTCGGTC
This sequence comes from uncultured Massilia sp., assembly GCA_946886065.1. The sequence continues at coordinate 4,221 of CAMPHU010000166.1, read as the reverse complement.
ACGAACGGAATGATCGGATGCGCCAGGCGCAGGATCACTTCCAGCACGCGCAGCAGGGTGTGGCGGGTGGCGCGCTGCTGCGCTTCCGTGCCCTGCTGGACCTGGACCTTGGCCACTTCCAGGTACCAGTCGCAGTACTCGTCCCAGACGAACTTGTAGATGCTGCTCGCGATATTGTCGAAGCGGTAGTCGGCGAAGCCCTTGGCCACTTCCAGCTCGACACGGTTCATCAAGGAGACGATCCAGCGGTCGGCCTGCGACAGGTCGGCCTGGTCCGGCTGGCCGCAGTCCTTGCCTTCCGTGTTCATCATCACGAAGCGGGTCGCGTTCCACAGCTTGTTGCAGAAGTTGCGGTAGCCCTCGCAGCGGCCGAGGTCGAAGTTGATGTTGCGGCCCAGCGAAGCATAGCTGGCCATGGTGAAGCGCACGGCGTCGGTGCCGAAGGCCGGGATCCCTTCCGGGAATTCCTTGCGGGTGGCCTTGCCAATCTTTTCCGCGGCGCGCGGGTCCATCAGGCCGGTGGTGCGCTTGGCCACCAGGGTCTCGACGTCGATGCCGTCGATCAGGTCGATCGGGTCGAGGGTGTTGCCCTTCGACTTGGACATCTTCTGGCCCTGCGAGTCGCGCACCAGGCCGTGCACGTACACGGTCTCGAACGGCACCTTGCCGGTGAAGTGGGCGGTCATCATGACCATGCGCGCCACCCAGAAGAAGATGATGTCGAAGCCGGTCACCAGCACCGAGGACGGCAGGAACATCGACATATCACGGGTTTGTTCCGGCCAGCCCATGGTGGAGAAGGGCACCAGCGCCGACGAGAACCAGGTGTCGAGCACGTCGTCGTCGCGGCGCAGCTCACCGGTAATGCCCTGCGCGGCGGCCTTGGCCTTGGCTTCCTCTTCGTCGCGCGCGACCACGATATTGCCGGCGTCGTCGTACCAGGCCGGGATGCGGTGGCCCCACCACAGCTGGCGCGAGATGCACCAGTCCTGGATGTTGCCCAGCCACTGGTTGTAGGTGGTGGTCCAGTTCTCCGGCACGAACTTGATCTCGCCGTTGGCGACCTTTTCCAGGGCCACGTCGGTGATCGACTTGCCCGGGTTGAACGTGCCTTCCGGCGCCGGCTTGCTCATGGCGACGAACCACTGGTCGGTCAGCATCGGCTCGATCACGACGCCGGTGCGGTCGCCGCGCGGCACCATCAGCTTGTGCGGCTTGACTTCGGCCAGCAGGCCTTGCGCGTCGAGGTCGGCGACGATCTGCTTGCGCGCGGCGAAGCGGTCCAGGCCCTGGTATTGCGCCGGGCCGTTCTCGTTGATCTTGGCGTCCAGGGTGAAGATGTTGATCGGCTCGAGCCTGGCGCGCTGGCCGACGGCGTAGTCGTTGAAGTCGTGGGCCGGGGTGATCTTCACGCAGCCGGTGCCGAATTCCTTGTCCACGTAGCTGTCGGCGATCACCGGGATCTGGCGGCCGGTGAGCGGCAGGCTCAAGAGCTTGCCGTGCAGGTGGGTATAGCGTTCGTCGGTCGGGTCGACCGCGACGGCGACGTCGCCCAGCATGGTTTCAGGACGGGTGGTGGCGACCGTGAGGTGGCCCGAGCCGTCGGCCAGCGGGTAGTTGATGTACCACATCGAGCCGTCTTCTTCCTGCGAATCGACTTCCAGGTCCGAGACGGCGGTGCCCAGCACCGGATCCCAGTTCACCAGGCGCTTGCCGCGGTAGATCAGGCCTTGTTCGAACAGGCGCACGAAGACCTCGACCACGGTCTTGGAGCGGGTCTCGTCCATGGTGAAGTATTCGCGCTGCCAGTCGGCGGATGCGCCCAGGCGGCGCATCTGGCCGGTGATGGTGTTGCCCGACTTTTCCTTCCACTCCCAGACCTTCTCGAGGAAGGCGTCGCGGCCGAGGTCGTGGCGCGAGATCTTCTGGGCGTCGAGCTGGCGCTCGACCACGATCTGGGTGGCGATGCCGGCGTGGTCGGTGCCCGGCACCCAGGCGGTGTTATAGCCGCGCATGCGGTAATAGCGGGTCAGGCCGTCCATGACGGTCTGGTTGAACGCGTGGCCCATGTGCAGGGTGCCGGTGACGTTCGGCGGCGGCAGCTGGATGCTGAACGACGGCTTGCCTTCGTCCATGCTCGCGGTGAAGTAACCGCGCTGTTCCCATTCGGTGCGCCAGTATTGTTCAATGTCCGCTGGCTCGAAAGACTTGGCTAATTCCATGATGTGGTGGCGTAAAGATTTTGCGAAAAGAACCATTATAGAGTAGAAGCGGCTATAATTCGGCCGGTCACCGCAAGGTGGCACACGCTAGGGGTCCTGCCTGTCGCAAGCGCGACACGCGGGTGAGAAATACCCTCCGAACCTGATCTGGATAATGCCAGCGAAGGGAAGCAGTCAGAATCGCCATGGCCCTGCACGACCGTGCTGTGCTGCGCATATCCTGGCACACTCCTTTGCTGGCTCCTGTTAGCAATGCAGCAAAGGAGCCACATGAATGCACCGTTGAAGTTCGATTCCGCCACCGCCCAGGTGGACCAGGCGGCGATCGCTCCCCTCCCGAATTCCCGCAAGGTCTACATCGAAGGCAGCCGGCCCGACATCCGCGTGCCGATGCGCGAGATCGGCCAGTCGCCCACGCCGGCCAGCTTCGGCGGCGAGCCGAACCCGCCGCTCTACGTCTACGACACCTCCGGCGCCTACACCGACCCGGCCGCCGCCATCGACATCCGCAGCGGCCTGGGTACGCCGCGCGCGCCCTGGATCCTGGAGCGCGGCGACACCGAGGAATTGGCAGGCCCGACTTCCGCCTACGGCCAGGCGCGCCTCGCCGACCCGGCCCTGGAGCCGCTGCGCTTCTCGCTGCAGCGCACCCCGCGCCGCGCCCGCGGGGGCGCCAACGTCACCCAGATGCACTACGCGCGCCAGGGCATCATTACGCCCGAGATGGAATTCGTGGCCCTGCGCGAGAACATGCGCCGCAAGGAATACATCGCATCGCTGCACGCCTCCGGCCCGATGGGCAAGCGGGTCGCGGACCTGCTCGGCCGCCAGCATCCGGGCCAGTCCTTCGGGGCCAGCATCCCGGCCGAGATCACGCCTGAATTCGTGCGCAGCGAAGTGGCGCGCGGCCGCGCCATCATCCCGGCCAACATCAACCACCCGGAAGTCGAGCCCATGATCATCGGCCGCAACTTCCTGGTGAAGGTCAACGCCAACATCGGCAACTCGGCCGTCACCTCCTCGATCGGCGAGGAAGTCGAGAAGATGACCTGGGCCATCCGCTGGGGCGCCGACACGGTCATGGACCTCTCCACCGGCAAGCACATCCACGAGACGCGCGAATGGATCGTGCGCAACAGCCCGGTCCCGATCGGCACGGTGCCGATCTACCAGGCGCTGGAAAAGGTGAACGGCAAGGCCGAGGACCTGACCTGGGAGATCTTCCGCGACACCCTGATCGAACAGGCGGAGCAGGGCGTCGACTACTTCACCATCCACGCCGGCGTGCTGCTGCGCTACGTGCCGATGACCGCCAACCGCCTGACCGGCATCGTCTCGCGCGGCGGCTCGATCATGGCCAAGTGGTGCCTGGCCCACCACAAGGAATCCTTCCTGTACACGCACTTCGAGGACATCTGCGAGATCATGAAGGCCTACGACGTGTCCTTCAGCCTGGGCGACGGCCTGCGTCCCGGCTCGATCTACGACGCCAACGACGAAGCCCAGCTGGCCGAGCTCAAGACCCTGGGCGAGCTGACCCAGGTCGCCTGGAAGCACGACGTGCAGACCATCATCGAAGGCCCGGGCCACGTGCCGCTGCACCTCATCAAGGAGAACATGGACTTGCAGCTGGAGCAGTGCCACGAGGCGCCGTTCTACACCCTGGGACCGCTGACCACCGACATCGCGCCCGGCTACGACCACATCACCTCGGGCATCGGCGCGGCCAACATCGGCTGGTACGGCACCGCCATGCTGTGCTACGTGACGCCCAAGGAGCACCTGGGCCTGCCCGACAAGAACGACGTCAAGGACGGCATCATCACCTACAAGATCGCCGCCCATGCGGCCGACCTGGCCAAGGGCCATCCGGGCGCCCAGCTGCGCGACAACGCCCTGTCCAAGGCGCGCTTCGAGTTCCGCTGGGAAGACCAGTTCAACCTGGGCCTGGACCCGGACAAGGCGCGCGAATTCCACGACGAGACCCTGCCCAAGGATT
>CAMPHU010000165.1 GCA_946886065.1 uncultured Massilia sp. | reverse complement strand
GAACTTGCGACCCCTGCAGTGTGAATGCAGTGCTCTACCCCTGAGCTAACCTCCCAAAGCGAGGCGTATTATGGCACAGATTGCGCCTTCCGTCACCCCTGCGGAGAATAATTTCTCCACACACAGCTGCCTTTGACGTTCTTGTCGAGACCCGCCAGGACTTCCTCGTGGATCGCGAGCTCGTCCGCGCTGGCCGCGACCACGATGATCTCGCCCAGCGGCACGGCTTCCAGCAGCCCGCCGCCCGCCGCCGCTTCGACCTCGACATCCATGGTCAGCGAGTTCTGGCCGCGCGTCATCGCCAGGTAGACATCGGCCAGCAGCTCCGAGTCCAGCAGCGCGCCGTGCAGCTTGCGGTGGGCGTTCGAGATTTCGTAGCGGTCGCACAGCGCGTCCAGCGAATTGCGCTTGCCCGGATGAAGTTCCTTGGCCTGCACCAGCGTATCGATCACGTTGCTGCAATGCTCGACGAAAGGCGGCAGGCCGAGGCGCGCGAATTCGTGGTTCAGGAAGCCCAGGTCGAAAGGCGCGTTGTGGATGATGACCTCGGCGCCCTGGATGTAGGCGCGCAGTTCCTCGGCGATCTCGTGGAACTTCGGCTTGTCGCTCAGGAACTCCGTGGTCAGGCCGTGCACCGCCAGCGCCGCCTCGTCGGAATCGCGTTCCGGATTGATATAGCGGTGGAAGTTATTGCCTGTGAGCTTGCGGTTGAAGATCTCGACGCAGCCGACCTCGATGATGCGGTCGCCCGTGCGGGGATTCAGGCCGGTGGTTTCGGTGTCGAGGACGATCTGGCGCATGGTGATGAACGGATGAGTTGCTAAGCGGAACGCAGTATAGCAAACCGCGGCGGGATCAACGACGCACCGTGGCAACACCCCGGTTCGCCAGCACGTCGGCGCGCTCGTTGCCCGGATGGCCGTTGTGGCCGCGCACCCAGCGCCATTCGACGGCGTGCTGCTGCTGCGCCAGGTCGAGCGCCTTCCACAGGTCGTCGTTCTTGACCGGTTCCTTGGTCGAGGTCTTCCAGCCGCGCGCCTTCCAGCCGTGGATCCATTCCGAGATCCCCTTCTGGACATACTGGCTGTCGGTATGGAGCACGACATTGCACGGCCGGTTGAGCACGCCCAGGGCCTCGATCACGGCGCGCAGTTCCATGCGGTTGTTGGTGGTATTGGTCTCTCCGCCGAAGATTTCCTTCTCGTGGCCGTTGGAGACGAGCAGCGCGCCCCATCCGCCCGTGCCCGGGTTGCCCTTGCAGGCGCCGTCCGTGAAAATTTCGACCTTGGTGAGATTGGCTGCTGTGTTCTGTTCTTGGTTCATTCTCTGTTCGCGGCCGGCACTGCTTGCGGCCGCTTGCTCGTTTTCTTGTTCCATGCGGGTCCGATGATGTGCATGCCCTTGACCCGCTTGATCGCATGCACGACGTAGACCGCACCCAGGTAGGGCCACCAGCGGCGTCCGGCGGACTCCAGCATGGAGAACCGGCTCAGCCAGTGCGCCGTCCGGCACGGCGGGGCGTAGCAGCCGAAATGGCTGCGGGTGACGCCAAGGTTCAGCAATTTTAGCCAGTCTTTCAGCCGCGGCATAGAAATGAATTCGCCCGAGGCCGGCAGATAGTCGTTGCGGGTGATGCGCGCGACGCCCTGGCGCATGCCCCACAGGCTGGCCGGATTGAAGCCGCAGATGATCACCTGCCCCTCCGGAATCAGGACCCGCTCGACCTCGCGCAGCACCTGGTGCGGCTCGGCCGCGAACTCCAGCACGTGCGGCAGCACCACCAGGTCGATGCTCTGCGAAGCGAAAGGCAGCTCGGCGAAGTCGAGCGCCACCGCGATCTGCTTGCCGCCCGCCGCGAAGGCGAGTTCGTTGTCGGTCGACGTGCGCGTGGCCGCCTGCCACTTGTTGGGCATGCGATTGGCGGCCAGCGCGTCCAGCTGGGGCACGCCGATCTGCAGGGCGTTGAAGCCGAAAATATCCGCCGTCAGCTCGTCCAGGCAGGACTGCTCGAAGGCGCGCACGTAAGCCCCCGCCTGCGATTGCAGCCAGAGGTCGAGCGCTATAATGGATTTTTCGGCATTGTCCTTGCCATTCCCGCTGTCCATGCCATCCTTCACTTAGCTGTTTCCACCTCTGACCCCACCCGATCCCACCATGACGAATTCGCCGAGCAAGGTTCAGGACCTGACCGTTCTCACTATACCCGCCTTCAACGACAACTATCTCTGGCTGATTCACGACGGCGTCCACGCAGCGGTGGTCGACCCGGGCGACGCCCAGCCGATCCGCGATGCGCTCGCCGAAAACAAGCTGGCCCTGACCGCCATTCTACTCACCCATCACCATGCTGACCATATCGGCGGCGTCCCCGCCCTGCTGGCGGCCGCGCCGGTGCCGGTGTACGGCCCGCGCGGCGACGGCATCGCCGAAGTCACCCATCCGCTGGGCGAAGGCGACCGGGTCCGGGTGCCGGGGCTGGACCTGGAGCTCGAGGTGCTGGACGTGCCGGGCCATACGCGCGGCCATATCGCCTACGTGCGGCGCAAGGGAGACCATACCGGGGGCGCGAACTGGGTGTTCTGCGGGGATACCTTGTTTGCGGCAGGCTGCGGACGCCTGTTCGAAGGCACGCCGGAGCAAATGACGGCCTCGCTCGCCAAGCTGGCGGCCCTGCCCGACGATACGCTCGTGTATTGCGCGCACGAGTATACGATTTCGAACCTGCGTTTTGCCCAGGCGGTCGAGCCGGACAACCAGGCGGTGGCGCTGCGCATGCGCGACGCCTCGGAACGGCGCGGCACCCGGCTGCCGACGGTGCCCTCGACGATCGGGCTGGAGCGCGGGACGAACCCCTTCCTGCGCTATACCGAGCCCGGCATCGTGCACAGCCTGGTGGAAGCCGGAAGGCTGCCGGCGGGCGCGCCGCCGGTGCAGGCCTTCGCGGCGCTGCGGGAGTGGAAGAACGTGTTCTGAAGGGTGGACGGCGCCGCCGGCCACCCCCAATGCATCAGATTTCTTCGTACAGCGGCAGGGTGAGGAACTCGGCGAAGGTGTCCGAGGTCGACATCTGCTCGAAGATCTCGGCGGCCCGCACATAGCTCGGGTTGTCGCCGTTCGGCGCGACTTGCTTCACCTTGGCCAGTTCCTCGGGAATCATCGCGCGCACCATGTCGGCCGTGACCTTGCGGCCGTCTTCCAGCACGCCCTTCGGCGTGCGGATCCACTGCCACACCTGCGAGCGGCTGATTTCGGCGGTCGCGGCGTCTTCCATCAGGTTGTGGATAGGCACGCAGCCGTTACCCGCCAGCCAGGCGCCCAGGTAATGGATGCCGACATTGATGTTGTAGCGCAGGCCGTCTTCCGTGATCGGGGTCTCGGGCTTGAAGTCCAGCAGTTCCTTCGCCGTGACCTCGACGTCCGGGCGCTGCTTGTCGATCTGGTTCGGACGGTCGCCCAGCACCTTGGTGAACTCGCTCATGGCCAGCTCCACCAGGCCCGGGTGGGCCACCCAGCCGCCGTCGTAGCCGTCGGTCGCATCGCGCGCCTTGTCGTTGCGTACGCCGCCCATCGCCACTTCGTTCCTGGCCGGGTCGTTCTTGATCGGGATCAGCGCCGCCATGCCGCCGATGGCCGGCGCGCCCCGCTTGTGGCAGGTCTTGAGCAGCAGCAGCGCATAAGCGCGCATGAAGGGCGCGGTCATCGTGACCTTGGCGCGGTCGGCCAGGCAGAAGTCCTTGTCCAGCTTGAACTTCTTGATGCACGAGAAGATATAGTCCCAGCGGCCCGCGTTCAGGCCGGCGCTGTGCTCGCGCAGCTCGTACAGGATCTCGTCCATCTCGAAGGCGGCCAGGATGGTCTCGATCAGCACGGTGGCCTTGATCGTGCCCTGGGGCAGGCCGAGCTCGTTCTGGGTCATGACGAAGATGTCGTTCCACAGGCGCGCCTCGAGATGCGACTCCATCTTCGGCAGGTAGAAATATGGACCGGCGCCGCGCGCCAGCTGTTCCTTGGCGTTGTGGAACATGAACAGCGCGAAGTCGAAGATGCCGCCGGAGACGCGCTTGCCGTCGACCAGCACGTGCTTCTCGTCCAGGTGCCAGCCGCGCGGGCGCACCACCAGGGTGGCGACCTTGTCGTTCAGCTTGTAGGTCTTGCCGTTCTGCTCGAGCGAGATGGTCTTGCGCACCGCGTCCATCATGTTGATCTGGCCGGTGATCTGGTTGTCCCAGTTCGGGGTGTTCGAATCCTCGAAGTCGGTCATGTAGCTGTCCGCGCCCGAGTTCAGCGCGTTGATGACCATCTTGCGCTCCACCGGACCGGTGATCTCGACGCGGCGGCATTCGAGCGCCTGCGGAATCGGGGCGATCTTCCAGTCGCCGTCGCGGATGTGGGCCGTGTCTGCACGGAAATCCGGACGCTCGCCGGCGTCCAGGCGGCGGGCGCGCTCGGCGCGGGCCGCCAGCAGCTCCTGGCGGCGCGGCTCGAACGCGCGCGACAGCTTGGCGACGAGTTCGAGTGCCTGCGGCGTCAGGATCTGTTCGTAACCGGGCTTGATCTCGGCCCGGATTTCCATACCGGCGGGGGTGGCGATGCTCATGCTTGACTCCTGGATGAAAGAAAAATCGTGTGCGAACTGCCAGCTCGAGCCAGTCTACACCGGCTTGGCGTTTGTCATACCTTCAAGTATATTCACCAGAACATAGCTAAACGATACAAATACTCACTACATCTGTGCGTTTTTGATACGTAATGAGGGAGAGATGGACAAGTTCAGGCAGATCGAGACCTTCGTCGAGGTGGTGGCGCGCGGCAGCTTGTCGGCTGCGGCGCGCGCGGAAGGCATTGCGCCGGCGATGATCGGCCGGCGCCTCGACGCGCTCGAGGCGCGCCTGGGGGTCAAGCTGCTGCAGCGGACCACGCGCAAACTGGTCCTCACTGACGAAGGCGCGGCCTTCCTCGAGGACTGCCAGCGCATCCTGGACGAGCTGGACGAGGCCGAGAACGCGGCCTCCGAGCGCAGCGCGCGCGCCACCGGCCACTTGCTGGTGTCGGCGCCGGCGGGATTCGGCCGCCAGCACGTGGCGCCGCTGCTGCCCTCCTTCCTGGCCGAGCACCGCGAGGTGACGGTCAACCTCAACCTGAACGACCGCCTGGTCGATGTGGTGGGCGAAGGCGTGGACGTGGCGATCCGCATCGCCAGCCTCAACGACTCCAGCCTGGTGGGCGTCAAGCTGGCCGACAACCACCGCGTCGTGGTGGCCACGCCGGCCTATCTGAAGCGTCATGGCAGGCCGCAGGCGCTGGCCGACCTGGCGCGCCACAACTGCCTGGCGATCAGCAGCGAAGGCAGCCAGCGCGGCTGGACCTTCCTCGACAAGGGCAAGCCGGTGACCCTGAAGGTGGGCGGGAACATGGTGTGCAACGACGGCGCGGTGCTGCACGCCTGGGCCCTGGCCGGCAAGGGGCTGGCCTGGCGCTCGATGTGGGAAGTGGGCGGGCAGATCGCCAGCGGCGAGCTGCGCACGGTACTCGATGACTACGCGGCGCCGGGCAACGATATCTATGCGGTGTTTGCGCAGCGCCGGCATTTGCCTTTGCGAATCAGGGTCTTTGTCGACTTCCTGCGCCGCTCTTATGCGCAGCCGGACTACTGGCAGCACCGCTAGCAAGGGCGGGACGCGCACCGCAGGTGCCGCAAAGCCTGCCTTCCACTCCCGCCTGATGCGTACAGGCAAAAAAAATCCCCGGCAATTCCGGGGATTTTCTGGATCGCAGCGAGTGCGATGAGCACATCAAAGCGGCATTACAGCGGCTGGATGTTTGCTGCTTGCTTGCCCTTCGGGCCGGTGGTCACGTCGAACGAGACACGCTGGTTCTCCTGCAGCGACTTGAAGCCGGCGCTCTGGATTGCCGAGAAGTGCGCGAACAGATCTTCGCCGCCTTCGTCCGGGGTGATGAAGCCGAAACCCTTCGAATCATTGAACCATTTTACGATGCCAGTTGCCATTACAATTTCCTATTTCAGTTAAGTTGGGCTTGCGCCCGTTTAAGATCGTTTGAAGAAGCAAGAAAGGAATGACAGACAGACTGCACTACTAGCTCGAACCCAACGATCCCGTATTATACCGAATAAAAACAGGGTATGCCCTATTCGTGAAATAAAAAATCCTGAAACCCGCAACATTCCCAAAGTCAACGAATTGGCGCGGCGATTTTTTATATTCGGCTTTACGCAAATATAGGGGAATGGAGAGGCTGAATGTTTGCGCTGAATCAAACTTGGCCGGATAGGAGACTTGCGCGGCAGCCTTGCGGCGCCGCGCGGTTCAAGTCAGCGATTTCGGATCGCGGCGCGCATCGCCGATGAAGCGGTCCAGCTCCTCCAGCCAGTCCTGCCAATCGGCGGCGGCCACCGACTCGAAGGTCTGCAGCACGCGCAGGCGCTGCTCCAGGGTGCGGGCGTGCTGGCCGAGGCCGCGGTAGCCGAAGGTGGCGGCGGAACCGGCTACCGTGTGCAGCATCGCCTGCAGCTCGCCGGCCGCCAGGGCCGGCGCCGCCGGGTCGAGCCGGCGCGCCAGCGCGCTGAGCCGGTCCAGGGTGCCCGGCAGCGTACTGGCGAACTTGTCGTTCAGCGCGGCCAGGCGCGCGAAGAACTGCTGGTCGGCCGGATGCGCCATCTGCCCTGCCGCCTTACTTGGTGCCGAAGATGCGGTCGCCCGCGTCGCCCAGGCCGGGCACGATGTAGGCGTCGTCGTTCAGGTGCGAATCGAGCGAGGCCACGAACACCTTCACGTCCGGGTGCGCCTTCTGGAACACGGTGATGCCTTCCGGCGCGGCCACCAGGGCCAGGAACAGGATCTGGTCGTCCGGCACGCCGCGCTTCTTGAGCACGTCGACGGCGTGCACCGCCGAATTGCCGGTGGCGACCATCGGGTCGCACAGGATGAAGGTGCGGTCGGTCACGTCCGGCAGGCGCACCAGGTATTCGACCGGCTCGTGGGTGTCCGGGTCGCGGAACACGCCGATGTGGCCGACGCGGGCCGAGGGCACCAGTTCCAGCAGGCCGTCGCTCATGCCGATGCCGGCGCGCAGGATCGGCACCACGGCCAGCTTCTTGCCGGCGATGACGGGCGCATCGATCGTGACCAGCGGAGTGGTGATCTGGCGCGTGGTCAGCGGCAGGTCGCGCGTGATCTCGTAGCCCATCAGGAGCGTGATCTCGCGCAGCAGTTCGCGGAAGGTGCGGGTCGAGGTGTCGTGCTCGCGCATGTGCGACAGCTTGTGCTGGATCAGCGGATGGTTCAGGATGAACAGGTTCGGAAAACGCGGGTCTTGTTTCATGGTCGGCTTGGAAGAATTCGGTGTAAAGCTGAGGCGGTTCGCTCAATCAGGCCAGCATTATCCCAGCCGCGCGGCCCTTTGTCGAAGAAATAATGCGGCGGACGGGGCAGGCCCCTTCATACGGGCAGCGCGCGCTCCAGGATCGCCGCGCAGTCGGTCCCGCCCGGCAAGCGTCCGAAGGCGCCGCCCACGTCCTGGGCGATGCGCGAGGCCACGAAAGCCCCGGCCACGAAGGACGGCGCGTAGCGCAGCAGCAGCGCCCCCTGCACCGCCAGCACCAGGCGCTCGGCCAGCCTGCGGGCGCCGAACTCGTCCTGCACCCTGGCCGGCAGCTCGTCGAGCAGGCGCCCGGCGTAGCCGGCAAAGCGCGCGTCCAGTCCCGCCGCCGGCATCAGCTCGGCCGCGAGCGCCTCGCGCGCCTCCTGCGGCGACTTGCCGACCGCACGCAGCACGTCGAGGCACATCACGTTGCCCGAGCCCTCCCAGATCGAATTCACGGGGAACTCCCGGTACAGCCGGGCCAGCGGCCCGTCCTCGACATAGCCGTTGCCGCCCATGACCTCCATCGCCTCGGCCCCGAACACCGGGCCGCGCTTGCAGATCCAGTACTTGCCCGCCGGGGTCAGGATCCGCGCCAGCAGTGCCTGTTGCGGGTCACCCTGCTGGTCGTAGCAGCGCGCCAGGCGCAGGGCGAAGGCGGTGGCTGCCTCGGACTCCAGCGCCAGGTCGGCCAGCACGTTCTGCATCAAGGGCAGCCCGGCCAGCTTGCGCCCGAAGGCGGCGCGGCCGCGCGCATGGTGCAGGGCGTGGCACAGGGCCGCGCGCATGATGCCGGCGCTGCCCAGCACGCAATCCAGGCGGGTGTGGCTGCCCATCTCGAGGATGGTCGGGATGCCCCGCCCCGGCAGGCCGATCATCCAGCCGACCGCGCCCTGGAATTCGACTTCGGAAGAGGCATTCGAGCGGTTGCCCAGCTTGTCCTTGAGGCGCTGCACGCGGACCGCGTTGCGGCTGCCGTCGGGCAGGAAGCGCGGCACGAAGAAGCAGGAAAGTCCCGCGCCGCCTTCCTGGTCGAGCTGCGCCAGGATCAGGTGGGCGTCCGACTGCGGCACCGAGAAGAACCACTTGTGGCCGACGATGCGGTAAGCGCCCTCGCCTTCTTCGCCGAAGCGCGCCTGCGCCTCGGCGGGCGGGATCTGCACGGCGCGCGTGGTGTTGGCGCGCACGTCGCTGCCGCCCTGCTTCTCGGTCATGCCCATGCCGATCAGGGCGCCGCGCTTCTGCCCGACCGGCAGCGAACGCGGATCGTACTCGCGCGACAGGATCCTGGGCAGCCACCTGGCGGCGATGCGCGGGTGGCGGCGCAGCGCCGGCACCGAGGCATAGGTCATGGTGACCGGACACTGGGCGCCGTTCTCGAGCTGGCCGAACAGCAGGTACTGGGCGGCGCGCGCCACCTGGGCGCCGGGACCTGGCTCCAGCCACGGCGCCGCATGCGCGCCGGCGCCGATCATCATCTCCATCAGCTGGTGCCAGGCGGGATGGAACTCGATCTCGTCGACCCGGTTGCCGCTGCGGTCGAAGGCCACCAGCCGCGGTCCGTGCGCGTTGGCCAGGCGCGCCAGCTCCTGGGATTCCGCGCTGCCGAGCCGGGCGCCGAGTGCTTCCAGCGCCGGCGCGGCAAAGCCGCCGCCCTCGCGCCGCAGCCCTTCCTGCAGGGCCGGATCGCAGGCGTACAGGTTGACCCCGGCAAAGGGCGGCGCCTGGTTGAGTACCTCATGGGTATCGAAAGCCGTGTCCATCCATGTCTCCTTGGCGCGCAGGCCTCTTTTCTACAGCGATGTTGCATAGAAGCATCAAAATCACCAAAGCCATTTTCTACTCAGCAAGAATAGGCGACAATGATGGCGTACGTACGCTTATCTATCCGACAAGCAGGCTAGCGCAAACGTTCATGCGTGGCAAGCCGCCTGTTCCAGCGCAAATATTCGCTCAATGAAGCCTCGGCTTGTGTTTTTTAATGCCTTTTGGAATCTTTCGGTGATAGAGTCGCATGAGGTTTGGTAGACTTGCACGGTTTTGGACGGCATGTCGTGCACGTGCCAGCGATCAGAAGGCAACTATTTAACGATGCACACCAGTTTTTCCGCCGTGCCCCAGCCTCAGACGCGGGCCCCGCTCCCGGCGGCGCTGCTCGACGGCCTGTTGGAGACTGCCGGCGACGCCGTATTCCGCATCACGTCCGGCGGCCAGATCCGCGCGGCGAGCACGCGCGCCCAGCGCCTCAGCGGAGTCGAGCCCGGCCGTACGCTGGTGTCCCTGGTCCATGAAGTCGACCAGCCGGCGCTGCGCAATGTCCTGGTGAGCGCAGCCGGCAAACTCAGCCCCGCCGACGCGGCGCCCGCCGTCGTCGAAGCCCGCTTCCGCCTGGGCGAACGCGACGTCTGGTACGAGCTGCGCGTGGCCTTGCTGGACACTGGCGACGACGCCCCGATCATCGTCATCGGCCGCGACATGTCGGCCCAGCAGGCCACCGAAGAGCGCCTGCGCCACATGGCGACCCACGACGCGCTCACCGAGCTGCCCAACCGCGTCCTGCTGTCCGACCGCATCCGCATGGTGATCGCCAATGCGCGCCGTTCCGGCCAGGGATTCTCGGTCGCCACCATCGGCCTGGACGGCTTCAAGAAAGTCAACGACGGCCTCGGCCACCCGGTCGGCGACGCGGTGCTGCAGATGGCCGCCGGCCGCCTGCGCCGCACCCTGCGCGACAGCGACACCCTGGCCCGCGTGGGCGGCGACGAATTCGTCGCGGTCCTGCCGGGCACCTTCACCGACGCCCAGATCAAGCTGGTCACCGGCCGCCTGATGGCCACCCTGCAGTCGCCCTTCGAAGTGGCCGGCCACACGATCTACCTGGGCGCCTCGATCGGGGTCTCGATCTACCCGGACCACGCCGAGGACGAAGTGCGCCTGGTGACCCTGGCCGACACCGCGATGTCGCGCGCCAAGGAAACCGGCAAGGCGCGCACGGTGCTCTACAGCCCGCGCGACCAGGGCCCGCCGGAACACGACATCTCGCTCGAGGCGGCGATGTTCAACGCCGTGCGCGAAGGCGAGTTCCTGCTGTTCTACCAGCCCATCGTCGACGCCCGCACCCGCACCATCGAGGGCTTCGAGACCCTGATGCGCTGGAAGCACCCGACCCTGGGCATGGT
>CAMPHU010000164.1 GCA_946886065.1 uncultured Massilia sp. | reverse complement strand
GCTTCACCAACAACATCCCGCAGCGCGACGGCGGCACCCACCTGACCGGCCTGCGTGCGGCGATGACGCGCGTGATCAACAAGTACATCGACGAGAACGACTTCGCCAAGAAGGCCAAGGTCGAAATCTCGGGCGACGACATGCGCGAAGGCCTGACCTGCGTGCTGTCGGTGAAGGTGCCCGAGCCGAAGTTCTCGTCGCAGACCAAGGACAAGCTCGTGTCGTCGGAAGTGCGCGGCCCGGTCGAAGAAATCGTGGCGAAGACGCTGACCGACTTCCTGATGGAGAAGCCGAACGACGCCAAGATCATCTGCGGCAAGATCGTGGAAGCCGCCCGCGCGCGCGAAGCCGCACGCAAGGCGCGCGACCTGACCCGCCGCAAGGGCGTGATGGACGGCCTGGGCCTGTCGTCGAAGCTGGCGGACTGCCAGGAACGCGACCCGGCGCTGGCCGAACTCTACATCGTCGAGGGTGACTCCGCAGGCGGCTCGGCCAAGCAGGGCCGCGACCGCAAGTTCCAGGCCATCCTGCCGCTGCGCGGCAAGGTGCTGAACGTGGAAAAGGCGCGCTTCGAAAAGATGCTGTCGTCGGAGCAGATCACCACCCTGATCGCGACCCTCGGCACCTCGATCGGCCCGGACGAATTCAACGTCGACAAGCTGCGCTACCACCGCATCATCATCATGACCGACGCGGACGTCGACGGCGCCCACATCCGGACCTTGCTGCTGACGCTGTTCTACCGCCAGATGCCGCAGCTGGTCGAGCGTGGCCACATCTACATTGCGCAGCCGCCGCTGTACAAGGTCAAGGCTGGCCGCGACGAGCGCTACCTGAAGGATGACGTCGAAGAGGCGAGCTACATGATGACGGTGGCGCTGAACGGCGCTTCCCTGATCCCGCGCGAAGGCGCCGAGCCGATCAACGGCGAAGCCCTGGGCGAGCTGGTGCGCCAGTACAACCTGGCCAACGCCATCATGATGCGCCTGACCCGCGTGATCGACCGCGCGGCGCTGACCGCGATCATGAGCGGCGTGACCCTGGACATGACCTCGCTGGAAAACGCCGAGGCCTCGGCCCGTGCGATGGAAGCGGCGATCAAGGACCCGGCTGTCAAGGTCGTGGTGCGTTCGGACGAACTGTCGGAGAAGTACTCGCTGCGTATCGAGCGTATGCGTCACGGTAACGTGCAGGTGACCGCGATCGATGCGGACTTCGTGCAGAGCAATGACTACGCCGTGCTGGCCAATGCGGCAGCCACCTTCCACGGCCTGATGGGCGAAGGCGCTATCATGCGCCGCGGCGAAGGCGAGAAGATGAAGGAGTTCGCGGTGCGCGAGTTCCACGAGGCGATGATCTGGCTGCGCGAAGAAGCGGAGCGTGGCGTGACCAAGCAGCGCTACAAGGGTCTGGGCGAGATGAATCCGGAACAGCTGTGGGAGACCACGATGGATCCGACCGTTCGCCGCCTGCTCAAGGTGCAGATCGAGGACGCGATTGCGGCGGACCAGATCTTCACCACGCTGATGGGCGACGAGGTGGAACCGCGTCGTAACTTCATCGAGAGCAATGCGCTCCAGGCGGGCAATATCGACGCCTGATCGTCCTGCCTGAGGATGTTGCGACGATGGCCCTTCGGGGCCATTGTCATTTCCGCGCCAGATGCCAAGGTCAGCGCCGGCGCGGCGCCAGCAGCCCCGAATGCTGCTGGAAATGCGTCCACAAGGCGTTCGCCACCGGTCCATGCGGCCGATCCGCACGGCGCGCCAGCACCAGGTCCTCCACGCTTCCCGTCAGGTAGCGGCCGGCCAGCGAGACCAGGCTCCCGTCGCGCACTTCGTTCTCGATCAGGAAATCGGGCAGGTGCCCCCATGCCAGCCCCTGGAGGATGACTTCCTTCTTCATCTGCTGGTCGGCCACCGTGCACTGGTGCGCGCCCTCGATCACATAGTAGGGGCGGCCGGGAGCATGGCGGGCGCTGTCGCGGATGATGCACTGGGTGTAGGGACGCATGTCTTCCTGCCTGATCGTCCGCTTCACGGGAAACGGCAGGAAGCCCGGCGCCGCGACCGGCACGAAGCGCACCTTGCCGAGATCCAGCCATTCGAGGCGCGGGTCGTTCTTGTCGACGCCATGCAGGACCAGGTCGGCCTCGCCGTCCAGCAGGCGCTCCGAGGGACCGGCCACGGATTCGAAATGCAGGTGCAGGCGCGTACGCGGGTGCGCGGCGAAGAAGTGGCTGAGCGACGCCAGCGCCGGCGCATAGGGACACAAGTCGCCGAGCACGACATGCAGGTCGGTTTCCTCGCCGGCCGCCAGCTGGGAAGCATGCACGCGCAGGCTCTCCATCTCGTGCAGCAGCGAACGGGCCTTGCCATGGAAGGACTTCCCCGCTTGTGTCAGCTGCACGCGGTAGCCGCCGCGATCGAGCAGTTGCACGCCGAGCTGCCGCTCCAGCTTGCCGACCGCGGCGAACACCGCCGGATGCGAACGGTGCAGGAGCTGGGCGGCCGCCTGGAAGCCGCCCGCGCGCACCACGGCGTCGAAGCATTGGAGGTCGTGAAAGGTGAATGGAACCATGTCAGGAATATCTACAAAGACTGGCTTAACTTTGTAATATATTTGCGCGCCCGCCGCAACTACCATGGCTTCACACACCCGGCGTCAATCCGGGTCCGCAACCACAGGCAAAGGAGAAGACCATGCAGGCAACGAACACTTCATTCATCCCGATGGGCGACGGCGCCCGGATCGCGTACCGGCTGGAAGGAGCGGCGGACAAGCCGGTGCTCGTGCTGTCGAACTCGATCGGCACCACGATGCAGATGTGGGACGGCCAGATGCCGCAGCTGACCGAGCACTTCCGCGTGCTGCGCTACGACACCCGCGGCCATGGCCAGTCGGACGTGCCCGTCGGGCCGTACTCGCTGGACCGGCTGGGCCGCGACGTGATCGAACTGCTCGACGCGCTCGGTTTGGACAAGGTGCATTTCCTGGGCTTGTCGCTGGGCGGCTTCATCGGCCAGTGGCTGGGCGTCCACGCTCCCGCGCGGCTCCGCCGCCTGGTCCTCAGCAATACCTCGCCCTACCTCGGACCGGCCGCGCAATGGGACCAGCGCATCGCCGCCACCCTGGCGGCGCCCGACATGCGCGAGATTGCCGAAGGCTTCCTGGCGAACTGGTTCCCCGCCTCGATGCGCGAGGAAGCCGATCCGGCCGTGGATGCGTTCCGCTCCATGCTGCTCGGCACCGAGCGCCAGGGCCTGGCGGGAGCGTTTGCGGCGGTGCGCGACGCCGACCTGCGCCGCACCAATGCCCTGATCCCCGTGCCGACCCTGGTGGTGGCCGGACGCGACGATACGGTCACGCTGGCCAGCCATGGCGAACAGATCGCCGCCACCATCCCCGGCGCCCGGCTGGTCGTCCTGCCGGTGGTCCACCTGAGTAACGTCGAACTGCCGGAACGCTTCATGGACGCGGTGCTCGGCTTCCTGCTGGCCTGAACCGGGGCGTCCTTAGTCCTGCTCGGGAATCGGCCGTACCACCAGGAACAGGTAGGACATCGCGCCCAGGAAAGCGATGCCGGCGCCGGTGAGCAAGGCCGGTACGAAGGACCAGGTCTGGGCGATGTAGCCGGTCAGGATCGGCGCCAGCGCGCCGCCGAGGAAGCCGCCGAAGTTCTGCAGCGCCCCGAGCGAAGCGACGCGGCTCGGTGGCGCGGCCACGGTGGCGAGCGACCAGGCGCAGGCCGAGGAAGCGTTGGCGAGGAAGATGACGATCGAGATGCAGGCGACTGCCACTACATTGCTCTCGACCAGTGCGGCCGGGATCGTGAATACCACCATGCCCAAGGTGGCCACCACCACCGCCTTGCGGCGGCCGGATACCGGCGAAGCCGCGCGCCGGGCGACCTGGTCGGAAGCCCAGCCCGCAACGAGGGCGCCGGCGGAACCGCACACAAACGGAATCGACGCAGCCAAGCCCGCATAGGCCAGGTCCATGTGCCGCTCGGTGCGCAGATAGCCAGGCAGCCAGGTCAAGTACACCCAGTTGAGGTAGACCGAACCGAAGAAGCCGAGCATCATGCCCCAAGTGGTGCGGTGCCGGAACAGCGCGCGCCAGGCGGCGAAGTCAGCCTTTGGAGCCAGTTCAGCCGCCTTGTCCACCTCCAGATAGGCGCGCTCGGCGGCGCTCATGTCCTTGTGCACCGGATCGCGATACAGACTCACCCAAACGAAGGCCGCCACGAGCCCGAGTCCGCCGGTGACGAAAAATGCCCAGTGCCAGCTGGTTGCGACGATCAGCGGCGTCAGGCACAAGGGTGCCAGGGCGACGCCCAGCGGCGAAGCCGAATTGAAAATGCCCGTGGGCGTACCGCGCGAACGTGGCGGGAACCAGTTGCTCACGACCCGCGCCGCGGCTGGGAACTGCGGCGCCTCGCCGATGCCGAGCGCGATACGGGCAAGCACGAACCAGCCGAACGTCGACACCAGGCCGCCCGCCGCCTGGGCCAGCGACCACACGACCAGCCCCATGCCGAGCAGCCAGCGCGGGCCGATCTTGTCGACCAGCGCCCCCACCGGGAGCTGGCACAGTGCATAGCTCCAGGAGAAGGCCGACAGCAGCAGGCCCATCTGGCCAAGCGAGAGGCCGAGGTCCGCGCGGATGTATTCGTTGGCGACCGCGAGCGTGGCGCGGTCCAGGTAATTGATGACACCGGTGACCACCAGCAGCACAAGTGCCAAGGTTTGACGACGGCGAATGCGGGGAGGGGTTGCTTGACTAGCGGAAATATCGTTCATGGCAGGATGCTACCAAACGAAAGCCCGCAGGGCGACGATATTCTGCTGTGGAAAGGCATGGATACGACAAATGGGTGCGCGCCACCTTCCTCCTGCGTTCGATTGCCGAAACGCAAGCCGTAATCCGGCGGCTGAATTGCTATAGTCGGTTTTCCCAACCAGCCGGAGCATCTTCCCATGCGACTTCGAAAAGCCGCCGTCACGCTCGGCGGAAGCCTGCTTCCCACACTCGCCATCGCCGCTCCTGATATGCAGGCCGCGGCGTTCATCGATATCTATGCTTCGCATTGCATCAAATACCTGCATGACTTCGACGGCCTGCGCAAGCAAATGGGCCCCGCGCCCCAGCTCTCGGCCGACAAGGCGGCGGTATTCCTGAAAGGTTCGCGCGGCAGCGCCTGGATGGTGCCCAGTCCACATGGGCAGTTCATCCTCGTTATCAATACGGAAAAGCAGCTGTGCGCGCTGTACGCGAAGACGGTTCCCGCTGCCGCGGCGCAGGAATTGTTCGAGAAGGTCGTTGGCAATGCCCCCGCACCTTTCCGCAGCGAGAAGAAGCGGGCCAGTTCAGCCACCGCCGACGGCAGCGTCAACAGCACCGTGGCCTATGAATGGATCAAGGACAATGCGCAGGCGAAGCCGCTGTTCTCGCTCACCGTCACCACCAGCACCTCGAGCGTCGCCCAGGGTGTCGCGGTCGCCGCTATCGGGCATTAGGGTCAGGCATAGGCGCGCAGCTCGCGCGCAAAGGAGCGCAGCTGCGGGCACATCGCCCTGGTCGCGCGGGCGCACCATCCGGACAGGGCCTCGCGCAACTGATCCTCGGTGGCGAGCGAGCGTTGCCACAATGCCGCCAGCTGCTCGCGCATGGTCTGGACGTGGCGCAGCCTTTCGCTGGCGCCGAGCAGCATGCCGAGCTTGGATTGTTCGTCGGCGTTCAGATAACCCGGGTCGCGCGCGAGCAAGCGCAGCGCCATGCGGCGGCTGATCCCGGCGGGCAGGGACATGGTGCGCAATTCGCGGTTCCAGACCGGCGCCAGGCGCTGCGACAGCGCCGCCATCACGCGCGCCCGGTTGGCGAGCACCGCGCGCAAGGTGTGGTCATCCACTTCGGTATGCCGGTAGCGAATGCGCGGCGCCACCGGCACCGGCCTGGCCTTCGCCAGGCCGAAAGCCTGCAGGAGCCGGATGTACATCCAGCCGGCGTCGAACTCATACCATTTCACCGACATCTTGGCGGAGCTGGCAAAGGTATGGTGGTTGTTGTGCAGTTCCTCGCCGCCGATCAGGAGGCCGATCGGAACGATATTGGTCGCCGCTTCCGCGCAGTCGAAATTGCGGTAGCCGATCGCGTGCCCGGCCCCGTTGATGACGCCGGCCGCGAGCATCGGAATCCACAGCATCTGGATCCCCCAGACCGACAGGCCGATCACGCCGAACAGCGCCACGTCGAGGATCAGCAGCACCCCCACGCCCTGCCAGGTCCAGCGGCTATACAGATTGCGCTCGATCCAGTCGTCGGGACAGCCGGCCGCATAGCGGTCGATCGCGGGCTTGTCGCGGCTGGCGCTGCGATAGAGCTCGGTGCCGCGCAGGAGCACCGTACGCAGGCCCACCAGGCGCGGGCTGTGCGGATCTCCCTCGCGTTCGCAGAATGCATGGTGCTTGCGGTGGATGGCGACCCATTCGCGCGTGACCATGCCTGTGGTGAGCCAGAGCCAGAGGCGGAAGAAGTGGCTCGCGATGGGATGAAGGCTCAGGGCGCGGTGCGCCTGGTGGCGGTGAAGGTAGACGGTGACGGCGATGATGGTGATATGGGTCGCCACCAGCGTGTAGGCGACAATGCCGATCCACGACGCGTGCGTGAGGCCGGTATCCAGGAAACGCAAGAACTCTGTCATCGCCTTCTCCTCGTGCGGAGCGGCGTCGCGCGTGCACCGTAGGCACTGCGTGCCGTCCCGTGTTACTGCGCCACGCGGGCTTGCGCCGCATGGCGATCGCATGCAAGGCCAGCGTGATTGCTACCGTGGATACTGCGCATGGCCGCGCTGGCGGCGGCCACGCACAGTATGCGCGTTTTTCAGGGCGGGCGCGCACGCCAGATCAAGCGGTTTGCGAGGCCGCGAGGGCCCCGCAGCGGGGTTTAGCGGCGGCGCATCGGCGCGCTGCGCGGGCCGGTCGGGCCGCGGTTTTCAATGTGGCGGAACACGATCCTGCCTTTGGTCAGGTCGTAGGGCGACAGCTCGAGCGTGACGCGGTCGCCGGCCAGGATGCGGATGTGGTTCTTCTTCATGCGCCCCGACGTGTAGGCGATCATCTTGTGTCCGTTGTCGAGGTCGACGCGGAAACGCATCTCGGGCAGGACTTCGGACACCAGGCCGTTCATTTCAATCAGTTCTTCTTTTGCCATGCGGCTCTCCAATAGCGTTGAGGGAGCGTGCGCGGGCACGTTCCAGGGACATTGCGGAATGCGTCGCGAGCCCATGCAGGTCGCGAAGTGAAAGGGCCTGGCCGGGAGCGCAGGAGGAGGAGAAAACAGTCCGCATGCCGCGGACGTCGTTTCAAGTGATGCGTGCAGGTCGTTGCTCGAACGCGCACGTCATGCGTGCTGGAGCTGTGAGTGGTACCGCCAGTATAGCAGCATTGATTCTGCGCCGCACAAAACCCAACAATTGCTTACATCAGCTGGCTGGGCTCTTCATGGGTTGCGGTCGCGTGTTCCGCTTCGATGGACTGGTTCAGCTCGGCGCTGTCCTCGGGCAGCATTTCGGGCGGTTCGAGCATGTCGGCGAGCATTGCCTGCAGCTCTGCCGTATCCCACGGCTGGTTCGCCTTCTGCTGGCGATGAATGTAAGACGTAATCTGCCGGTCTTGCTCGGCTGAAAGCGGCAATCCATGGAAGGTGGACTGCGGCGACGATTCGTTCATGATGCCTCCCTGTCTGGCCAGGGTGGTCAGATCCATTCACTATACGCCCCGCGCCGCGCGGCGGCGCACGACTGCCGTCCAGTCACGCCACATCGGAAGGCGTCCGCAAGCCCGCTTTCCGTGCTACGATTCCGCCTGGGCTGAGCAGGACGCCCACTCTCGCGAAAGCCAGCGCACCTGCCAACGTTGTCCAACACGTTCGTTTCAAGGTTCATACCTTCCCCATCATGGATGCCGCAGCGAGAACGGTATGCAAATGTGAAAAGGAATCTGGTATGCACTTGCCATCCCATCCATCGGCCTTGTCCGAAACCAACACCGACTTCCTGCGCCGCTACGCGCGCCTCATGCTGCGTGCTGCGCGGTCGGAGCAGCCCAGCAAGGCCCTGCCCATCGTGCGGCGCGTGCACGCGGCGCGCGCCGCTCCGGCCGAGCGCGTCACCGAGCTTTATCATGGGCGCGAAACCCTGCAGCTCAAGCACATGTTCCGTACCCTCGCCATCGAGCTGGGTTACGACAGCTGGGACGCCTGCAAGCGCGATATCGAGCGCCGGCCGGCGGAGATGCTCGACCGCTTCCGGCTGGACCTGGGCGCCTTCGGCGATTATGAGCACATCTGGTTTTCGGACTTGCCGTCCGCGCAGAGCTGGCAGCGTGAACACGGTGGCCGTGTCGTGAGCTATGGTAGCCAGGCTGTCGTAATGGCGACCTGATTATCAATTTAGCAATTTTCTGGAGCAATACCGGGGTCTTACGCATGCTTCATGCGACCCCGGCCTGACCGCTTAGCGCTTGTCATTCACAGAAGCCTGGTCTTCTGGCTCAATGCTCGGTTCGTATTGCGCGAGACGTCGCTGAACGGCAGCGCTGCTCCTGTATTTCTTCTTGAGAGAGGCCAGCCTTTGGTCCGTGCCTCGGCAATATTGTTCGATCTGAAGACTTACCTCTCTCATTCTTTCCGTTTCTTCCGGATCAGGAATCTCTCCACGAAAGTGCTCGCAGGTGTCTCTTTGCTCGATGAACTTCTGCACCTCGCGCGGCAGCTGGTCGGCTGCCTGGAGCGGCAACACGAAAAGCAAAGGAACGAGCAGGGTCGCCAATTTCATTTTCATGCTCCCGTATCCGACCAATGCGGATCATCGCGACCGCTATGGCTGTACTTGATCACGCTGCAGCCTCGCCCACCTGTCGCAGCCGGACGTTGAGTCCGACCATGACGCCGTTCTTATGTGGGCTACTTGGCCACAAGCATCAGCTATCGTCCTGATCTTTTCTCCAGTATCTGTCTATTACAAGACAGCTCATGCATTTCCGTATTGAGCTGGTGCAGCACCGAATGGTTGCCGACCTCAAATTTCGTGACTGCACAGCTACTTCCTCATTCTTCTTCGGAATCAGGTACAGGTTCCGTACGCGTAATACCCCGCCGACGTCCTGCGCACATTCGTGTACGCGGTCGTCATGTAAAACCCGAGATACTGGTTCGAATTCACCGCATACACCTGCCCGTCCGCCCCCAGATAAGCGCGGCCGTAGTACACGTGCCAGTAATTGCTGTCGTACCAGCTGGTGCAGGTGAACGGCGCCGCCGCATTGCCGCTGACGATACGGTCGATCATGGTCTTGATCGCCACCATCTGGCCGCCGCTCTTGGCCGGGAAATTGACGTCGTCATAACCCCACCAGTCCCAGCACCCGCCCGGGTTGGCGGTGGTGGCCGCCGCCTGCGGATAGAGCACGATGATCTTGTTGGTATCGGCCCAGCGGTTATAGCCCGCGTTCTGGTAATGCGCGGTGCCCACGGTGGCCGCATTCTGCAGGCAGCCGTGGAAGGCCACGTGCAGCCGGCAGGCCTGCCCTGCCGCGCAAGCCGCCGGCACATAGGCGTAGCCGCTGCTGGACATGCCGTGCGTGTTCGGGTTGCGGTTGCCCCAGAACTGGGCCTGGTCGAAATTGACGAAACTGCCGCCCAATACGCCGGCATTCTTCGCATTCAGCGGCCCGTACAGCCATTTGAGGATGTCGCCTGCAGCGTCGAAATTGCAGTTGTTGAGGTAGGGCTTGGCGTTGACGCTGCATCCATTGCCGAAAAAGTCGGTCGGAATCGCATGCTCGGCGGCGAGGTTGTTCTTGTAGACGATATTCGCCGCCGGCAGATAATTGGCATACATCGTCTTCAGGTCGTTCATGACCGGTTGCCGCACCGTCGAATCGATGGTGCCCGACAGCAGATACACCTTCGATGCAGCCATGTTGCTGGTGGCGTCGATATAGCCGTTGCCCGACCAGGTATTCACTACCGAGATCAGATAGGACAGGTTGCGCGAACCGCTATCGGCCATGCAGGGGCCGGTGGCAATCGCGGCATTGCCCTGCGAGCAGTACACCGGACCGCCCGCGATCACGCCCGCGCCCTTTTTCACGGTTTTCGAATACGCGAAATGCATTTGCGCAGCCATGTGCGCGCCGGATGAAAAGCCGGACACGGACACATCGCTGAAACTGACGTTGTATTTCGGGAGGGCGACCGCCGCAAAGGCGCCGCAACTGCAGAGGGTAAGAACAAGGGCGGTCATCCGCCGTGCTGCCGTCATGTGATTCGTCATGCTGTCTCCGATTGTCTTTTATTGTTGAACCGCGATGCACAAACCAGTCAGTCACTGGCCCGGTCGAGAATAGTCGAGGCAATCAGGGAGTCAAGCGAAGTCCATTCGTACAGGTGTGCGCGGGAAGCCAGCCGATTGTGCGCCAATACCCAGCCATGCTTTCGCCATCACATGGCATGCAGATATTCATTATTGCTGAGCCTTTCTCTACAATCGCTCGCACCGATCCG
>CAMPHU010000163.1 GCA_946886065.1 uncultured Massilia sp. | reverse complement strand
TTGATTACGTTAACGTTTTTCGACCAGCGCCGAAGCGGACGCGAACTATAGCAAAACGCGAACGGTATACGCAAGGCCAGGATCACGCTGTTGCACAAACGCTGCATCAGGGCTCGAGCGCATGGCCACGCAAC
This sequence comes from uncultured Massilia sp., assembly GCA_946886065.1. Next base: position 10,516 of record CAMPHU010000163.1, on the reverse strand, counting down.
TGCTGGGCATCCTGCAGCGGCGAGGCGCCGAACAGCCGCCGGTACTCCCTGCTGAACTGCGAGGGGCTTTCGTAGCCCACCTGGTAAGCGATGCTTGCCGCTTCCTGGCCGCCACTCATCAGGAGCCGTCGCGCCTCCAGCAGCCGGACCTGCTTCTGGTATTGGAGCGGACTCATGACCGTTGCCGCCTTGAAGCGCCGGTGCAGTACCGATGGGCTCAGGTGGACGGTGTGCGCCAGCTCCGCGATCTTGAGCGGCTCATCGTAGTGCTCTCGTATCCAGGTGATCGCCCTGCTGACGGCATGTTCGCGCTGGCCGCCCAGCACGCCCCGGGTCAGGGATGCGCCGCCCGGCGCGGCGATCAGGTGATACATGATCTCCTGCTTCAGCAGGCGGCCGAGTACTGGCAGATCGCGCGGACGGTCGAGCAGACGGAGCAGGCGCAGGAATGCCTCGAGCAGTCCCTCCCCTGCCGGCTCGACACTTACGACCGGCACGTCTTCGCGTTCCGGCGCGGCCGGCAGCTGGGTCTCGAGAAGGAAAGCCGCGATCTCCTTGGGGTCCAGGTCGACCCGCAGGCCGTAGTAGGGTTCGTCCACGCTGGCCCGCACGATGCGGCCGGACACCGGTATCGCAGCGCCTGCCTGGACGTAGCATCCTTGCCCGTAGCGTAGCACACGCTCGCCCACCAGCATTTCCTTTTCGCCCTGGACGATCAGGCACATGGACGGCTGCAGCATGCCGCGGCCCACCGCTGTCGGCGTTTCCCGCCGGATGATGGTCAGCCAGGAGAGTCCGGTGGCCAGGTCGTCGCCGGCATCCGGCAAGCTGCCGAAACGCTTGCGCACTTCCTGCACCAGCTGGGCATTGATCGTGTGATCAGAGAGATTGTTCATGGCCGAGCACTGCTTTGGGTTCCAGGTATTGTTCGAAGCCGAAGATGCCGAACTCGCGGCCGAGGCCCGACTGCTTGAAGCCGCCGAAAGGCGCCGCCGGCTCATCATACAATCCATTGATGAACACCCGCCCGGCCACGATGCGTGAAGCCACCCTGTTCGCGCGGGCGACATCGCCGGAGAACACATACGCATGCAGTCCGTAGACGGTGTCGTTCGCCAGCCGCACGGCGTCTTCCTCGTCCTCGTAGGCGATGACCGACAGTACCGGGCCGAAGATTTCTTCGCGCGCGATCGCCATGTCGTTGCGGACGTTGCCGAACACGGTCGGCCGCACGAAGTAGCCCCGCTCCAACCCCTCCGGCCGGCCCGGCCCTCCGGTCAGCAAGGTAGCGCCCTCGTCGATGCCGCGCTGGATGAAGCCCTGCACGCGCTCGTACTGGGTGCGCGTCACCATCGGTCCGATCGTGGTCGCAGGATCGCGCGGATCGCCGACCCGCAGCGCGTCGAACGCGGCGCCGATCCGCTCATGCGCTTCCTGGAGCCGCGCCCGCGGCACCAGCAGGCGTGAACCGGCGAGGCAGGCCTGGCCGCTGTTCATGGTCGCCGCCATCGCAGCCAGGGGCATCGCTTTCGCGAAGTCGGCGTCGTCCAGCAGGATGGTCGGCGACTTGCCGCCCAGTTCCAGGGTCACCCGCTTCATCGTCTCCACGGCGCCGCGCGCGATCGCCTTCCCTACCGCGGTCGACCCGGTGAACGAAATCTTGGCGATGTCCGGATGGCGGACGATCTCGGCGCCGACCGTATCGCCGCGCCCGGTCACGATGTTGAACAGGCCGGGCGGCAGTTCGGCGCGGTGGAGCACCTGGGTCAGCAGCGCGGTCTGGCGGGCACTGAGTTCGCTCGGCTTGATCACCGCCGTGCTGCCCGTGGCGATCGCCATCGACAGCTTGCTGCAAATGAAACCGTAGTTGGCGTTCCACGGCGTGATCAGCCCCACCACGCCGAGCGGCTCCATGCGCACCTGCGCGGAAGCGATCCGGCGTTCGAACGGGTAATCGGCCAACAAGGTCCGCGCCGCGGTGAAGGACGCGGCGGCGCGCCTCGCTGTCGCATTCGAGGTCCGTACGGGGCCGCCGTATTCCTCGACCATCTGCGCCGTCAGCTCGTCTTCCGCCGCCGCGACGACGTCGTGCAGACGCTGCAGCCATTCCATGCGTTGCGCCCGCGTGCTGCCCTCCAGCGCGCGGTAGGCCGACACCGCGGCCGAGATGGCATGCCGCGCGTCCGTCTCGTCGGCAAGCACCACGCGCGCCGCCGGCTCTTCGGTCACCGGGTCGACCAGGGTCAGGACTTCGCTGCCGTGCGGCCTGACGAAGGTCCCGTTGATATAGATGCTGTCGATTGTCTGCATGCAGTCCTCCCGTGAAAAGATGTGTTCATCTTAGGAGCGCCAAGGCCGGCAGCGGTATCCCTATCCGGGTGAAGGATTGCCTGATCCTGCCGATCGCAGCAAGGATCGGGCAGGCCTCGCCACGGATACAAATTATCGCTTGCAATTGACTAGTGTGCGATCTATATTGGATTCATGAACACGACCTCTCCCCTTCCCGCCGCACCGGCGCTCGACGACCAGCTGTGTTTCGCGCTGTATTCGACCTCGCTGGCGATGATGCGCGTCTACCGTGGCTTGCTGCCCAAGCTCGGGCTGACCTATCCGCAGTACCTCGTCATGATGGTGTTGTGGGAACGGGACCAGCTCACCGTGTCCGATATCGGCGAGCGACTTTTCCTGGACTCCGCCACGCTGACGCCACTCCTGAAACGCATGGAAGCCCAAGGCCTCGTGCAGCGCGCCCGCGCACGCAGCGACGAGCGCCAGGTGATCATTACCCTGACGGAGCAGGGCAATGCGCTGCGCAAGCAGGCCGCCGAGGTGATGCCTGCCGTTTTGTGCGCCACCCAATGCTCGATCGACGAAGTCACGACCCTGCGCGACCAGCTGGTGGATCTGCGCAAGCGTCTCAACGACAGCGCAGGCTGAACGAAGGCGCCCGAGACTACCGAAACAAGGGGCGCCCTCCACTTTTATCTTCATTGCATAGGCAAAGATCCGCTTTCAGCGGATGAGCGAGGTTATAGTAAGCACATCCCTTTACCCATGGGTTTGTGCGTGACGCTCACCTCGGATCACATTCTCTCGCTGGCTCCCGACGCTGCCTCCGCCAAAGCCGGCAGCCAGCTGGCCACGCCAGCCAAATGGGGCCTGCTCGGACGCGACGAGCGCGCCCTGTGGGGAGAGTGCCAGGGCAGCGGAAAAGTCCCCTACCGTACCCAGATCGACATCGGCGAGCCGGCCTTCAAGTGCACCTGCCCGAGCCGCAAGTTCCCTTGCAAGCATGGCCTCGGACTCTATCTTCTGCTGAGCGCCCAGCCGCAGCTGTTTGCGGCGTCTCCTGCGCCCCAATGGGTGGCGGACTGGCTCGACAGCCGCCAGCAGCGCCAGGAAAAGAAAGCCGAGAAAGCAGCCGCGCAAACGCCGGAGCAGGCCGAGGCTTCCGCGGCCCAGGCCCGCAAGCGCGAAGAGAAGCGCGAGCAGAGCGTCAGCCGCGGCCTGGCCGACCTGCAGACCTGGCTGCACGATCTGGCGCGCGAGGGCCTGGCCAGCGTGCGCGAGCGCGGCCCGGCATACTGGAACGGCATGGCGGCAAGGCTCGTCGATGCGCAGGCGGGAGGGCTCGCCGCCCGCCTGCGGCGCGCCGGCGCGATGTGCTTCCAGACCACCCTGCCCGACTGGGAACGCCGCCTGGCCAACGAACTCGCCGCGCTCTATCTGGTAACGAGCGCCTGGCAGCGCATCGACCAGCTGCCGGACACGCTGCAGCGCGACCTGCGCGCCCTGGTCGGCTTCAACGTCGCCAAGGAAGACGTGCTGGCCGAGCCTCCGGTGCATGACCGCTGGCTCGTCCTCGCCCAGCGCAGCGGCGAAGAGGAACGGATTCGCAGCCGCGCCACCTGGCTGCTCGGGGCAAACACCCGGCGCTGGGCACTGCTGCTGCAGTTCGCGGCCGGTACCCAAGGCTTCGAACAGTCCGTCCCGGTCGGCACGCAATTCGACGGTGAACTGTGTTTCTACCCGGGCGCCCTGCCCCTGCGGGCACTGGTGCGCCAGCAGGCGGCGAGCACGCTGATCGACGACGGTCTGCCTGCGGGGCACGCTTTTCCTTCCCTGCTCGGCGACTATGCCGATGCGCTGGCCCACCAGCCTTTCCTCGACAGCTGGCCCGCCATCCTTTCCGATGTGGTGCCGGATGCCGCCGGGCGGTCGCTGCGCTGCGCCGGCGGCGTGATTCCGCTGGACGCCGGGTTCCGTCACCATCTGCACCTGGCAGCCCTGAGCGGCGGTCACCCGTTGACGCTGGTGGGCGAATGGGATGGCGAAGCCTTCCTGCCGCTGAGCGGCTGGCACGAGGGCCGCCTGCTCAACTTCGAAGCGGACTTTCTCGCATGAGCGACCTGTACAGCCTTCTGCAGATCGGCACCTCCCGCGCGGGAGGCGTGAAGCCCGCAAGCTTGCCGGCGGAGCTGGAAAGCCTGATCCCTGGCGGCGGCGAGCCCGAGGCGCAGCTCTGGCTGTCGCTCGGCGCGTGGTCGCTGTGGACACGGGCCGGCCTGCGTCCCGCGGAAAACCCAGCCGAGGCGCCGCTGGCCGCGACGGCCGAAAGCCTGCGGACCTGCCCGCCCCGTGCCGAAGCGCTGCTGGCGCGCCTGCTGCAGGGTGGGCAGAAAACCCACCTGCCGCATGAATGGCTGCGCGAACTGAAGCGCTACGGCGGCTACCTGCCCGCGCGCTTCCTGCCCAATTTCCTCGCGCTCGCGACACGCCATGCCGAGCTGCGCACCGATCTGATAGCGGTGCTGGGCGAGCGCGGGCGCTGGTTGTCCCGCCTCGATCCGGCCTGGTCCTGGGCCGTACCCGCCACTGGGCCCGAAGAACGGCTGCGCCTCTGGGAGACGGGCAGCCTGGAGCAGCGGCACGCGGCGCTGGCGCAGTGGCGTGCCGAGGATCCGGGCGCCGCACGGGATGCGCTGACGCAGGCCTGGGCAACCGAGCCGCCGGACGCACGCGTGCAGCTGCTCGCTTGCCTTGCCGTCGGACTCGGTCGCGACGACGAAGTCTTCCTGGAAGCCGCCCTCGACGACCGCCGCAAGGAAGTGCGGCTTGCGGCGCAGGCCATGCTGGTGAGACTGCCCGGCTCCGCCCTCAGCCAGCGCATGCAGGCGAGGGCCGAGCCGCTGCTCCATGTGAAACGTGTGCTCCTGGGCCGCAACAGCATCGAGGTGAACCTGCCGGAATCGGTCGACAAGGCCACCGCACGCGACGGCGTCGGCGCCGGCGCCCATCCGGGCCTGGGCGAAAAGGCCGGCTGGGTGGTCGACCTGCTTGCGGCAAGCGATCCGCGACTCTGGTCGACGCGCTTCGCGCTCACGCCGGGCGAGCTGCTGGCGATGGCTTCACGCAGCGACTTTGCCCATGCCCTCGTGCGCGGCTGGTCGACCGCCGTGCTGCGCGGCCCCGCCTCGCACCAGGAGCTGGGTGAATGGATACAGGCCCTGCTGGGGTTCTGGCTGGCGGCCGCCGAGCCGATGCGGCAGCAATACCCGAAGGATTTCTTCGACCTGTTCGCACGGATGGCGCCCGCCGAGCTGCACGCCTGCCTCGCCGACCTCGTCGGCGCCAGCCGCAGTACATGGAGCCAGCAGGAACGCGCCCTGCTCGACCTGCTCGTCCACGCGGCCCGGCGCTCGTCCGTCATCTGGCCGGCCTCGCTCTCGCGCGAGGTGATCGCGCGGATGCTGCGCGAGCTGCCTGCGATCCCGGGCGCCCAATGGGAACTCAAGGCCGCCCTCGACAGCTTCGCGGGCATCGTCGATCCGCACGCCGTCTCGAGCCTCGAGGCCACCTGGCGCGCCGGCGCCGGCGACGGCGGCATTCACGACAGCATCGCCAATTTTTTCGACACCGTGCGCTTCCGGCACGAGATGTCGCTTTCTTTCCAGGAGCCCGCATGACCGCATCGACCATCACCGTCCTTCGCCAGCACGCGGAGGAGCAGTTCGCCAGGGAGATCGAGGCCCTGATCGCCAGCGACACCCGCCAACGCCCGCCGCGCTGGCGCATGTCGCCGTGGGCCGTGGCCACGTATCTCATGGGCGGCAAGCTCGATAACGGCGTGGAGATCAGTGCCAAATATATCGGCAACCCGCGCGTGATCGAGATCGCGGTCGCCACCCTGGCCACCGACCGCGCCTTGCTGCTGCTCGGCGTACCGGGTACTGCCAAGTCCTGGGTGTCGGAACACCTTGCTGCGGCGATCAGCGGCGACTCCACCCTGGTGGTGCAAGGCACGGCCGGCACCAGCGAGGAAGCCCTGCGCTACGGCTGGAACTACGCGCACCTGCTGGCCAAGGGACCGTCGCTGGAAGCGGTCGTCCCCAGCCCGGTGATGCGCGCCATGCGCGAAGGGAAGATCGCGCGGATCGAGGAACTCACCCGCATCCCGGGCGAGGTACAGGACAGCCTGATCAGCATCCTGTCCGAGAAGGTGCTGCCGATCGCGGAGCTGGACGACGAGGTGCAGGCGCAAAAGGGGTTCAACATCATCGCCACCGCCAATGACCGCGACCGCGGGGTCAACGAGCTGTCGAGCGCGCTCAAGCGCCGCTTCAACACCGTCGTGCTGCCGCCGCCGCGCACCGCCGACGAGGAAGTGCGCATCGTGCAGACGCGCGTCGCCGGCATGGGACGTGCACTCGAATTGCCGGGTGAAGTACCGGCACTGGAAGAGATCCGCCGCATCGTGACGGTGTTCCGCGAACTGCGCGACGGCACGACCGAGGACGGCAAGATCAAGCTCAAGGCGCCGACGGCGAGCATGAGCACGGCGGAAGCGATTTCCGTGATCACGCACGGCATGTCGCTCGCCGCGCATTTCGGCGACGGCGTGCTGCGCGGCGCCGACCTGGCGGCCGGCATGGTCGGCGCGATCGTCAAGGATCCGGTCCAGGACCGCGTGGCCATGCTCGAGTATCTGGAGACGGTGGTGAAGGAACGCAGCGGCTGGAAAGACCTGTACCGCGCCTGCCGCGACGTGATGGACTGAGCACAAGGCATGAGCGTTCACCTGTTCGGCATCCGCCACCACGGCCCGGGCTGCGCACGCAGCCTGCTGCGGGCGCTCGAGGCGCTGCAGCCCGACTGCCTGCTGGTCGAAGGGCCGCCCGAGGCCGATGGCCTGACCGCGTTCGCGGGCCGGCCGGAACTGACGCCGCCCGTCGCCCTGCTGCTGTATGCGGCCGCGGCGCCGCAGCACGCGGTGTTCTACCCTTTTGCCGCCTACTCGCCGGAATGGCAGGCCATGCGCTATGCGAGCGAACATGGCGTCCCGTTCCGGTTTTGCGACCTGCCACAGAGCCACCGCATGGCCGAGGAGCGCACACCCGAGCCTGAGCATGGCGGCGACGTGCAGGCCGATCCCCTGAGCTGGCTGGCGCATGCGGCGGGATATGGCGATACCGAGACCTGGTGGGATCACCTGGTGGAGCAGCGGCGCGACAGCCTGGACCTGTTCGAGGCCGTGGCCGAAATGATGGGCGCCGTGCGGGAGGCGGCTGGCCCGTCGTCTTCGACGCTCGAGCTGAGGCGCGAGGCATGGATGCGCAACGCCATCCGCGCGGCCGAGAGGGAAGGCCATACGCGCATCGCCGTGGTCTGCGGCGCCTGGCACGTACCGGCGCTGGCGTCCATGCCGAGCGCGAAGAGCGATGCCGAGCTGCTCAAGGGACTGCCGAAGGAAAAGGTGCTGGCGACCTGGATACCGTGGAGCTACGGCAGGCTGAGCTTCGCGAGCGGCTACGGCGCCGGTGTCGCTTCGCCTGGCTGGTATCAGCACGTATGGGAGCACGGCGAGGAGGCAGGGCTGTTCTGGCTGACCGACGTCGCCGCCCTGCTGCGCAAGCACGACCTGGACGCTTCCTCGGCCCAGGTCATCGACGCCCAGCGTCTGGCCGAAACCCTGGCGGCGCTGCGCGGACGGCCGCGCACCGGGCTGGACGAACTGCTGGAAGCGGTGCGCGCCGTCTTCTGCCAGGACGACGAGGTGACGCTGCGCCTGATCCAGCGCGAGCTGCTGGTCAACGACCGGCTGGGCGACGTGCCGGCGGACGTGCCGACGGTGCCGCTGGTGCAGGATGTGCTGGCGCTGCAGAAGCGCCTGCGCATGCCGGTGCGCGCCGACATGCTCAGCCTGGACCTCGATCTGCGTCAGCCGGCCCACTTGGAAAAGAGCATTCTCCTGCACCGGCTCGCGATGGTCGGCGTGGGCTGGGGCCGGCAACAGCGGGCGCACGGCAAGACGGGCAGCTTCCATGAGTTGTGGCAGCTGGCATGGGAACCGGAATTCGCGATTCGGCTGATCGAGGCGAGCGTTTGGGGTGCGACGCTCGAGGGAGCCGCCAATGCGCGCGCGATCGAGCGCGGTGCGCAGGCTGTGAACCTGCCGGAGCTGACTGCCCTGATGGAGAAGATCCTGCTGGCGGATCTGCAGGAAGCGGTGGGGCCAATCATGCAGCGCATCCAGGAGGCCGGAGCGACGACGCCGGATCCCGGCTTCCTGCTGGAGGCCATCGCGCCGCTGGTGGACGCCATCCGCTATGGCAATGTGCGCGGGACCGACACCACGGCGCTTGCCGGCGTCGCCGGCGTGCTGATCACGCGTGCCTGCATTGCCCTGCCCTTCGGCGCCCGCGCCCTGGCCGACGACGCGGCGGCGATCCTGCTCCGCCAGTTGATCGCGGGCGACCAGGCGATCCGGCGCTTCCAAAACGAGGGATATCTCGAGGAATGGTTCGACACGCTCGACAAGCTCGCGCGCTCGGACCAGGGCCATGCGCTGATCACGGGACGCTGCACGCGCATCCTGGCGGAGCAGCAGCGCTGGCCGACTGCCGAGGCGGCGCGCCAATTGTCGCTGCGCTCGTCGCATGCCGTTCCGCCGCTCGTCACTGCGCAATGGCTGGAGGGATTCCTGGACGGTGGCGGCACGCTGCTGGCGCACAGCGACGAACTCTGGGAGCTGGTGAACGCCTGGCTCATGTCGCAGCCGGCGGAAGGCTTCATCGAATTGTTGCCGCTTCTGCGGCGCACCTTCGGGACCTTCACACCGCCCGAACGGCGCCAGCTTGCGGAGCGCGCGGCATCCGGCCAGCCTGGCATACGTCGCGCCGCCGTCTCCGGAACGCCGGCAGTGGATCACGAGCGTGCCATGCGCGTGCTGCCGGTCCTTCGAACCATCCTTGGAAGCGCGGCTGCGCAGGAAGCTGTTCATGGCGGATGACATCGACCACAACGAAATGACGCGGCGCTGGCGGCTCGTGCTTGGCGGCGGAACCGACCACGGCGTCAAGCTCGACGCCGGGGACCTGGCGCTCGACGGCGCGCTGAATGCGCTCTACAACGACGGTGAAAGGCGCGGCGGCCTGGGCGCATCGGCGCCGAGCGTTGCGCGCTGGCTGGGCGATATCCGCCAGTATTTTCCATCGTCTGTCGTGCAGGTGATGCAGAAAGATGCGCTCGAACGCCTCGGCTTGCAGCAGATGCTATGCGAACCGGAGATGCTGATAGCGGTGGAGGCGGACGTGCATCTGGTCGCGACCTTGCTCAGCCTGAACCGCGTGATGCCGAACAAGACCCGCGCGACAGCACGGCAAGTGGTCGAGCGCGTGGTTCGCGACCTGGAAAAGAAGCTGGCCAGTCCGATGCGGCAGGCGGTGAGCGGCGCGCTGCATCGCGCGGTGCGCAATCTGCGGCCGCGGCATAACGAGATCGACTGGCTGCGCACGATACGGGCCAACCTGAAGCACTATCAGCCGGAGTACAACACGGTGATCCCGGAGACGCGGATCGGCTTCGGCCGCAAGGGGCAGACCTTGCGCGACATCGTGCTGTGCATCGACCAGTCGGGATCGATGGCGCCGTCGGTGGTGTATGCGAGCGTGTTCGCGGCGGTGCTGGCGACCATCAAGGCGGTGAGCACCTCGGTGGTGGTGTTCGATACGGCGGTCGTGGACTTGACGCCGACGCTTCACGACCCGGTCGAGGTCCTGTTCGGGACCCAGCTGGGCGGCGGGACGGATATCAATCGGGCCTTGGGCTACTGCCAGGGATTGGTGACGCGGCCGAAAGACACGATCTTCGTGTTGATCAGCGATTTGTATGAAGGCGGGAATAATGCGGAGATGCTCAAGCGGGCAGCCTATCTGGTGGCGAGCGGCGTGCAGCTGATCGTGCTGCTGGCGCTCGACGATCGCGGGGCGCCGTCGTATGACCGGGAGAATGCCGCGAAGCTGGCTGCGATGGGGGCGCCGGTGTTTGCTTGTACGCCGGATCTGTTCCCGGACCTGATGGCGGCGGCGATTAAAAAGAGTAGTTTGGCGCAGTGGGCGGCGCAAGCGGGAATTGTGCATGCATGAGCTTCTGCGGCTTGCATGCGGCGTCGAACTTGGGTTCCGGCCGCCCAAAGCAAAAAACCCCACCCGAGATCACTCGGGTGGGGTTTCGC
>CAMPHU010000162.1 GCA_946886065.1 uncultured Massilia sp. | reverse complement strand
GTCACCGGAGGAGGTGCGCCAATTCCATGCGCAGCTCGGCTTTGTCCGGGCGGCCATCGCCGAACAAGCTGTGCGCGCCGAACATGATGCCGCGCGGCCGCCGCGCGCGCCGCAGCTGTCCAGCGACGCGTCGCGCCTGGCGCTGAGCTTTGTTCCCGCACGGCCGGACCGGGCTGGAACGCTTCTTCCGCATCGACGGCGTCGGCCAATTCCGCCTGACCGAGATCGACCTGGACGCGACGGACGGCATGTTCAGCATGCTCAGGGACGCGGTGAACGTCTTCATCGGCGGGCAAGCCGCAGTCCCGGTCGTGTTCACGGACGGGGGCGGACGAACGGTCGAGGAAGTCGTGTGGGTGAAGGAGGGACGATTGTTGACGCTGACGTATGGCCACGAAGCGGGCGCCCTGGGCGGCGTCAATGCCGTGGCGCTGGCCCGGGGACTGCGTTGACGGCTTGCGCCGCCAGCGCGGCCTCGTAGGCCGCCAGCTCCTTTTCGTAGCGCGCCAGCGCGTCTTCGTAGAGGTCGAACACGCAAGGCACGCAGCCGCTGCGGCAGCAGTCTTCCAGCTCCGGCTGGACCGGCGGCACCGGACGCTTGGGCACCGTATTCATTGCTCGCGCTTCAGCAATTCCTGGATTTCCTTGCGTTCCTTCCGGCTCACGTGGCCGCGCAGCGCCGCCAGCACCAGTTCCTTGCCGGAACCGGCGAAGGCCTTGTGGATCAGTTCCTTGATCAGGCTGGTCTGGAGGCTGTCCTGCGGCTGCGCAGGCGCGTAGACGTGGGCGCGGGCGCTTTCATCGCGCTGCAGCAGGCCCTTGGCATGCATCACCTGCAGCAGGCGCAGCACGTTGGCATAGCCCATGTCGGGCCGCGTGGCGACCGCGGCTTCGTGGACCTGGCGCGCGGTGGCCGGGCCGAGCTGCCACAGCAGGCGCAGCATTTCAAGCTCGGACGGGGTCGGCTTCGGTGGGGCGGCGTTGGTGCTCATGGATCTAGATTAAATGATCTAGACGCCAAAGTCCACCGCCGCCCGGCGCTGCGCCCGACTCAGTGCGACCTGCGGTACTCGCGCAGGCGGAACTCCATCCGGCCCGCCTTGCGTACGCACACGCCGGTCATCGTTTCGCCCTTCGCGGGCGACCAGGTCAGGCTGCTGCCCGGCGCCTTGTCGGCGCAGGCGGCATGGGCGGCATCCGGCACCACGGGCGGCGGCGGCGGGGCAGGGGGCGCCGGCGGCGCCGGCGGGGCCGTCATCGTCGGCATGGCCGGAAGGGCAGGCGGGTCGGGTGCAAAGCCCGGGCTGTACACGGACGGCGGCGGGGCCGGGGGCGCCGGCGTTGCCGGTGGTGCAGGAGGCGCAGGTGGTGCAGGCGGCGCCGGGCAGTCTTCGTCGGCCTTGTCGCAGTTGATCCAGACGCGGCCTTTGCCCGCTTCGGCCGCTTCCTTCTGTTGCGCGGCGGCGCTGCCGCACAGCAGCCCGAGCAGGCACAGGACGAGGGTCTTCTTCATGGTGTTCTCCTTATCGTTGCGGCCCGCGCTCCGCGGCTGGCCATGGAGTGCATCCTGCACCGCAAATGTGGAGGAAAGATGGAGGCGGCTAGCCGTCGTAGCGGTAGCCGAGCCCGTAGATCGAGCGGATCGCTTCCAGGCCGGGCGCGGCCGCGTCGATCTTGCGTCGCAGGTTCTTGATGTGGCTGTCGATGGCGCGGTCGGTCGCGTCCAGGCTGTCGGCGCGCGCGGCGTCGAGCAGCTGGGCGCGCGACAGCACCTGGCCCGGGCGGCGCGCCAGCGCAGCGAGGATCGCGTACTCGCTCGGCGTCAGGTCGAGCGCCTTGCCGTGCACCCTGGCCCGGCGCGCGCCTTCGTCGAGCTCCATCGGCCGCGTGGGCGCGGCCTGGCCGGCGCGGCGCAGGATGGCCTTGATGCGCGCCATCAGCTCGCGCGGGCTGAAGGGCTTGCACAGGTAGTCGTCGGCGCCGCTTTCCAGGCCCAGCAGGCGGTCGATCTCCTCGACGCGCGCCGTCACCATTACGATCGGCAGCTCCGAAAACGCGCGCACGGCGCGGCACAGCGCCAGGCCGTCGAGGCCGGGCAGCATCAGGTCGAGCACCACCAGCGCCGGCGGGGCGGCGCGGATCGCTTCCAGCGCCAGCGCGCCATCGCCGAAGACGAGCGGCTCGTAGCCGGCGGCGCGGGCATAGTCCGCCACCAGGGCCGCCAGTTCCGGCTCGTCCTCGACGATCATCAGGGTCGTCATGCGCTCTCCCCGGGAGCCTGGGGAACACTGAGCGTCACGCGCAGGCCGCCCAGCGGCGAATGGGCGAAGCCAAGGCTGCCGCCCTGGGCCTCGAGCAGGCGCCGGCACAGGGCCAGGCCGAGTCCGGCGCCGCCATGCGCACGGCTGCGCGAGGCGTCGACGCGGTAGAAGCGTTCCGCCAGGCGGCTCAGGGCCTCGTCCGGCACGCCGGGCGCGCTGTCGTCGAGCGTCAGGTGCAGGCTGCGCTCGTCGGCGTGCGCCTGCAGGCGCACGCGCCCCCCAGGCGAGGTGTAGCGCAGGCTGTTCTCGAACAGGTTGTCGAGCACCTGGCGCATACGGTCGGGGTCGGCCAGAACGAGCGCGCGCGGCGGCGCCGGGCCGATCTCGAGCGCCAGCCCGGCGCCGGCGATGCGTTCGGCGAAGGCCTGCGCTTCGCCTCCCGCCAGTTGCCACAGGTCGAGCGCTTCGCAGCGGACCGCGAGTTCGCCGACGTCGGCGCGCGCCAGCGCATACAGCTCGTCGATCAGCTTGTTCAGGGCCAGCACCTGGCGCAGCATGGCCGCGACCGTGTCTGGCGTGGCGCTGCGCACGCCGTCCTGGATCGCTTCCAGCTGGGCACGCAGCACGGCCAGCGGCGTGCGCAGTTCGTGCGAGGTGTCCGCTACCCACTGGCGGCGCGCCGTCTCGGCCTGCGACAGGCGCTCGGCCAGGGCGTTGAAGTGGCGCGCCAGGTCGCCCAGCTCGTCGCTGCGTTCGTGCGGCAGGCGGACGGCGTAGTTGCCCGCCGCAAGCTCGCCGGCGCCGCGCGCGAGGCGGTCGATGGGCCGGCGGAAGTGCCGCGCCAGCAGGACGGCGGCCAGCGCGCTCAGCACGACCGCCGCCGCGCCGATCATCCACAGGCTGGCGCGCAGCTCGGCCAGGAAGGCATAGGCCATAGCATCGCTGGGCTGGTGGCTGCGCGCCACGCCCAGGTAGCCGACCGTCTTGTTGTCGACCGTGATCGCGCGCCGCGCCAGCGGCAGCGTGCCCGGCACGCGTCCGGCCAGGTAGCGGCCCTGGGCGTCGAGCAGGGTCACGCGCTCGTGCAGGTCAGCGGGCACGCCGGGCGCGCCGGGCGCCGGGACTGCGGGAGGGGCCAGGGGCGGCAGCGGCGGAGCAGGCGGTGCGGGCGGCGCCGGGGCAGCGGGCGCCACCGGCGCGGCTGCCGACACTGCCGGCGCGCGCGGCGCGGGCGGCGCCGGCGGGGCAGTGAACAGCCGGGGTGCGCCGCGCTCACGCGCATCTTGCAGCCGGGCCAGTTCCTGCGCGATCCACTGGCGGCGTCCGTCGTCCGCGGGCAGGAAATCCCACCCGCCGCGGCTGCGGTATTGCTGGGCCAGCGAGGCCGACAGCTCGTCCAGGCGATCCAGTTCGATGGCCACGGCGTAGTCGCCGAAACTGGCTAGGACGTTCTGCCGCAGCAAGACAACGCCGCTGGCGGCGACGGCCAGGATGGCCAGCAGCACCGAGGCGAACAGGCGGACTCCGATGGAAACTCTCACGTTGTCTAGTGTAAATACGGTTCTGGTTGTAGTACAAATAAACTATAAATGGTCGGCAATAGTAATTGCCATGCTAAAAAGAGCGATCGTGCATGAAATTCAGACACATTGCTTCCCCGGATTCCGACGGAGAAAACCGCGGGAGGACCGGCGTGCATTCCTACAGGCGCACCCGCCATTTTTAGTGTTCAGGGCTGGTCGGGATGACTACGATGGGTGTCCGACTTCAGCCACATGGCTGATCTGTTCACAATGATAGGAGGCAATCATGGCATCGAACAACCAAGGCGGCAACAACAAGCAGGGCAACCAGGGCAACCAGGGCAGCCAACAGAGCGGCGATACCAGCAACCGCGGTTTCGCATCGATGGATCCGCAAAAGCAGCGTGAAATCGCCAGCGAAGGCGGACGTGCCGCACACGCATCGGGCAATGCCCATGAGTTCACGTCGGAAGAGGCACGCCGTGCCGGCTCGATGAGCCACAAGAACGACAACCAGCAATCCGGCGGCCGGGGCAGCCAGCAGAGCGGCAACCAGGGTGGCAACCAGGGCGGCAACCAGGTTGGCAACCAGGGTGGCAGGGGTACCCAGGGCGGCTCGCCGGAACAGCATGCCGAGGCCGGCCGCCAGAGCCACAAGAACGACGACAAGCGCTAAGCGCGCCTGATGTCGCAAGCCGCCGGCGGGTGCCGGCGGCTTTTCGCGTTCGGATTTCAGTAGACGTCGCGCCGGTAGCGGCCCTCGCCGGCCAGCTTGTCGACCGTGTCCTTGCCGAGCAGTTCTACCAGCGCATCGTGCACGCCTCCCGCCATGCCCTGCAGGCTGCCGCAGACATAGACCGCGGCATGGTCCGCCACCCATGCGCGCAGCACGTCGGCCTGCTCGCGCAGCAGGTGCTGCACGTAGCGCGGGCTCTCCTGGTCGCGCGAGAAGGCCAGGTCCAGGCGCGTCAATGCGCCCGTGGACAGCCACTGCTCCAGCTCTGCGCGGCACAGGAAGTCGTGGGCCGCGTTGCGCTCGCCGAACAGCAGCCAGTTGTCGTGCACGCCCGCGTCGATGCGTTCCTTGAGCAGGGCGCGCAGGCCGGCCAGTCCGCTGCCGTTGCCGATCGCGATGAGTGGACGGCGGGCGTTGGCGCCGAGGCGGAAGCGCTCGTGCGCGCGCATGCGCAGCCGCACGATGTCCTCGCTTGCCGCCTGTTCGCATAGCCAGCCGGAGGCCGCGCCGGCCGTGCCGTCTTCGCGCCGCTGCAGGCGCACCATCAGTTCCAGCCTTCCTTCCGCCGGCAGCGAGGCCACCGAATACTCGCGCGGATGATCCGGGTCGCCTGGCGCGCTGACCTGGGCCAGGTCGCCGGCCTGCCACGCGGGCAGCCCGCCGTGCACCGGCGTCAGGGCGATGCGGTAGAGCGGGGCGCCCGCGCTGCCGGGATTCATCAGGCTGCGGTCGGCGATGCGCCACTCGCCATACCCGGGCGCCTCCCAGTCGGGCAGGTCGCTGGTGCCGCCCAGGCGGCTGAGCTGGTGCTGCCATGCGCTGAGAGCCGCCGGCGCGCCGCGGTCGACCTCGATCAGCTCGAACAGGGGCGTGGCGCCGCGCGCCTTCAGCCAGCCGTCGAGCTGGCGGCCGAAGCCGCAGTAATTCGCATAGGTGCTGTCGCCCAGCGCCAGCACCGCATAGTGGAGCTCAGTCAGGTCGGGCGTGGCGCCCATGGCCGCATTGACCGTATGAGTCGCGAAGCGCGCCGCGCTGTCGGGCGCATCGCCTTCGCCGTAGGTGCTGGCGATGAACAGGATGCGCTGCGACCGGCTCAGCGCCTGCGCATCGAACGTGGACATGCAGACGGCGCGCGCATCCAGCCCGGAGGTCGCCAGCGTCTCGGCGGTGCGGCGCGCCAGGTATTCGGCGCTGCCGGTCTGGCTCGCATACACGACCAGCCAGTCGGCGGGCGCCGCGTCGAGCTGGCTGGTGGCCGCGCGGGCGCGCCAGATGGCCAGGCACATGGCCAGGTAGGTGCCGGACAGCGCGAGGGCGCTGCCCCAGCGCATGGGGTCGATCGTCAGCATCATTGGAGCAGGGACCGCCAGGCGGCGGTCGTGGTTTCGGTCAGGGCGCCGGGGCCGCGCGCCAGGAAGCGCGCCGCGATGCCGCGCGCGTCGGCGAAGCGCCGTCCTTCCTCAGGGCCCATGACGGTCAGGGCGGTGGACAGCGCGTCGGCCGCCATGCAGGTCTCGGCCACCACGGTCACCGAAGCGAGGCCGTTGGCGACCGGCCGGCCGGTGCGCGGGTCGAGCGTGTGCGAAGCGCGCGTCAAGCCATGGTGGAACCAGCGCCGGTAGTCGCCCGAGGTGGCGACCGCCAGTCCGTGCAGGGCGAGCACCGGCTGCTCGGCGGCCTTGACCGCATCGGGCACGCCTTCGATTTCGACCCACCACGGTTCGCCGTTCGGCTTCATGCCTGCGCCGCGCAGCTCGCCGCCGACTTCGGCGACGTAGTGGTGCACGCCATGCTGCCCGAAGCAGAGGGCCAGGCGGTCCACGCCATAGCCCTTGGCCACGGAAGAGAAATCGAGGATGGCGCCGCCCGGCTGCAGCAGGTGGCGTCCTTCGCGGTCGAGGACCGGGCGGCTCGCCGCGCGCCGGGACTGCACGGCGGCGATGGCCTCCGGCGCAGGGGCATAGAAGCCTGCCTGGTCATAGCGCCCCGCCGCGCCGAAGCCCCACAGGTTGACCAGCGCCCCGGCGGCCGGATCGTAGGCCCAGCCGCTGTCGCCGGCCACCCGCAGCGCGTACTCCGCCACCTCGAAGAACTGCGGCGGCAGCGCATGCCAGCTGCCTGCCTCGGCGCGGTTGTAGCGCGACAGCAGAGAGTCGGCTTCCCAGTGGCTCATCTGGGCCACGATCGCGTCCAGCTCGCGCTGCAGGGCCTGGGCCAGGGCGGCGCCGTCGACGCCTTCCGGCAGCATCAGGCGCACCGACCAGTCGGTCCCCATCGACCTGCCCGCGGCGCGCCGCAGCACGCTGCCGGGCGGCGGCAGCGCCATGTCGATATCCAGCGGGACGAGGACGTCGCGCATGCTTACTGGGGCAGCACTTCCAGGGTGGCCGAATAGCTGTAGCGGCGGGTATCGCCGGCCGCGTCCGACGGCCCCTTCTGCTGCTCGACCGGGAACTTGGCGGTCAGCCAGTACATGTTCGCGGCCGGCAGGGTGAAGCTGGCTTCGCCCTTGGCGTCGGTCGTGAAGCGCAGTTCGCCCAGGGTGCCGCGGTACTTGACGCCGCCCGGCACCATGCTGAACGGGAAGTTCGCCAGCGGCTTGCCGTCCAGCTGGAAGCGGAAGCGCGCGGTCTCGCCCGCATGCAGTTCGTTCGGGTGGGTCACCGGCACCAGTTCCAGGCCCTGGCCGCTCGGCTTGAGCGCGCCGTTTGAAGTCTTGTTGGCCGAGACGAAGGTCTCCAGGCGGGTGGCGGTGATGGTGGTCTTGACCTCCTGCGCGCCCTGCGGGATCTCCTTCGACAGGTTGGCCTCGAGGGTGCGGAAGCGCTTCACTTCGCCGTTCAGCTTGTAGCTGCCCATGGCGTTGTTGCTGACCAGGGCCAGGCGGTAGGTGCCGTCCTTGGGCATGCGCAGGTCGAGGGTGCTGCGCAGCTTGCCGAGCACCGCGCCTTGCGCCGGCGCGCTGGCGCCGTCCGGATCGGTGACGCTGAGGCCGTCCATGCGCAGCGGAACGTGGTCGAAGTCGAACAGGCCTTCCGACACGGCGCCGTCGATGGTGACCCAGGCTTCTTCTTTCTCGACCAGGGTGGCGCTGGGCTTGATCCAGCCGCGGTGGGCACTGGCCGACAGGGACAGGCCGGCCAATGCCAGGGCCAGGACGGTGTGCTTCAGGATACGGGTTTGCATGGAGGTCTTCCTTATTGGACTTGGATCGAGACTGCGCCGAGTTCTTCCTTGCCGGCCGCATTCGCCGCCAGCTTGCCCTTGGCCGGCCAGGCGAACGGGACCTTGACCAGTTCGCGGCCGCCCGCTTCGCGCGCCGCTTCGATGACCAGCTTGTAGTCGCCGGCGGGAAGCTTGTCCAGCCCGTTGACGGCCGGGCCGAAGGACAGGGTGTGGGTGCCCGCCGCCTTGGTCGCGCCGCTCACGCCGTCGATCGGCAGCCTGGCGTCGCGGCCGGCCTTGCGCCACCAGGTGCGCAGGTCCTTGACCCACTTCTCGCCCGCCTTGTCCTTCTTCTTGACGTCGTACAGCACAGCCAGGTTCGACGCGACCGTCTGGTCCGCGCGCTCGATCCACACCGCCACATAAGGCTTGTGGTATTCGGCCACGTTCAGCTGCGGCAGTTCGAACTTCACGGACAGGTCGGCGGCCATGGCCCAGCCGGATGCCAGCGGCAGGGTCAACGCGAGCGAGTGAGACAGTTTCATCGGGGTGCCTTAGATTAGGAAGGTGAGGGAAGGTGGTTTTATTCAATGAACAAACAGAAGCGCCAGCACGGCGGGCAGCAGAATGCCGAAGCCGATCACCGGCCAGGTCGAGGGCCGGTTGGCGGCGTGGTATTTCAGGATCAGGAAACCGGTGATGCAGAAGACCAGGCAGGCGAGCGCGAAGATGTCGATGAACCAGCTCCACACGGCGCCGGTGTTGCGGCCCTTGTGCATGTCGTTGAGCCAGCTGATCCAGCCGCGCTCGGTTCGCTCGTACTCCGCGCTGCCGTCCGCCGCGATGCGCAGCCAGGCGTCGCCGCCGGGGCGGGGCAGGGCGACGTAGGCATCTTCTTCGCTCCACTCGGCGCGCTTGCCGCGCACGTCGACCGGGAAGGCGTTGTTGGCCCAGTCGGCCAGCTCGGCGGGCAGGGGCACTTCGGCGTCGGCATGTTCCCCGGCGTAGGCGGCCAGTTGGGCGCGCAGCGGCTCGGGCAGGCTGGCCTTGAGGCGGGTGACTTGCGGCTTGGCCTCGATCTGGGCCGCATGGTTGAGGGTGAAGCCGGTGATGCTAAAAAGCAACATCGCCATCAGGCAGAGCGCGGAGCTGATCCAATGCCACTGATGTAATTGTTTTAACCACATGGCGCGGCGTGCGCCGGGGAGGGCGGAAGCCGGCGCTGGGGCAGAGGTAGAGGTAACGGTCGGGCGCATTTGCAAATGATAACGATTATCATTTACGTGGTCAACCGGGCAATATCAGTTTTCCTTCTCTGATAAATAATTTCTCTGGACGCTGTCAGCCTTGCGTGAGCTGATGCGTTACAATATCGTGCGCTAATTGGCAGGAGAGTGCGCAAAAGCGTGCGTGTTAGCGTACAGAATTCAGTCCTTCCCCCACAACTTGATGTAGTAAGTGCGATCCGCTAACCGGTCAGGCCGTGTCGCGGAAGGTTAAACCAACCCGCCCCATACTCGCGAAGCGCGAAGAAAGGTGAGCAACAAATGATGCAGCAATATAACGCGAACTCGTACCTGTTCGGCGGTAATGCGCCGTACGTGGAAGAGTTGTACGAGGCCTACCTGAACAACCCGGGTTCGGTGCCGGAAAACTGGCGCGCCTACTTCGACCAGATGCAGCACGTGCCTGCGGTCGACGGCTCCAGCCGCCCCGACGTGGTTCACTCCTCGGTGGTCGCCTCGTTCGCGGAACGCGCCAAGCAAGGCCCGATCCGTACCGTGAGCGCCAGCTCCGACGTCGAAATGGGCCGCAAGCGCGTCGCCGTCACCCAGCTGATCGCCGCCTACCGCTACCTCGGTTCGCGCTGGGCCAACCTGGACCCGCTGCAGCGCCAGGAGCGTCCGCCCCTGCCGGAACTCGATGCGAGCTTCTACGGCTTCACCGACGCGGACCAGGACACGGTCTTCAATATCAGCAACACCTACTTTGGCCAGGAAACCGCCTCGCTGCGCGACATCCTGAACATGCTGCGCGACACCTACTGCCGTTCGATCGGCGCTGAGTTCATGTACATCAGCGACCCGACCGAGAAGCGCTGGCTGCAGGAGCGCCTGGAGTCGATCCGCTCGACCCCGACCTTCAGCGCCGAAAAGAAAAAGCACATCCTCGAGCGCCTGACCGCGGCCGAAGGCCTGGAGCGCTACCTCCACACCAAGTACGTCGGCGCCAAGCGCTTCTCGCTGGAAGGCGGCGAATCCTTCATCGCCTCGATGGACGAACTGATCCAGCGCGCCGGTGAAAAGGGCGTCCAGGAAATCGTGATCGGCATGGCCCACCGCGGCCGCCTGAACGTCCTGGTCAACACCCTGGGCAAGAGCCCGGCCGACCTGTTCGAAGAATTCGAAGGCAAGCACGCCGACGACCTGCCGGCGGGCGACGTCAAATACCACCAGGGCTTCTCGAGCGACATCTCGACCCCGGGCGGTCCGGTCCACCTGTCGCTGGCGTTCAATCCTTCTCACCTGGAAATCGTCAACCCGGTCGTCGAAGGTTCGGTCAAGGCGCGCATGGAACGCCGCGGCGACCGCCAGGGCAAGGAAGTGCTGCCGATCCTGGTGCACGGCGACGCGGCATTCGCCGGCCAGGGCGTGGTCATGGAAACCCTGAACCTGGCCCAGACCCGCGGCTACGGCACCGGCGGTACCGTCCACATCGTCATCAACAACCAGATCGGCTTCACCACCTCCGATCCGCGCGACGCGCGTTCGACCCTGTACTGCTCGGACGTGGTCAAGATGATCGAAGCGCCGGTGCTGCACGTGAACGCCGACGATCCGGAAGCCGTCGTGCTGGCGACCCAGATTGCCCTCGACTACCGCGTCGAGTTCGGCAAGGATGTCGTGGTCGACATCATCTGCTACCGCAAGCTGGGCCACAACGAGCAGGACACCCCGGCCCTGACCCAGCCGCTGATGTACAAGAAGA
>CAMPHU010000161.1 GCA_946886065.1 uncultured Massilia sp. | reverse complement strand
AGCTGATCGCGGCCGGCTTCGAATCCGGCCACGCCTACGGCAAGTCGCTGCGCACCGTGAAGTCCTGCGTCGGCTCCACCTGGTGCCGCTACGGCGTGGGCGACAGCGTGGGCTTCGCCATCGCGCTGGAGAACCGCTACAAGGGCCTGCGCGCCCCGCACAAGATCAAGTTCGGCGTCTCCGGCTGCACCCGCGAATGCGCGGAAGCCCAGGGCAAGGACGTGGGCCTGATCGCCACCGACAAGGGCTGGAACCTCTACGTGTGCGGCAACGGCGGCATGAAGCCGCGCCACGCGGAGCTGATCGCATCAAGTCTCGACGACGCCACCGTGGTGCGCTACATCGACCGCTTCCTGATGTTCTACGTACGCACCGCCGAGCGCCTGCAGCGCACCAGCGTGTGGCGCGAAAACCTGGAGGGCGGGCTGGATTACCTGAAGCAGGTCGTGATCGAGGACAAGCTGGGCATCGCTGCCGAGCTGGAGGCGCAGATGCAGCACGTGATCGACACCTATGCCTGCGAATGGAAGGAAGCCGTCACCGACCCGGCCGTGCGCCGCCGCTTCCGTCATTTCGTCAACAGCGAGCAGGGCGACGAGAACGTCGTGTTCGTGCCGGAGCGCGGCCAGATCCGCCCGGCCGATCCGGACGAACGGCGCCGCGTCATCCCCATCGCCAACGCAGCATAATTCAGGAGAACCCTCATGCACCGTGATCTACAACTCGACAACTGGACCGCAATCTGCGCCATCGACGAGATCGTCCCCGACACCGGCGTGGCCGCGCTGCTGAACGGCCGCCAGGTAGCGGTGTTCCGTCTCGGCGAAGAACAGCCGCGCGTGTTCGCCATCGATAACTACGATCCGAATTCGGAAGCCGCCGTGCTCTCGCGCGGCCTGGTGGGCAGCATCGGCGAACGCATCGTGGTCGCCTCGCCGATCTACAAGCAGCACTTCGACCTGCAGAGCGGCGAATGCCTGGAAGCGCCCGAACGCTCGGTGGCCAGCTACCCGGCGCGCCTCGAAGGGGGCAAGGTATGGATCGCAGCGTAAAACCTCAACTCGTGGTGGTGGGCAACGGCATGGCCGGCATGCGCACCGTCGAGGAATTGCTGGCGCTCGCGCCCGGCATGTACGACATCACCGTGTTCGGCCTCGAACCGCGCGTGAACTACAACCGCATCATGCTCTCGCCGGTGCTGGCCGGCGAAAAGGCTTTCGACGAGATCGTGCTGCACACCCGCGAATGGTATGCGGAGCACGGCATTACCCTGCACGCGGGCGACCCGGTGGTGGCGATCGACCGCCGGCGCCGCACCGTGCGCGCGGCCAGCGGCCGCGAAGTGGCCTACGACAGGCTGCTGCTGGCCACCGGCTCCCAGCCCTTCATCGTGCCGGTCCCGGGCGCCCAGTTGCAGGGCGTGGTGGGCTTCCGCGACCTGGACGACGTGGAGACCATGCTGCAGGCGGCGCGCGCCGGCGGCCGCGCGGTCGTGATCGGCGGCGGCCTGCTGGGCCTGGAAGCGGCCAACGGCCTGCTGCGGCGCGGGATGGAAGTCACGGTCGTGCACCTGACCGACAGCCTGCTCAACCAGCAGCTCGACAGCGATGCCTCGCTGCTGCTGAAGGGCGCACTGGAACACCGCGGCCTGCACATCCTGCTGTCGAGCCAGACCGAAGCCATCCTGGGGACGGACAAGGTCGAGGGCGTGCGCTTCAAGGACGGCAGCGAATGCGCGGCCGACCTGGTGGTCATGGCGGCCGGCGTGCGCCCGAACGTGGCGCTGGCCCGCGCGGCCGGCCTGCACGTGGAGCGCGCGGTGGTGGTCGACGACACCCTGCAAACCTACGATCCGCGCATCTACGCCGTGGGCGAGTGCATCCAGCACCGCAAGAACACCTTCGGCCTGGTGGCCCCGATCTGGGACCAGGCGCGCGTCTGCGCGGCCCACCTGGCCGGCCTGGGCCACCGCCGCTACGTGCAGCAGGCCACCGCCACCAAGCTCAAGGTCACCGGCATCGACCTGTACTCGGCCGGCGACATCGTCGGCGGCGCCGGCAGCGAAGACCTGGTGCTGCGCGACCGCCGCGCGGGCGTGTACAAGCGCCTGGTGCTGGCGGGGAACCGCGTCACCGGCGCGGTGCTGTACGGCGACGTCTCGGACGGCCCCTGGTACTTCGAGCTGATCCAGCGCGGGGCCGACATCACCGCTTTCCGCGACCGGCTGCTGTTCGGGCCGGCGCTGTGCGAAGCCGCCTGAAGGAATCAAGATGGAAATGCACCTCAAACCGGTCCGCACCACCTGCCCCTACTGCGGCGTCGGCTGCGGCGTCAAGGCCACTCCCGCCGGCGGCGCGGGTGCGCTGATCGAAGGCGACCTCCTGCACCCGGCGAGCCGCGGCCGCCTGTGCGTCAAGGGCTCGGCCCTGGGCGAGACGCTCGGCCTCGACGGGCGCCTGCTGCATCCGGCGGTCCGGGAGGAGGGCGGGCTGCGCCAGGCAAGCTGGGACGAGGCGCTCGGCACCGTGGCCGGCAAGCTGTCCGCGATCATCGCCGAACACGGCCCGGACGCCGTGGCCCTGTACGTCTCAGGCCAGCTCCTGACCGAGGATTACTACGTCGCCAACAAGTTCATGAAGGGTTACGTCGGCAGCGCCAACATCGACACCAATTCGCGCCTGTGCATGTCTTCCGCTGTCGCCGGGCACAAGCGCGCCTTCGGCGAGGACGTGGTGCCCGGCTGCTACGAGGACTTCGAACTGGCGGACCTGATCGTGCTGGTCGGCTCCAACGCGGCCTGGTGCCATCCGACCCTGTTCCAGCGCATCGCCAAGGCCAGGGAGACGCGTCCCGGGCTGCGCATCGTGGTGGTCGATCCGCGCCGCACCGCCACCTGCGAGCTGGCCGACCTCCACCTGCCGATCAAGCCGGGCACGGACGTCTGGCTGTTCAATGGCCTGCTGAGCTATCTGGCGCAAAACGGCCTGGCCGACCAGGCCTATGTCGCCGCCCACACCGAAGGGCTGGAAGACGCGCTGGCCGCAGCCGGGGATGCGGAGGAGGCGGCCGCCGCCTGCGGCATCGATCCCGCCTTGCTGCACGAGTTCTACGCCCTGTTCGCGAGCACGCCGAAGACCGTCACCGCCTTCTCGATGGGGGTCAACCAGTCGACCAGCGGCACCGACAAGGTCAACGCCATCATCAATTGCCACCTGCTCCTTGGGCGCATCGGCAAGCCCGGCATGGGGCCGTTTTCCCTGACCGGCCAGCCCAACGCCATGGGCGGGCGCGAGGTAGGCGGCCTGGCCAACATGCTGGCCGCCCACCTGGACATCGACAACCCTGCCCACCGCGAGGCCGTGCGCGGCTTCTGGGACGCGCCGCGCATCGCCGGCAAGCAGGGCCTGAAGGCGGTCGACCTGTTCCGCGCGGTGGAGGAAGGCAGGGTCAAGGCGGTGTGGATCATGGCCACCAACCCGGTGGTGAGCCTGCCCGACGCCGACCAGGTGCGGCGCGCGCTCGAGGCTTGCGAGCTGGTGGTGGTGTCCGACGTCGTCGGCGACACGGATACCGCCGCCTATGCCGACGTGCTGCTGCCGGCCCTGGCCTGGGGCGAGAAGGACGGCACGGTGACCAATTCCGAGCGCTGCATCTCGCGCCAGCGCGCCTTCCTGCCCGCGCCGGGCGAGGCGCGCGCCGACTGGCAGGCGCTGTGCGGCGTGGCCCAGCGCATGGGCTACGCGGGATTCGACTACCTGGGCGCGCACGAGATCTTCGACGAGCATGCGCGCCTTTCCGGGTGGCGCAATGCGCCGGACGACTTGCCGCGCGCCTTCCGCCTCGATCCGCTGGCCGGCATGGACCGCAGCGCCTACGATGCGCTCGAACCGGTCCAGTGGCCCTTGGGTAAGGTCCGCATGTTCGCCGAAGGCGGCTTTTCGCATCCGGGCGGTCGCGCGCGCTTCGTGCGGACCGCGCCGCGCCTGCCAAAGCACGCGCCGGGCGGCGAGTTCCCGCTCGCGCTCAACACCGGCCGTATGCGCGACCAATGGCACACCATGACGCGCACCGGCAAGTCGCCGCGCCTGGCCGGGCACGCGCCGGAACCTTTCGTCGACCTGCACCCGCACGACGCGCTGCTGGCCGGCGTGCGCGAGGGCGAACTGGCGCGCGTCACCAGCCGGTGGGGCGCGATGGTGGCGCGCGTGGCCCACGGAGGCGGCATCGCGCGCGGCTCGGTGTTCGTGCCCATCCACTGGAGCGGCCAGACCGCCTCGGACGCGCGCGTCGGCGCGCTGGTCAATCCGGAAGTGGACCCGGTGTCGGGCGAGCCGGAATTCAAGCACACGCCGGTGCGGGTCGAGCCCTTCGGCGTGGCCTGGCATGGCTTCATCCTCAGCCGCGAAGAGCTCGGCCTGGCGCGCATCGCCAACTGGACGCGGGTGCGCGGCAGCGGCTTCGTGCGCTACGAGCTGGGCGGACGCGAGCCGGTGTCGCCGGCATGGGCGCGCGCGCTCCTGAACGCGGACGACGACGCCGACTGGATCGACTACGAAGACAAGGCCGAAGGCATGCTGCGCGCCGCGCTGGTGCTTGGCGGCCGCCTGCAGGCCTGCCTGTTCGTCTCGCGCCGCCCGGACCTGCCGTCGCGCGCCTGGCTGGGAGGATTGTTCGCGCTGGACGAATTGGGGGCCCTCGAACGCGCCACCTTGCTGGCGGCCCGCGCGCCAAAACAAGGGCCCGACCCGGGGCCGACCGTGTGCTCCTGCTTCGGCGTGGGCCGCAACACCATCATGCTGGCGATCAGGGACAAGGACTTGAAGACCTCGGGCGAGGTGAGCGCCTGCGTGCGCGCCGGCGGCAACTGCGGATCCTGCGTGCCCGAGATCCGCAAGCTGCTGGAGGAAGTCCGCTGCGCCGAAGCCTGAGCGTTCAGTCCAGGCGGCCGGCGCAGCGGAAAGGCTCAGGCGGCCACCGGCTTGCAGGTGTCGCCGCGCGAGCGGGTGGCGACGGCTTCCGTGCCGAACAGCGGCAGCTCCAGGTAGGGCCGTTCGGTGGCGTGCACCGCGATGACCAGGGCCTGGCGCTCCAGCTTGTGGCGCAGTCCGATCTGCGCCACGAACACGGGAGCCAGCAGGCGCTGGGTCTTGCGCCTGCCCGTGTCCAGGTAGCCGAACTGCATGGTGGCGCTGTCGATCACGTCGGGCGGTAGCGGCTCCTTGGCCCGCCCGAGCAGGCTGACCAGGCGCTCGACCACCTGGCGCGCCGCTTGCTCCTGCGTGACAATGGCGGCGTTATCCAGGCTCTCTCCCAGCAGCGGGCGCACGTTCACCGATAGTCCGTCGACCCGGCCGTCGCCGGCCAGGGTCAGCGCCACCGAGGCCCCGCCCAGCACCGGAATCCCGGCCACCGCATGGCGCCAGGCGCCGGTGGCGCGCACCAGCAGCTGCTGCGAGACGCGCTCCTCGCGGTCCGCGCCTTGCGCCTTGGTCTGCCACAGGCGCTCGAAGGCGAGGCTGCCGCCGTCCTCGCGCCAGGAATCCAGCTTCAGGCGCTGGGCCGCCTCGCCTAGCTGGCGCACCAGGAAGCGGGGTTCCTCCAGGCGCTCGAAGGGCGCGGCGAAGGGGGCCAGGCCCGAGCGGTATGCCAGCGCGCCCGAGGCATGGTAGACCACGGCGCGCGCGCCTTCCGGCAGGTGCACGACGCTGCGCTCGCCGCGCTCGGCCACGTGGGCACGGTCGGTGGGGCAGTTGCCGCCTTCCTGGATCGTGTTCAGGAAGCGCTTGACGCGGGCGCGGATCTCGTCCTGGGTGAGCTGGCGCAGGGCGACGATGTCGGCGCGCGCGGGCAGGGCGCCGGCGCTGGCCGGGACCTTGCACAGGCTGTCGATCAGGTGTTGGTGGTTCATGCTCAGCCCTCCGTCCACATCCACAGGAGACATGCCTGCTGGGCAGGCGCCAGGTCGGGGTCGACGTTGCCTTCGCCCCAGAGGTGGTCGCGGTTCAGGTAGGAACGGTCCCACCGGATATTGCCGCCGTTCCAGGTGGCAGCGTCGCCCACGCAGACCGTGATCGGATGGTTGTCGACCCACCAGTCCGCGACGCCGTTGTGCCAGGCGTGGCAGATGGTGTCGCCATCCGTCAGGTTGTCGGCCACATCCTCGCCGCACTCGTCGGTGGTGATGCCGTCGTACATATTGCCCCAGGCGCCGCAGTAGATGTGCATGCGCGCGAAGATGTTCCACAGGCCGGTGACGCGGTTCAGGTCGACCGTCTCGCAGGAATAGGCCATCACCCACTCGTTGTTCCAGTCCTCGCCCAGCTGCCACTGGTTGGAATAGGTGCGCCAGTTGGTGCGCGCGGTGTCGTAGAGCATGCGCGCATTGCCGTTGGGTTCGTGGCCGCCATGGGTCTCGATCCAGAACAGGTCGACATTGTCGACCCAGTTGCGGTCGTCGCCGCCCATGTCGGTATCTCGAATATCCGTTTCCCAGACATTGGTATTGGCCCAGTAGAACGAGCGCGTATGCCCGGCGGAACGCAGCTTCGCATCGAAGCCGTTACTTCGGTTGAAGGTGTAGGTCAGGTCTCCCGCCGTGCTCACGCCGGCGGCGCGCGCATGATTGAAGTACCGGATCGCTTCCACTCCGAAACTTGCCATGGAGTTCTCCTTTCGTATCGGTGGGCTACATTGACGTCCCGTCGCAGGCGCATCGGGCGGTAGCAAGCGATACAGTAGAACGCGCCGGAGAGCGGACTCTGGCGTAGTTCAAGAAAAGAGGCGGTTGTGCGCGCGAAGGAAGGGCGGCGCCGTCACAGCTTGCGTGGCGTCGAAAGGAGGCCGCCGCCCGCCATGCTCCGCGGGCGGCCGAGGGGAGTAAGGGCGCTAGAAGGCTTCCCAGCTGTCGGCGCCGGCGGCGGCCAGTTGGCGCTTCGGCGCGGGCCTGGACGCGACGGGCTGCCGGGGCGCCCTGGACGCCGCGGCCGCGGGAGGCGCCGCTTCCTGCATGCCGTCCAGGCGGAACACACTGACGGCGTCGCTCAGGCGCCCGGCCTGCACCTGCATGGTTTCCGCGGCCGCTGCCGCTTCCTCGACCAGGGCGGCGTTCTGCTGGGTGACCTGGTCCATCGAGGCGATGGCCTGGTTGATCTGCTCGATGCCCGTGGTCTGTTCCTGGCTGGCGGCGCTGATCTCGCTCATGATGTCGGTGACGCGCTTGACGCTGTCGACGATCTCGAGGATGGTGGCGCTGGCCTGGTTGACCTGGCGGCTGCCGTTGTCGACCTTGCTGGACGAATCCTCGATCAATTCCTTGATTTCCCTGGCCGCGCCCGCCGAGCGCTGGGCCAGGTTGCGGACCTCGGTCGCGACCACGGCGAAGCCACGGCCCTGTTCGCCGGCGCGCGCCGCTTCCACGGCGGCATTCAGCGCCAGGATATTGGTCTGGAAGGCAATGCCGTCGATCACGCCGATGATGTCGCGGATCTTGCTGGCCGAAGCACTGATGTCGGCCATCGTGCCCCTCACCTCGCCGATGGCGGCGCCGCCCTTCTGGGCCACGCTCGAGGCGGCGTCGGCCATCAGGTTGGCCTGGCGCGCGTTGTCGGCGTTCTGCTTGACGGTGCCGGTCAGTTCTTCCATCGACGAAGCGGTCTCTTCCAGCGAGCTGGCCTGTTGCTCGGTGCGTGAAGACAGGTCCTGGCTGCCGGCCGCCACTTGCGAGGAACTGGAGGCGATCGCGTCGGTGCCGCTGCGCACCTGGGCCACGATGTCGGCCAGCTTGTCGCGCATGGCCTTCATCGCCGCCATCATGCTGGTGCTGTCCCCGGCCTTGAGTTCGACCGGAGACGCCAGGTCGCCGGCGGCGATGCGCGCCGCCACCTCGGCGGCATAGCGCGGCTCGCCGCCCAGCTGGCGCAGCAGGGTGCGGGTGATGGCGCTGGCGGCCAGCGCACCGGCCGCCAGCGCCAGGGATCCCAGGCCGATGATCAGGGTGCGCGAGCGCTCGTAGGCGGCGAGGGAGGCCTCACCCGCATGCTTGTTGAGCTTGCCTTCCAGGACGATCAGGGCATTGGTCGTGTCGATCCATTGCTCCTGCAGGGGCTTGAGTTCGCCGATCAGCACCTGGGCGGTCTGTTCGGTCTGCCTGGCCAGGCCGAGCCGGGTGGCCTTGTCGAGCACGGGGAGGGCGGCCTGCGCCGCCTCGGCCACGCGCGCGAGCGCCGCCTTTTCCTCCGGCAGGGTACCGGGCAGCTCGAACAGCGGGACCAGTTCTTTCCAGGCCTTGGCGTAGGTATCGGCTTCGTTGACCATGGCGCGCTGCTGGGATGCGATCGCCGCGTCCTCGCTCAGCAGGGCGATGTTGCGGACCTGGATCGCGCGGTTGCGGATCGTATCGATCAGGACATTGGCCAGTTCGATGCGCTGGTTGTTGACGTCCGTGATCTGGTGCGTGCGCTCCCGCATGTCGGCCATACCGACCAGGGCGCCGGCGATGATGATGCAGAGCAGGCCAAGGACCAGGGTAAAGCCGGCGCCAAGCATGGCGCCGACTTTCATGTTGGAGAGTTTCATGATGTGCTACCTCGCGTTGCGTTGCGGTCTGGCCCAAGGGTGGGCGCCAAATAATTCCGTGCGACAACATATAAATACTCTCCAAATCTATCCGTGTCGATGTGCTTTGAACAAGAACGCGCAAAAAATCCCACTCGGCGCCGAATCGCGAGTGAAAAACGGGAAATGTCGCGTCAGGCTGTTGTGTCCCGGCGACGCCGGGCCGGGCCGGGCTGGGATAGGGCCGGGCGCCGGGCGCGCTATGCGGATGCTCGCGCTCAGCGCAGCGTGCGCGCGAAGAAATCCTCGGTGCGGCTGTTGGCCAGGCTGGCGGCCGCCGCGTCGTAATGCTTGCCGCCGGGACGCGCGAAGGCGTGGTGGCAGCCCGGATAGGTATGCACTTCGGCATGCGCCTTGCCGGCCAGCGCGACATGGATGCGGTGCCGTGCGTCCTGGTCCATGAACTCGTCGGCGCCGGCCAGGTGGTAGAGCAGGGGCGCGCCGATGTTGTCGGCCTCGTGCAGGTAGCGCTCGGTGCCGCCGCCGTAGTAGGCGGCGAAGGCGTCGCCGTCGGTGCGCGCGGCGCTCAGGAAGGTCATCAAGCCTCCCAGGCAATAGCCGGTGACCCCGACCTTGCCGCTGGCGCCGTCCATCCCGCGTGCGGCGCTGATGGTGGCGGCAATGTCCTGCACGCCCCAGTCCAGGTTGTAGCTTTGGTAGAGCTTGACGCCCTTTTCCCAGTCGCCGTCCTTGTCCTCGGACAGCGACAGGCCCGGCTCGGCGCGCCAGAACAGGTCGGGGCAGACCGCCAGGTAGCCCAGGGAGGCGTAATGGTCGGCGATGCTGCGGATCCCGGCGTTCACGCCGAAGATCTCCTGCAGCACGATGATCACTGGATGCGGGCCGGCGGCGGCGGGGCGGGCCACGTAGCAATCGACATTGCCGGCGGGGGTGTGGACGGTGAAGGTCTCGGACATGGTCTTCCTTTCGTCGAAAGGTGGGTGCCGGACCATCATACGGCTTTGGAGAAGCCGGCGGCACGCACAAAGGTACAGGTTGCGCGCCTGCGCACTAAACAAGCTCCCTAACCCCGCCCGTCGCCCCATGGCTCTCGAATAGGGAATTTGTAAGTGATTGTATTTACTGTTGGAAATTGAAATTTAGCGCTAACTTTTTTGGCGAAACACGGTGCAACACCGGTGGTTTTGATGTATCTGCGCAACATTCTTGTTTAGGAAAACGCGGCTAAACTGCGCCCGTTTATTGAAAGTTTGTTGAGTTCCCATCATCGAATTTGTATAACTCCCACAGGCTGCAGCGCTATACCAGGTGGCAAAGGGCGCCGACACAAGTGTTTAGTAAATGTCGCCCAACCCATTCCATCGGTTTGCACCTCGATAACTTGCCCGACTGGCCGTGACCGGGCGAGGGAAGTTCAAGGGCGACTGGTGCCGGCCGTATTTCGTCGCAATCCGGGGCTGCCACCAATCCGCTTTTGCGGAAGGTCCTCTGTAGCGTCACATAAAAGAGCCCATCCAACTGGGCACGATAAGGAGATCTCACATGATGTTCAGGAAAGTTCTTGCTTCGCGCCAGGTCGTGCGCACGACGCCGATCGCCACGGCGGTCGCCATGGCCCTGTTGAGCATGGGCGCGCATGCGCAGACGGCGCCTGCCGCCGAGCCGGCCGCGCAGAATGCCGAGGCCAGCCAGGCGGCGACCGTGGTCGTCACCGGCTACCGCTACGCGATCGAGAAGAGCCTCGACCAGAAGCGCAGCGCCAACTCGATCGTCGAGGTGATCACCGCCGAAGACGTCGGTAAATTCCCAGACAAGAACGTCGCCGATGCGCTGCAGCGCGTGCCGGGCGTGATCGTCACCCGCAGCGGCGGCGAAGGCAAGAACGTCAGCGTCCGCGGCCTGTCCTCGGAACTGACCCTGACCCAGCTGAACGGCAACTACGTCGCCACCGCCGAATCGAACGGCGACCCGACCCGTTCCTTCAACTACATGCTGATGCCCTCGAACATGCTGTCGAGTGCAGAACTGTACAAGACCCCCGAAGCCCGCCTCGACGAAGGCGGTATCGGCGGCACCGTGATCCTGAAGACCCGCCGTCCGCTGGACGTGCCGGCCGGCAGCGGCTTCGTGAACGACGAGGGCACCTGGGCCGACACCA
>CAMPHU010000160.1 GCA_946886065.1 uncultured Massilia sp. | reverse complement strand
CGTAACATGGCGCGCCAGTTCGCCCTGCCGACCGAGATCATCGGCGCCGAGACCTTCCGCGCCGAGGACGGCCTGGCCCTGTCCTCGCGCAACGGCTACCTGTCGGAAGCCGAGCGCCTCGAGGCGCCGGTCCTGTACCGCGAGCTGAACGCCGTGGCCGCGGCCGTGCGCAGCGGCGACCATGACATGGTGGCCGTCGAACAGCGTGCGATGGCCGAGCTGGCCGGGCGCGGCTGGAAGCCGGACTATGTCTCGATCCGCAAGCGGATCGACCTGCAGGCGCCGAATGCCGCCGACATGGAACGCGGCGAGCCGCTGGTGGTGCTGGCCGCCGCCAAGCTGGGCTCGACCCGCCTGATCGACAATCTCGAGATTTGAGCCCGGCGCAGGCCTCGGTGATAGCAAAACAACACTGAAGCTTGCGCAATTGCAACACGATGCGAACGGGCGTATATTAGGCGTTTGCTTTACTGATCTCACGCCCCAGGACCCGCCGTGAACGTTCCCGCCAACCCCGCCCTTGCCCGCAAGGGCCCGCCCAAGCCCGCCGACGCCGTCAACCGCATCGGCGGCGACGTCGCGCCGCACGAGATGCGCGACCCCTTCGACATCGGGGAGGCGCTGACCACCTTGGCCGAACGGGGCGACCCCGTCACCGTTTTCCCGGCCGGCTGCCTGGAACCCTTGCTCGCGCGGGTCGAATCGGTCGACCCGGAGCTGCCCCACTTTGTCCTGGACTTCACCGGCAGCGAGATGCCGCCGGCGGGCAAGCTGACCTTCGTCGCCTCGATCGGCGGCAATGCCAAGCTGCAGTTCGACCTGGAAGGAGAATGGCCGGAGCTGCCGGGGCGGCCCTGCCAGGTGCATGCCGAGTTTCCGGAAACCTGCCTGGTGCTGAACCGGCGGGCGGCACGGCGGATCGAGACGCCGGTCGGCGTGAACTACACGGCCAGTTTTGCGCTGCAGGGGCGGCAGTACGAGCTGCCCCTGTACGACTTTTCGCAGGGCGGCGTGGGGCTGCGGGCGTCGCCGGAGCAGTGCTTCGGGCTGACGATCGGGAAGAAGATCACCGGCGCGCGGCTGGAGCTGGGGCCGGCCCTCACCCTGATCGCGGACCTGGAGGTGCGCCTGCTGCGGCCGTTCAAGACCTTCCTGCTCGGGGATCAGGTGCAGATCGGGTGCAGTTTTGCGAGTATTTCGATGCAGATGCAGCAGACGCTGGAGCGGTTCGTGACCAGCGGGGTGCCGGAGCGGAGGGCGCGGTAAGCTCCGGTCGGTGTTTGCGGTGCTTTGATCGCTGCGGATTTAGCTTGGGAACTTGGGTCCCCGCCTTCGCGGGGATGACGTGCTGAGGGAGCGGGCGGAACCAGCGTTTGCGCTGCTCTGCGTTAGCTGTAAAACCGTCATCCCCGCGCAGGCGGGGACCCAAGTTTGCTAGCAAACCTAAACAGCCACGCTCTGCGCCCAAGCCAGCGCCGACAGATGCGCCTTGTTCACCTGCAGCGGACTGATATCCAGCGACGCCGCCAGCGAGGCCACCAGGTTCGAATTCAGCTCGCAGGCCTCCGCCAGCGCCAGGTAGGGCCCATACTTGCCCTCGCGCTTGAGCAGTGCC
Organism: uncultured Massilia sp.; assembly: GCA_946886065.1. Next base: position 9,141 of record CAMPHU010000160.1, on the reverse strand, counting down.
AGCACCACCTCTTCCGGCAGCGGAATGGTCTCCAGCACCTCCTGCATCGGCAGCCCGAGCAGGCGGTCCAGCAGCGAGAACATCCCCGCCACGAACAGGTTCTCCCCTTCCCCGCGCCCCAGGCGCATCTCGCCCAGCAGCTCGGCCAGGCGGCCGCGCACGACGGCGGTTTCCATCAGCACCGGCGAGAAGCCGCTCTGGCTGGCCGTGGCCAGCAGCAGCACCAGCCAGCGGTACAGCGGCGCGTAGCCCATCAGCGCGATCGCCTGGCGCAGCGACTGCACCTCGCGTCCGGCGCCGAAGCCGGCGGAATTGATGAAGCGCAGCAGCTTGTAGGTGAGCGCAGGATCGCGCTTGAGCACGTCCTCGAGCTTGGGCACGTCATCGTTGTTCTGCACCATCTGCATCAGCTGCAGGATCGTGCTCTGGGTCGGGTTCATGCCCTTGACCGGATTGCCCGGCCGCGGGGTCAGGTGCAGCTTGCCGACAAAGGCGTCCAGCCCCAGCGCCGCGCAGGCGTCGAAATCGGCCCAGGTGGCCACCGGACGGCCCACCATGCGCATCGCCGAATGCTTGGCGGCCGCATAGGTGCGCGCCTGCTCGCCCACGTCGGCGCCGGTGAAGCGCACTTCGACCCAGGAGGCGTAGGGCGACAGGTTGCGCGCCAGGATGTTGAGGTCGGCGCCACGGATCGAGATCCCGACTCCTCCTGCGCGCACCGCCTGCACGGCGGCGCGCACACTGGTGTCGGCCAGGTCGCGGATGTTAAGAGTCAGCACCGTCTTCTCGGGCGGCAGCGCGTGCAGCGCATCGGTGCTGAGCATGGCCGGCACCGCGTCGAGGAACAGCAGCTTGTCGCGCAGCAGCCAGCCGTGCTCTTCGTGCTGGACGTGCTCCGCCACGAAGCCGACCAGGTCCTCCAGCTCCTGGGAACTGGAGGCCTGGCCGTCCTGCTGTTGCCACGAAAGTTCGTAGCCGATGACCCGCTGCCTGGCATCCAGCAGCGGTTCACGAACGATGAAGTTTGTTTGATGCATGATGCGCCGTGGTGGGATCAACCGGTGGTATGACTACCCGAGCTATGGCAAAGTTGCGCGGCGCGGCGCTCAGAATCCGAGACTGTCCAGCAGGTCGTCGACCTGGCCCTGGTCGGCCACGACTTCGCTCCGGCCTTCCGGATTGATCTGCGGACCGTTCAGCAGGCCGTTGTCCAGCTCGCGCTTGATTTCGCTGGGCGCAAAGTCGATCAGGACCTGCACCAGCTGCTTCTCGAGGTTCTGGGCGATGCCCGTGATGCGGCCGATCACCTGGCCGGTCAGGTCCTGGAAGTCCTGGGCCATCATGATGTTCATCAGCTCGCCGCGCGTGGTCACCGCCGCGGCGCGCGACTCGTCGAGCGAGGCGATGGTGCGCGCGGCCAGCGCACGCCAGTCGGCGTCGCTTGCGCCATGGTCGAGCAGGGCTTGCCAGCTCTTGCCGAGCTCGGCCGAACGGGTCTCGATGGCGTCCTGCAGCGGCGAGGCGGAGTCGGTCGCGTCCAGCACCTTCTTGGCGGCCTGCTCGGACAGGCGCGCCACGTAGTCGAGGCGGTCGCGCGCGTCCGGGATGTCGCTGGCGGCCTTTTCGATCAGCTTGTCGAGGCCCAGCCCGCGCAGGCTTTCGTGCAGCGCGCGGGTCATGTGGCCGATCCGGCTCAGGACCTCCTCGTGGGAGCCCTGGTCGGGGTTCTGCTCAAGCATCTCAGGCTCCGGCTTTGTCGAGTTTTTCGAAGATCTTGTTCAGCTTTTCGTCCAGGGTCGCGGCCGTGAACGGCTTGACCACGTAGCCGCTGGCGCCCGCCTGGGCGGCGGCGATGATGTTTTCCTTCTTGGCTTCCGCGGTCACCATCAGCACCGGCAGCTTGGCCAGCGCGGGATCGGCACGGATGTTTTGCAGCATCGTCAGGCCGTCCATGTTCGGCATGTTCCAGTCCGACACCACGAAATCGAACTGCTCGCTGCGCAGCTTGGCCAGCGCCATCACGCCGTCTTCGGCCTCGTCGACGTTGGCATAACCCAGTTCCTTCAGCAGATTCCGCACGATGCGGCGCATCGTCGAGAAATCGTCAACAACCAAAAACCGCATCTTTGGATCAGCCATGAATTACTCCGTTTGAATCTTTACTCTGGTTAGATGGTAAGCGCTGCACTTTACAGGCTCAAGAATAGCATTTTTGTTGCCCTACGGCGATAAAATGGTCTGAAAAGCACCTCGTCCGGATCAAACGCGCAACGCCCGGCTGCCTTGCGCGGCCAGTTGGTCCATGACCATGCGCGGCAAGGCCTGCAGCGGCCCCACTTCGTGGGCCGCGCCGATGGCGATCGCCTCGCGCGGCATGCCGAACACGACGCACGTTGCCTCGTCCTGGGCGACGTTCCAGGCGCCGGCCTGGCGCATCTCGAGCATGCCGGCGGCGCCGTCTTTCCCCATGCCGGTCAGGATAACACCAACCGCATTCTTGCCGGCGGCCTGGGCAGCCGAACGGAACAGCACGTCCACCGAGGGACGGTGGCGGTTCACGGGGGGCGATTGTTCGATGCGGGTCATGTAGTTGGCGCCCGAACGGCTCAGGAGCAGGTGCGAATGGCCGGGTGCGATGTAGGCATGGCCCGGCAGCACGCGCTCGTTGCCCTGCGACTCGATCACGCTGATCTTGCACAGCGAATCGAGGCGCTTCGCGAAGGAGGACGTGAAGCCTTCCGGCATGTGCTGGGCGATCAGGATGCCCGGGCAGTCCGAGGGCATCTGCATCAGGAATTCGCGGATCGCCTCGGTGCCGCCGGTGGAGGCGCCGATGATGATCAGTTTCTCAGACGAAATCAGTGGGCTGCGCAGGGCCGACAGGGGCGTACCGGGCGCCTGGGGCTGGGCACGGCGCGGAGTGATGCGGGCACGCGCGGCGCCCCGGATCTTGTCGGCGATCATGTCGGCGTACTCGCGCATCCCGGTCTGGATCGACAGCTTGGGCTTGGTCACGAAGTCGACCGCGCCCAGTTCCAGCGCGCGCATCGTGATTTCCGAACCGCGCTCGGTCAGCGAGGACACCATCAGGACCGGCATCGGGCGCAGGCGCATCAGCTTTTCCAGGAAGTCGAGGCCGTCCATTTTCGGCATCTCGACGTCCAGGGTCAGCACGTCCGGGTTGTGCTTCTTGATCAGTTCGCGCGCGACGAGCGGATCGGGGGCCGTGGCCACCACTTCCATGTCGGGCTGGGAGTTGACGATCTCGCTCATCACGCTGCGGATCAGTGCGGAGTCGTCGACAATCAGCACCTTGGTCTTCATTGTTCGTCCCTTTCAGCTCAGAACAGGTCAAAACAGGTCGATGGCGCCGCCGACCGGCTCGACCTTGAGCCGCTTGGCGTAGTCGAGTTCGCGCTTCGCCAGCGTATCGTTGTGGGTTTGCATCAGCTTCTTCACCAGCACCTTGCCGGTCTTGGGAAAGAAATACACCTTGCGCGGGTAGATGTCGTTCAGGTCCTCGGCCAGCACCGGAATGCGCTCGGTCTTCAGGAACTGGGTCACGAAGGCGGCGTTGCGCTCGCCCACGTTCATGGCCGAGAAGCCGCGCAGCACCGCGCCGCCGCCGAACACCTTGGCTTCCAGGTGTTCGCGCCGCGCGCCCGCCTTGAGCAGGTCGTTGATCAGGACCTCCATCGCGAACGTCCCGTAGCGCATCGAGGCCGACACCGGGCTGGAGGCGTCGCCGCCGTCCGGCAGCATGAAGTGGTTCATGCCGCCCAGGCCCGTCATCCGGTCCCGGATGCAGGCCGACACGCAAGAGCCGAGCACCGTCACGATCAGCATGTTCTTGCCGGTGTAGTAGTACTCGCCCGGCAGGATCTTGGCCGCTTCGACGTCGAAGGTGCGGTCGTAGTAGACATTGGTGGCGAACTGGCTGTTCATGGTGATTCACCTGATGGGCTCAGGCGCCCCGTTGGTCCAGCTCATACACGGTCTTGCCGCGCAGGCGCAGCGAGTCCGACACATACAGGAAATTCTCGGAATGCCCGGCGAACAGCAGCGAATCGCGCTTCATCAGCGGCACGAAGCGGCTGAGGATCTTGCGCTGGGTATCCTTGTCGAAGTAGATCATCACGTTGCGGCAGAAGATCGCGTCGAACGGACCCTCCACCGGCCAGCCGTCGGCCAGCAGGTTGAGCTGCTTGAAGCTGACCAGGTTGCGCAGCTCGGGGCGCACGCGCGCCATGCCTTCATGGCTGCCCTTCCCTTTCAGGAAGAAGCGCTTGAGGCGCGCGCTATCGAGCTTGTCCACGCGCTCCATCGGATACACCCCGTTGGCGCCGGTGGCCAGCACATTGGTGTCGATGTCGGTGGCGACGATCTGCACCGGCGGCGTCAGGGTATTGAAGGCCTCGCAGGCCGTCATCGCGATCGAGTAGGGTTCTTCGCCGGTGGAGGCGGCCGAGCACCACACGGTCAGGGTGCGGCGCTCGCGCTGGTGGCGGGCCACCAGGTGCTCGGCCAGCAGCGGGAAGTGATGCGCCTCGCGGAAGAACGAGGTCAGGTTGGTGGTCAGGGCGTTCGTGAACGACTCCCACTCGGCCGCCATGCGCCCCGCTTCCAGGTCGTCCAGGTAGCGCCCGAAGGACTGGATGCCGGTGGCGCGCAGGCGCCGCGCCAGGCGGCTGTAGACCATTTCCTGCTTGCTGTCGGCCAGCGAGATGCCCGCGCGCTGGTAGATCAGCGCGCGTACCCGTTCGAAGTCACGGCGCGTGAAATCGAACTCCTTGACGGTGTCTGCTTTTTGCTGCGGCACTTTGCCTGCCTCTTTGTTTCGTTGACCCGCACACCGATGCCTGCGGGCCGGTCGCTGTGTTGCTCCGTGCCTTGCCGATACTGCCTCAGGCCGCGATCTTGTCCATCAGGCCCATTTCGCTGGACGACATCAGCTTGTCGATGTCGACCAGGATCAGCATGCGCTCGTCCACGGTGCCCAGGCCGATCATGTACTCGGAATTGAAGGCGGTGCCCATTTCCGGGGCCGGCTTGACCTGGTCCGGGGTCAGGGTGGTCACGTCGGACACGCTGTCCACGACCATGCCCATGATGCGGCCGCCGATGTTCAGGATGATCACGACGGTGAACTGGTCGTACACCGGGGTGCCCAGCTTGAACTTGATGCGCATGTCCACCACCGGGATGATGATGCCACGCAGGTTGATCACGCCCTTGATGAATTCGGGAGCATTGGCGATGCGGGTCACTGCTTCGTAGCCGCGGATTTCCTGCACCTTCAGGATGTCGATGCCGTATTCCTCGGCGCCCAGCTTGAATGCCAGGAATTCGCTGCCTGCGCCGTCGCGCGCGGTCCCGTCGGCCGGTTTGTTGGTCTGTACAGTAGACATGTTCAGGTCCTCAGTAGGTCAAGATTGTTGTAGAACGACGGGGTCGTCGGCCAGCTGGCGCGAGGAGCGCACCAGCGCGGCGACGTCGAGAATCAGGGCGACGCCGCCGTCGCCCATGATGGTGGCGCCGGAGATGCCGGCCACCTTGCGGTAATTTGCTTCCAGGTTCTTCACCACCACCTGCTGCTGGCCCACCAGCTCGTCCACGAACAGGGCCGCCTTGCGCCCTTCGGTTTCGAGGATCACCACGATGCCTTCGCAGGGATCGGTGATGCGCGGCGTGACGCCGAACATCTGGTACAGCGGAATCAGCGGCAGGTATTCGCCGCGCACCTTGAGCACGCGGCCGCGGCCGGCGATCTCGCGCACGTCCGCGGGCGCCGGCTGGAGCGACTCGACCACGAAGGACAGCGGCAGGATGTAGATCTCGTCGCCGCAGCGGATCGACATGCCGTCCAGGATGGCGAGCGTCAGCGGCAGCGAGATCGAGATCGTGGTGCCGAAGCCGCGCGCCGAACGGATGTCGACGGTGCCGCCCATTTGGGTGATGTTGCGCTTGACGACGTCCATGCCGACCCCGCGGCCGGAGACGTCGGTCACCTGCTCGGCGGTCGAGAAGCCCGGCGCAAAGATCAGCTGCCAGACTTCGGAGTCGCTCATGTTCTCGGACACGGCCAGCCCGTTCTGGGCGGCCTTGGCCAGGATGCGCTCGCGGTTCAGTCCGCCGCCGTCGTCGGCCACTTCGATCACGATGTTGCCGCCCTGGTGGCCGGCCGACAGGAACAGGCGCCCTGCTTCCGACTTGCCGCTTGCGACACGCGCCGCCGGCATCTCGATGCCGTGGTCGATCGAATTGCGCACCAGGTGGGTGAGCGGATCGACGATGCGCTCGATCAGGCCCTTGTCCAGTTCCGTGGCGGCGCCGTGGGTGATGAAGTCGACCTTCTTGCCCAGCTTGGAAGCCAGGTCGCGCACCATGCGCGGGAAGCGCGAGAACACGAAGTCCATCGGCATCATGCGGATCGACATCACCGCTTCCTGCAGTTCGCGGGTGTTGCGGCCCAGCTGGCTGATCGAGGACATCAGGCGCTCGTGCCCGATCGGGTCCAGGTTGCTGCTGCGCTGCTCCAGCATGGCGTTGGTGATCACCAGCTCGCCGATCAGGTTGATAAGCTGGTCCACCTTCTCGACCGAGACGCGGATCGACGACGATTCTGCCTGCGCATCCTTCCTGGTGGCGGTCTTCTTCTCGGCCGCGAGTTCCGATACTTCGATCGGATCCGGGCGCTCGGCGGCCACCGGCGCCGGCGCCGGCGCTGCCTCGGCCACGATGCCCGCCTGCGCGCGGATCTGCTCGATCGGCTGGAAGAAGCCGTAGCCGCGCTCGTCGTCGGACAGGTCGTCTTCCTGCTGGGCGCCCGCGGCCTCGTCGTCGAAGTCGAAGAAGCCGTAGCCCTGGTCGTCCTCGATGCGCTTGCGCTCGGCGGCCTCGATGGCGCGCTGCTCCGGCGTCAGCGCCGGCGCCTCGAAGATCTTCAGGTCGTCGGGGTTGAGCACGAAGGAGCAGATCGCGATGATGTCGTCGAGGCTCTCGTGGGTGGTGATGATGACGGCGCTGCGCCCGCCGTCGAGCGGGGTCACCTTGACGCGGCCCATCAGGCCCAGCTCGTCGACCAGCGCATTGATGTCGCGCTGCGCCACGTCGGGCATTTCGATCTTGTAGCGGTGCGCTCCCTCGGTCGGGTGCTGGGTCCTGGTCTCCGCCGTCAGGAAGGACGGCGCCACCATCGGCGCATGCGGCACCAGGCCTTCGGCCAGGTCGTGCAGCACCATGCGCACGTTGGCCACGGCTTCCTGGTCCACGGCCGCGCCATGGCGGTGGCCGTCGAGCAGCATCTTGAGGCTGTCCTTGGCGGCCAGGAAGGCGTCCACGTGGTTCGAGGTCAGGGCCATCTCGCCCTTGCGGATGCGGTCGAGCAGCGACTCCAGCACGTGGGTCACTTCGCTCATGTCGGTCAGCCCGAAGGTCGAGGCGCCGCCTTTGACCGAGTGGGCCGTACGGAAGATCGCGTTCAGGTCTTCCGCGTCGGGCGCGGCAACATCGACGCCCAGCAGCAGCCGCTCCATTTCGGCGAGCAGTTCCTCTGCTTCGTCGAAAAAGACCTGGTAAAACTGGCTGATGTCGATGGTCATATGTCAGTCCGGACGGTTAAACGATGCGCCGAAACGCATCAGCCGATCACTTTCTTGACCACCTCGATCAGGCGCTGCGGATCGAAAGGCTTGACCAGCCAGCCGTTGGCGCCGGCGGCGCGGCCCTTGGCCTTCATTTCGTCGGACGATTCGGTGGTCAGCATCAGGATCGGGGTCTTGGCGTAGGTCGGCAAGGTGCGCAGGGTCTTGATCAGCGCCAGGCCGTCCATGCGCGGCATGTTCTGGTCGGTGAGGACCAGGTCGACGGCCTGCAGCTTCGCCTTGTCGAGGCCATCCTGGCCGTCGACGGCTTCCACCACGTTGTAGCCGGCAGCCTTGAGGCTGAAGGCCACCATCTGGCGCAGCGAACTGGAATCGTCGACCGCGAGAATCGTTTTTGCCATTTTTGCTCCTGCTGTTTTATGTCCGGACTGCGCCGGTCTTCAAATAATGGGTTGAGAGCTTCGCCGAACTCAGAACAGTTCGATGTCGCCGCTTTCGAGATGCCGCTGCTCGACCGACTTGCGCAGCATGCTGCGCAGCTCGAGCGACTGGATGGCCAGCGCCATGCTGACCTTGCCCAGCCGTTCCACGATCTCGTCGCTGTCGGTTTCCGGCGCGATGTCGGCGCCGTGCTGGCTGAGCGTGCCGAGGAAATCGCGCAGGCCGGCCACGCGCTTGAGCGTGCGTTCCAGCAGCTGGCTCGTCATGTCCTGGAACTGCATGCTCGTAATCGCCGAGTTCACGTGCTGGCCGATCTCGCCCGACATCGCGGACAGCTTTTCGCTGTCCTCGGGGGTCGGGGTGGCGCCCGCCAGCAGGCGGTTGATCGCCTCCTGGCGCGAGCCGACGGCCGAGTGGATGGCCATGAAGCTGCCGGTCAGCTTGTCGATGGCTTCCTCGAGCAGCAATTCGGTCTGCAGCAGGTCGGTCTCGACCTCGTTCAGATGCCGGCGCCCATGGACGGACACGCCCGACAGCAGGCGCTTCACATGCGATCCGAGTATCTTTTTTCTTGTCATTCTAGTCCTCCGGTCCTGGCCGGGCTACTTTGCCACGGCGGCTGCCGTGCCGGCCGCCGCGGTCTGGGCATCCTGCGCCGGCACCTCGAGGGTGGCGGCGTCGCGCATGACCGCTTCTTCGGTGCGCTTGTTCATCACGATGATGCTGATGCGCCGGTTGATCGGGTTGAACGGGTCCTTGCGGTCCAGGTGGGCGGCCGAGGCCAGTCCCACCACGCGCAGCACCTTGTCCTCGCCCAGGCCGCCCTGCACCATCTCGCGGCGCGAGGCGTTGGCGCGGTCGGCCGACAATTCCCAGTTGCTGTAGCCCGCCTCGCTGTAATACGGGGTCGAGTCGGTATGGCCCGACAGGCCGATCTTGTTGGGCACCTCGTTGAGCACCATGCCGATCACGTGCAGGATCTCGCGGGTGTAGGGCTGCAGCTCGGCCTTGGCCAGCGCGAACATCGGGCGGTTCTTCTCATCCACGATCTGGATGCGCAGGCCTTCGCTGGTGATGTCGAGCAGCAGCTGGTTCT
>CAMPHU010000159.1 GCA_946886065.1 uncultured Massilia sp. | reverse complement strand
TAGCCGCGGTGGCTGAAGTGGAAGGCGATGCCCTGGCCCTGGCCGCGCGGGAATGTCTTCTTGCCCCAGCCGGCCTTCTCGGCGGCGGTGTTCAAGACAGCCTTCATGCGCGCCACGCTGTAGGGTTGGCCGCGCTCGCCCGTGCCCGGCACCACGTCCTTGTCGCCCAGCAGCTCCAGGCGGAAGGCCAGCGGATCGCGGCCGCCCGCATGGGCCAGCTCGTCGATGAAGCTGTGGAAGACCCAGGCGAACACGCAGCTGCCCGGCGCGCGCCACGGGCCCATCGGCACGCGGCATTCGAGGGCGGTCTGCTCGAGCTGGACGTTGGGCAGCCAGCGGCCCGGGAATTCATCCCCGGACAGGTTGCCGCCGCTGCCCGGCTGCAGCACGCTCTGGCCGTCGCGCTCGACGCGGTTGGAGAAGGTGACGAAATGGTTGTGCCAGGCCACCGCCTTGCCGGCCGCATCGAGGCCGCCGCGCAGGAAATGGAAGCCGCCCGGGCGGAAGTGGTCGTGCTGCAGGTCGTCCTCGCGGGTCCAGGTCAGCTTGACCGGGGCCTTCACCTTGCGCGCGATGGCCGTGGCTTCGACGATGAAGTCCGAGCTCAGGCGCCGGCCGAAACCGCCGCCGCTGCGGATGATGTGCAGGGTGATCTTTTCCTTCGGGATGTTGAACAGGCTCGTCACCAGGGCCTGGCCCGCGCCCGGATTCTGGGTCGGCGCCCACAGTTCCAGCGAACCGTCCTCCTTGAACCAGGCGGTGCAGTTCTGCGGCTCCATGCTGGCGTGCGAGATGAAGGGGTAGCTGTAGGCCGCCTCGACCGTCTTGCTCGCGCCCTTGAGCGCGGCCGCCACGTCGCCGTCCTTGCGCTGGGTCAGCGTGCCCGGCTTCGTGCTGGCGGCGTTGGCCTGGGCGGTGAAATCGGCCCAGCTGTGGCCGGCGCCCGGACCCTCGTCCCATTCAACTTCCAAGGCGCGGCGGGCGCGCATGGCGTTCCAGGTCGAGTTGGCGACGATGGCCACGCCCGGGCGCAGCGCGTTCAGGGTGCCGGCGCCCTCGACGATGAAGGCGTCCTTGACGCCCGGCATGGCACGGATCGCGTCCAGGTTGGCGCGCAGCGCCTTGCCGCCGAACACAGGGCACTTGGCGTACACCGCGTACAGCATGCCCGGCACTTGCACGTCGATGCCGAACAGCGGCTTGCCGCTGACGATGGCGGCGTTGTCGACGCCGCCGATGCGCTTGCCCAGCAGCTTGAAATTGGCGGGGTCCTTCAGCACCACCTGGCCGGCCGCCGGGACCGCCAGCTTCGCGGCGGCGCCAGCCAGGGCGCCGTAGCCCAGGCGGCGTTTCGAGGGCGTGTGCACCACGAAACCGCCGGAGGTGGCGCATTCGCCGGCCGGCGCCTTCCAGGACTGGCTGGCGGCCTGGACCAGCATGGCGCGCACCGTCGCGCCCAGGCGGCGGAAGTCGTTGTAATTGGTCGGGGTCGAGGTCGAGCCGCCCGCGCCCTGGCTGCCGTAGGCCGGATCAAGGTCGCCCTGGACGATGCGCACGTCCTTCCAGTCGACATCGAGTTCCTCGGCGATCACCATGGGCAGCGAGGTCTTGATGCCCTGGCCGATTTCCGGCTGCTTCGAGATCAGGGTGACACGGCCGTCGCGCGCGATGCGGATGAAGGCGTTGGGCACGAAGTCCGGGCTTGCCGGGGCCGGGGCGGCGCCGGTGGCTGCGGCCAGCACGCCTTCGGCCGACATGCCGAGCAGGAAGGCACCGCCGGCGGCGCCGGACTGCAGGAAGCGGCGGCGGGCCGGGGAAGCGGGAACGCGGGTCATTGCTTGCCCTTTCCCTTGGCGGCGATCTCGGCCGCACGGTGGATGCCGGCGCGGATGCGGGTGTAGGTGGCGCAGCGGCACAGGTTGCCCGCCATGGCCTCGTCGATCTGGGCGTCGCTCGGCTTCGGGTGCTGCTTGAGCAGGGCGCAGGCGCTCATGATCTGGCCGGACTGGCAGTAGCCGCACTGCGGCACGTCCAGTTCCTGCCAGGCAAGCTGCAGCGGATGCCGGGCTTGCGCGTCCAGGCCTTCGATGGTGGTGATCTTCTGCTTGCCGACACCGGAGACCGGGGTCAGGCAGGAACGCGCCGGCACGCCGTCCAGGTGCACGGTGCAGGCACCGCACTGGCCCAGGCCGCAGCCGTACTTGGCGCCGACCAGGCCCAGCGTATCGCGCAAGGCCCATAGCAAGGGCGTATCCGGCTCGACGTCGACGGCTTGCAGTTTCCCGTTGACGTGCAGCGTGTATTTACTCATGGCAGTCTCTCATGGCGGACGGAACAATGCATCATCCTAGCGGAAATCTGGCGGCCTCGACAGTGGCGAAAAGGTGCACACAAAAGGCGTATTCTCGGTCGTTCGACCTAATAGTATGTAATACTTGGTTGTCGATCAGCCAACAGTCGCAAATCTCATGCTTAAGCCTGGCTCACGCGTAGCGGCACCGAACCTGAAGTTCCGTCTGGCTCTCGTGGCCGCCGTGCTGGTGTTCGTCACGACCTTGCTGGTGACCCTGTCGACCCTGTCCGTGGCCGAGCGCGGCATGAAAGAAGTGATCGGCAACCAGCAGTTCACGATGCTGACCGGGGCCGTGTCCTTCATGGACGACCGCATCAGCGACCGCCTGCGCCAGATCGAGGCGATGGCGGCCAACACGCCGCAACCGGCCCTGCGCGACAACCTGCTGATGCAGCAGTACCTCGAAACCCAGGCCCGCATGTGGGGCAACGATTACCTGAACTTCCTGACCCTGGCGCGCACGGGCGACACGGTGGTCACCTTGCGCGAGTTCCCGCCGGGCCGCAGCCTGAATGCAAGCGGGGTCGACTATTTCGACCGGGTCATGCGCACCCGCGCCAGCGTGATCTCGGAGCCCCTGCACAGCCGCCTCTCGGACAAGAACGTGGTGATCTTCGCTGCGCCGATCCGCAACGCCGACGGCGAAGTGGAGCAGGTGCTGGTGGCGAGCGTGGACTTGCAGGGCTCCGGCTTCCTGCGCCAGATCGGCACGCTCCGGCCCGGGGCCTCGGGCTACCTGTTCCTGATGACCGCGAAGGGAATCCTGATCGACCACCCGGAAAAAGATCGCGTCATGCAGCATGTTAACGCTAAACCGGGCGTCAATCCCGCCACCGAGCGCGCCCTGAAAGGCTATGAAGGCTGGACCGAGGCGCGCGGCAAGGATGGGCGCGAATCGATCTACGCCTTCAAGCGCCTGCGCACGACCGGCTGGGTCCTGGCAGCCCGCTACCCGAGCGACGAAGCCTTCGCGCCGCTGGCGGAGATGCGCCGCAACGCCTTCTTCGGGGCGCTCGGCCTGGCCCTGGCCTCGGGCGTGCTGGCCTGGGTGCTGGTGTTCCGGCTGCTGGGGCCCCTGGAGACGCTGCGCGACCGGGTCTGGGCGATCCGCCACGATGCCATCGACATCGCCGTGCTGCGCGACAACCGCAAGGATGAGATCGGCGAACTGGGGCGCGCGTTCTACGAGCTGATGGCCGAGCGCGAGACGGCCGAAGGAGAACGCAACGCCACCGAGAAGCGCCTGCGCGTGATCGCCGACAACCTGCCGGTGCTGATCGCCTACCTGGACCGGAACCGCCGCTTCCAGTTCGGCAACGCCACCTTCCAGAAGTGGTTCGGCGTGCCGGTCGAGCGCCTGGTCGGGATGACGGTGGGGGAACTGATGGGGCGCGAAGCCTATGCCCAGGTGCGCGACAAGCTCGACGATGCCTACGCCGGCCACAGCGTGACCTGCGAAGTGAAGCTGGAGGTTCCCGGCGCCCCGCGCTACCTGCAGGGCACCTTCATTCCCGACATCCAGCCGGACGGCAGCGTGGCCGGCGTCTACGCCCTCAAGCACGACGTGACCCACACCAAGGAAGTCGAGGAGCAGCTGGTCCAGCTCACCCGCATCGACACCCTGACCGGGATCGCCAACCGCCGCATGTTCACCGAGACCCTGCAGCACGCCCTGGACCGGGCGCGCCGCAGCGGCAAGGCCCTGGCCCTGGCCTACCTCGACGTCGACCACTTCAAGCGCATCAACGACAGCTACGGGCACGGGGTCGGCGACGAGGTGCTGAAGGAGTTCGCGCGGCGCCTGACGGCCGGGGTGCGCAACACCGACACGCCGGCCCGCCTGTCGGGTGACGAATTCGTGGTGATCCTGGAAGAGATTTCCTCGCCGGCCGAGGCCGAGCGCATCGGGGCCAAGATCGTGGGCGCGATGCGGGTGCCGATCGAGACCAGCAAGGGGCCGGTGCTGGCCACCAGCAGCGTCGGCATCGCCTTGTCGCACGAGGGCGAGAACCAGGAACAGCTGCTGGCGGCGGCCGACAGCGCCCTGTACGAGGCCAAGCGAAAGGGGCGCAACGGCTTTGCGGTCTTCGACGGAGACACGACGCCAAAGGAGGGCCGGCCGGCGTCGCCAGGATTGGAGACGCCGGGCGGGTGAATCCTGAAACGGCCGGGCTGGCGGAGACGGTTTAGGCCAGGCTCTGGCGCCATCTCACAAGCCCTGCGGATAGGTCTCCGGCGGCTCGTTCGAATGCCAGCCGCTGGTCGGGTCGAGCGGCTCGACCGCCGTCGTGCGGTCGATGTGGATCACGGCGTCGAACTGGCGCGGCAGCTGGGCCATGAAGTAATGGCTCTGGCGCTCGGTGCGCGGGATATAGAGCACGCCGATGGCGCGCTCAAGCCGTCCCTCCATCAGGGCGTCGCGCGCGGGGCCCGGATCGCGCAGCGGCAGGTAGAAATTGCCCAGCCCGGTGCTGTGGAGCACCTGCTCGTAGCTGCCCGGCAGGCCGGGGCGCACATGCTTGTGCTCGGCCGGACCGTCCCATTCCGAGGCGGCCGTCACCCGCCCGTCGTAGGTCGAGAAGCCGACCAGGCAGGTGTCGGCGCCATAGGCCTTGCGCGCCAGTTCCCCGACATTCCATTCGCCCATGCGCCCGATCTCGGTGGCGCGCGCGTCGCCGATGTGGGAATTGTGTTCCCAGACCACGATGCGCGCCGGCTTGCCGTCGCGCGAGAGGTGGCGCGCGAGCGCGTCCAGGGTTTCGGCCATGTGGCTGTCGCGCAGGTTCCAGGACGACACCCGGCCGCGGAACATGGTGCGGTAGTACTCCTCGGCGTTCTTGACCAGGCGGGCGTTCTGCTGGGCGCAGAAATAGGCGTCCTCGGCGGCGATGCCATCGCTTTGCATGTAGTCGAAGCCGCGCTGCTGGAGGTCCTGCAGCGCCGCCAGCACGCCCTGTTCGCAGGATTCGCTCATGCCGAAGCTGGTCGCGTAACCGTACTGCTGGCTGTCGCGGTCGTAATGGTCGAAGCAGGCGTAGCGGCGGCGCGCCTCGCGCGCGGCCACCGGGTCGACCTTGTCGAGGTAGCCGAGCACCTCGTGGATCGAGGTGAACAGGCTGTACAGGTCGAGCCCGTAGAAACCGGCCTTGGCCTGGCCGCTTGCGTCGTTGCGCGCGCGCAGCGATTCCACGAAGTCGAGCACTGCGGTATTGCGCCACATCCAGGCCGGGAAGCGCTCGAAGCCGGACAGGGCCGCGCGCCCGTCGCCATCGTGGCCTTCGCCGCGCACGTAGCGGTTGACCCGGTAGGCGTCCGGCCAGTCGGCCTCCACCGCCACCGCGCTAAAGCCCTTTTCCTCGATCAGGCGCTGGGTGATGCGGGCCCGCTCGGCGTAGAACTCATGGGTGCCGTGGGTAGCCTCGCCCAGCAGGACGAAGCGGGCGTTGCCCACCAGGTCGAGCAGGGCGTCGTAGTCGCTCGCGCCGCCCGTGACGGGGATGGCCTGCGAGCGGATCGCATCGAGGGCGGCGTCGGTGATGGTCGCCATGATCGCTCAATGCAGGTAGCGGTCGCTGGCGGGCGTGTGGGAGGACGTGTAGGGCGTCACGCCGCGCTCGATGAAGGACTTCATGCGCGCCAGGTCGTCGTCCATCTGGCGCTTGGGATCGGAGCCCAGCATGCGCGCCAGCCCATGGCCCAGGGCGCCGCCCGGCGGCGTATAGGCCATGCGCACCGTGACCCGGGTGCCGCCTCGCACCGGTTCGAAGCTCACCGCGCCTTCCTGCTCGATCTCCGAGCCGGGCTCGCTGCGCCAGGCCATGTGGTCCGGACGCGCCTGTTCGGTCATGACGGCGTTCCAGGAATACTCGCTGCCGCCCGGGCCCTTGACCACCCAGTGCGAGCGGCGGTGGCCCAGGTCGCGCACCTCGCTCACATGCGACATGAAGCGCGGGAAGTTGTCGTAGTTCGACCAGGCGTCGTACACCTCTTCGGGCGCGGCGGCGATCTCGATCGTCTTTTCGACCTCGATCGGGCTGCCTGTGCGGTTGCCAGCCGAGTGGCCGCGCACCATCGCGGCCAGGCGCGCGCCGCCGCCGCTCCTGGCCAGCAGGGCCAGTGCGCCCAGGCCGAGCACCACGCCGAGCGGGGAGCGGCGCGCCAGGCCGGTCAGGCCGAGCACCCCGCCCCCGAGCAGGGCGGAATTGGTGAGCGTGGGGCTGCGGTGGTCGAAGGCGTCGACCAGTTCGTCGAGCCAGCCGCGCGCCTGGGCGGCCGCCTCGCGCACCCGCGAGCCGCTGCGCTCGGCCGCGGCATCCATGCGGCCGCGTGCTTCCCAAGTGTTGCGTTCGATGTCGCGCTCCATGCGCTGTTCCATGTCGCGGGCGCGGTCGCGCGATTCCTCGGCGGCGGCGGCGATGCGGCCGCGCGTGCGCGAGGCGGCGTCGGCGGCGCCGGAGGCGAAATCGTGGGCGGTGTCGGCGATCCGTTCGCCGGCCCGGGTGGCCATGGCGTCGGCGCGGGCGTAGGCCGCGGAAGCGCTGTCGCGCGCCGCATTCAGGCTCGCGGTGGCGCTGCGCAGCACGCTTCCGATGGCGTCGCCGGTATGCAGGCCGGCGTCGCGCACCTTGTGCGCGGCATAGGAGCGCCGGGCGCGCCCGCGTTCGGGGTCGAAGATATACATCAAGAGCGCACCGGCGGCGGCCGCGCCGATCCATTTGCCCATGTCGCCCAGTTCCATCCGGTTGTCGGTCTTGATCTGTTTCATGTCGGCTCCTCTCGATTGGGTTGGGGCCGGCGCGTCGTTTCCTGGCCGGGCGTCCCTGCCCAGGCCTGCGCCAGCAAATCCTGCACTTCCTCGTCGCTCGTCTGGTCGAACTTGCGGTACCACTGGCCCACCGCGCGGAAGCGCGGCGGCGTCACCAGGCAAACCACCTCGTCGACCTGTTCCTCCAGGCCGGCGACCGTGTCCGGCGCGCCCACCGGCGCGGCCACTACCAGCCGCGCCGGCGCCTGCTGGCGCGCCACTTCCACCGCCGCCTGCATCGTGGCGCCGGTGGCGATGCCGTCGTCGACCAGGATCACGGTGCGCCCGCGCAGCCGGGGCGGGGGCCGCCCGCCGCGGTAGCGCCGCTCGCGCCGCGCCAGTTCCTGCTCCTCGCGCCGCGTGACTTCGTCGACTTCTTCCTGCGTTACGCCCATCAGCCCGGGCACGCCCGGCTGCAGGACGCGCACCCCGCCGCTGGCAATGGCGCCCATGGCGAATTCCTCCTGGCCGGGCAGGCCGAGCTTGCGCACCAGCATCAGGTCGAGCTCCGCATGCAGGGCCTGGGCCACCGGGAAGGCCACCGGCACGCCGCCGCGCGGCAGGGCCAGCACCAGGGTGTCCGGGCCCGCGTACTGCCGCAGCTGGCGTGCCAGCTGCCGGCCCGCGTGGGCACGGTCGGTAAAGGCGTCGGTTTGCTGCATGGCGCGCCGTCCTGAAAAATAAGAAGACCGCGTTGTCTGCGGCTTTCGCCGCACGCGGTCTTGCGGGCCACCCGGCGGTGGCCCTCGAGTGGAGCCAGGCGCTTACTGGATGGTCAGGCGGCGCGCTTCGCTGCCCTGTTTTTTCGGCAGGGACAACTGAAGGACGCCGTTCTCGAGCCGGGCCTGCGCCGTCGTATCGTCGACTTCCTGCGGCAGGGTGAAGCTGCGCATGAACTTGCGTGCGGTGCGTTCAGCATACACCACCGTTTCGCCCTCGCGGCGTTCGTTTGCCTGCTGGCATTCAGCCTCGATCTGTACACGCGCGCCGTCGATACTGACCTTGACGTCCTCCTTCGCGACGCCCGGCAGGTCGGCCTGCACTTCGTAGGTCTTGTCGGTTTCGGCGACATTCACGCGCGGTGTGAGGGTGCCTTCCTCGCCCCAGCGCCCGCCTTGCGCGAGCGGCGCGAAGAAGTCCTCGAACATGGTCTCGACCATCCGGCCGAACTGGTCCTCGACCGAGCCCGGACGGTAGGCCGAGAGCGGCGAACCGCCTCTTCTCACGAGATTCATGATGGCCTCCGTTTGGTGAGGGACATGTAACGACATGGCCGGCGGATGCCGGCACCTTCTTTATAGGGCAAGAGGAGGCAAGTTTCAAGCAGGGTGGACGGCATGCGCCCACCCTCGGGAGGAAAGCGCTTAAGCGAGCTGGCGGCGGTGGAAGCGCAGGTGATCGGCGACGAAGGTCTGGATGAAGAAGTAGCCGTGGTCGTAGCCCGCGTGGCGGCGCAGTTCGAGCGGCTGGCCGGCTTGGGCGCAGGCCTCCTCGAAGGCTTCCGGGTACAGCTGTTCGGCAAGGAACTTGTCCGCCAGGCCCTGGTCGACCAGGATGCCGCCGGGGAAGGGCGCTTCGCCCAGGGCCGCCATCAGGGCGCTCGCGTCGTAGCGCGCCCAGGCCGCCTGGTCGGCGCCCAGGTAGCCGCCGAAGGCCTTCTTGCCCCAGGGGCAGCGGCTCGGCGCGGCGATCGGCGCGAAGGCCGACACCGAGCGGAACAGCGAAGGATTGCGCAGCGCCATCACGAGCGCGCCATGGCCGCCCATCGAGTGGCCGAAGATGCCGGTGCGTTCCGGATCGGCCGGCAGCTGGGCCAGCACCAGCTCGCGCAGCTCCAGGATGTAGCTGTACATGCGGTAGTGGCGCGCCCATTCGCCTTCAAGGGCGTCGACATAGAAGCCGGCGCCCACGCCGAAGTCCCAGTTGTCGCTTTCGCCCGCCACGCCGGCGCCGCGCGGGCTGGTGTCCGGGGCGACCAGGATCAGGCCTTCCTCGGCCGCCACGCGCTGGGCCCCGGCCTTGATCATGAAGGTCTCTTCGGTGCAGGTCAGGCCGGCCAGGTAGAACAGCACCGGCAGGCGCTTGCCTTCGTGGCCGGGCGGCAGGTAGACGGAAAAGCGCATCGGCAGGCCGATGGCGCTGGAATCGTGGCGGTAGAAGCGCTGTACGCCGCCGAAGCAGGCGTGTTCGTTGAGGAGTTCGAGCATGATGTCGGCGGAAGTGGAGAGGAGGCTTCAGTATGCCGGGTAAATGACAATCTTGCCAGTTAGACCACGCCGAGCGCTCCCAGCAATGCACCGGCGGCCAGCATCCACAGCAGGTGGATGCGGGTGCGCCAGATCACCACGCAGCTACCCGCGGCCAGCAGCCAGAGCGTCAGGTTGCCGGATCCGCCGCCGGCGGCGGCCAGCAGCCAGGCGGTGGACAGCAGCATGCCGATCACCAGCGGACCCATGCCCTGCTTGAAGGCGCGCACCGCGCGCAGTTCGCGGTTGCGGTGGCCCCATTGCGCCACCTGGTAGGTGAAGATGGTCGAGGGCAGCATGATGCCGACCATGGTGACCGCCACGCCGAGGAAGGCTGCGGCGGTGCTGCCGGCGTTCAGGCCCACGTGCCAGCCCATCAGGGCCACGAACAGCACGTTCGGCCCCGGCGCGGCCTGGGCCAGGGCGATCGCCTCGTTGAACTGGGCCTGGGTCAGCCAGCCTTGCTGTTCCACCAGGTAGCGGTGCATCTCGCTCGAGGTGGAGATCGCGCCGCCCAGCGACATCAGGGACAGCATCAGGTAGTGGGCAAACAGGTCGATCCAGTCATGCCAGGAGAGGACGATGTGGTGGACGCTCATCGCAGCCCCCGCCAGGCCAGCAGGCAGCCCAGCCCGCCGAGCGGGAACAGGACCCAGATCAGCGGCACGCGCACCCAGGCCAGCAGCACGAAGGCGCAGGCGGCGATGGCGACGCCGAAGACCAGCGGCACCGGGTTGCGCGCCAGGGTGGCGGCCATGCGCAGGCCGGTGGCGGCGATCATCCCGGCCGAGACGGCGGCCATGCCGCGCAGCGCGCCGGCCACGCGTGCATTATCCGCGAAGCGCGCGTGCAGCAGGGCCAGCAGCAGGACCACGACCAGCGGCACCGCCAGCAGGCCGGCCAGGGCGGTGAGGGCGCCGGCCAGGCCGAACCAGCGCGCGCCGAGCATCATCGCCAGGTTCACTACGTTCGGTCCGGGCATGATCTGGGCCACCGCCCAGTCCTCGATGAATTCTTCGTTGCTGAGCCAGCGGCGGCGTTCGACCACCTCGCGCTGGACGACCGCCAGCACGCCGCCGAAGCCCTGCAGGGCCAGGAGGGTGAAGGCGATGAAGAGGGCGGTGAGCGACGCGGGGCGCGGGCGTTCCGGGCTGGAGCCGTGGACGGACGCGGGAATGGCGGAGGGTGAAGCGGTCATCCCGCCATTATGGCACGCCGTCCTTTCAGTCCGCTTTCAGCCGCCAGGGCGGCCAGCCCCCCCGCGGGTTCAGCCACCACCGATGCCGCGCATGACGCGCCCGCTGCCGCCGCATTCGGGACAGGGCTTGCCGTCGCCCAGCCGGCCGGTGCCGGCGCAGGCTTCGCAGATGTCTTCGCCGGCGCCGGGCGTACCCGGTTCGGCTTCGTCGCCGGGGTTCAGGTCGGGATCGGGTTGCATGCTCATGG
>CAMPHU010000158.1 GCA_946886065.1 uncultured Massilia sp. | reverse complement strand
CTGCCCGTCCCGGGCGCTTACATCTGCGCGCCCACCAGGCTTGTCACCCGGATCGTTTTCGACTCGGGAACCTCGTTATGCGACAGCACCTTCAACTGCGGCACGGCGCGGCGCAGGAAGCGCGACAGCAGCACGCGCAGCGGGGCCGGCACCAGCAGCACCGGGGTCAGGCCCATCTGTTCCTGCTGCTGGGCGGCCTGGGCCGCCTGCTGGGCGATGGTGTCGGCCAGGCCCGGCTCGATGCCGGTGCCGTCGCCGCCGGCGCTCATGGCGCCCATCAGCAGGCGCTCGAGGCGGTTATCCAGGGTCATCACCGACAGCTCGCTGGCGCCCGGGAACAGCTGTTGCACGATCGCGCGGCCCAGCGCCACCCGCACCATCGCGGTCAGCTCGGCCGGATCCTGGGTCTGGCCCGCGTACTCGGACAGCGCCTCGATGATGGTGCGCATGTCGCGGATGTGCACGCCTTCCACCAGCAGGTTCTGCAGCACCTTCTGCAGGGTCGACAGCGGCATCATCTTCGGCACCAGGTCCTCGACCAGTTTCGGGGTGTCCTTGCCCAGGTGGTCGAGCAGCGCCTGCACTTCCATGCGGCCCAGCAATTCCGAGGCGTGGGTCGTGATCAGGTGGTTCAGGTGGGTCGCCACCACGGTGCCGGCGTCGACCACGGTATAGCCCATGCTCTGCGCCTCGTCGCGCAGCCCGGCGTCGATCCAGATGGCCGGCAGGCCGAAGGCCGGATCGACCGTCACCAGGCCCGGCAGGGTGCCGCTCGCCATGCCCGGGTTGATCGCCAGGAACTGGCCGTTCATGGCCTCGCCCGCGCCCACTTCGACGCCCTTGAGCGTGATGCGGTAGCCCGAGGGCTTGAGCTCGAGGTTGTCGCGGATGTGCACCGGCGGCGCCAGGAAACCGACTTCCTGGGCGAACTTCTTGCGGATGCCCTTGATGCGCTTGAGCAGTTCGCCGCCCTGGGTCTTGTCGACCAGCGGAATCAGGCGGTAGCCCACTTCCAGGCCCAGGGTGTCGACCGGCATCACGTCCTGCCAGGTCGCTTCCTCGGACTCGGCCGGGGCCTGGGTCGCCGCCGCGGCCTGGTCGGCCGCGGCCGCCGCCGCTTCCTGGGCCGGCTTTTGCCTGGCGCGCTTGGACAGCAGGTAGCCCCCGCCCAGCAGCGCGCCGCCCAGCAGCAGGAACACCAGGGTCGGCATGCCCGGGATCAGGCCCAGGCCGAAGATGATGCCGCCGGTGATGTACAGGGTTTCCGGACGGGCCAGCAGCTGGGTGGTGAGCTGGGAGCTGATGTCCTGGTCGGTCGCCACGCGCGACACGACCATACCGGCGGCGATCGAGATGATCAGGGAAGGCAGCTGGGCCACCAGGCCGTCGCCGATCGCCAGCAGCGTATAGGTGGTGGCGGCGTCGCCGACCGCCATGTCGTGCTGGACCACGCCGACGATCAGGCCGCCGATCACGTTGATCAGGGTGATCAGGATGCCGGCGACCGCATCGCCCTTCACGTACTTGGACGCACCGTCCATGGCGCCGTAGAACTCGGCCTCCTGCCCCACTTCCGCCCGGCGCGCGCGCGCCTCGGCTTCGCCGATCAGGCCGGCGTTCAGGTCGGCGTCGATCGCCATCTGCTTGCCCGGCATCGCATCCAGGGCGAAGCGCGCGCCGACTTCGGCGATACGGCCCGCGCCCTTGGTGACGACGCTGAAGTTGATGATGGTCAGGATGACGAACACGACGATACCGACCGTATAGTTGCCGCCGATCAGGAAGTGGCCGAAGGCTTCGACCACCTTGCCGGCCGCCGCACCGCCCGTGTGGCCTTCGGTCAGCACAATGCGCGTCGAGGCGACATTGAGCGCCAGGCGCAGCATGGTGGTCACCAGCAGGATCGCCGGGAAGGCGATGAAGTCGAGCGGCTTGACCGTATACAGCGCGGTCAGCAGCACGATCACCGACAGCGCGATGTTGAAGGTGAAGAAGACGTCGAGGATGAAGGCCGGCAGCGGCAGGATCATCATCGCCAGCAGCAGGATGATCAGGACAGGCGCGGCCAGCGCCTTGCCGCCGCGGTTGCCGAGGCCGTTCAGCCACCCGGGCAGTTTCAGGCTGTTCATTGCATCACTCCATTATTCGAATCGGGGCGCGACGGACGCTGGCGGAACGCCTGGAACGCCGGGTCGTGCGGGTCCATCTCCGGCGGCACGGCCAGCTTGCCCGGGCGGTCCGGGTAGGCGCCGTCGCCCTTCTTGTAGGCGCGCAGCTGGTAGACGTAGGCCAGCACTTCGGCCACGGCCGAGTACAGTTTCTCGGGGATCTCTTCGTCGATGTCGGTGTGCTTGTACAGCGCACGGGCCAGGGCCGGCGCTTCCAGCAGCGGGATCTTGTGCTCGCCGCCCAGTTCGCGGATCTTTGCGGCGACCTCGTCCACGCCCTTGGCGACCACGCGCGGCGCGCCCTTCTGGCCGTCGGCGTATTTCAGGGCCACGGCGTAGTGGGTCGGGTTGGTGACGATCACGTCGGCGGTCGGCACGTTCTGCATCATGCGGCCGCGCGCCATCTCGCGCTGCATCTGGCGGATCTTGCCCTTGATTTGCGGGTTGCCGTCCGATTCCTTGTGCTCCTGGATCATCTCCTGGCGCGTCATCTTCATCTTGTCGTGGTAGTGCCAGAGCTGGTAGGGGCCGTCGATCAGGGCCACCACGCCCAGCGCGCCGACCATGAACAGGAAGGCCTTGGCGATCATCGCGCCGGCGTGGGCGCTGCCGGCGTTCAGCGGCTCGACCGCCAGGCCCAGCATCGCTTCCTTCTGGCCCATGATGACGACCCAGGCGACCGCCCCGACCAGCACGGTCTTGGCGACCGCCTTCAGCAGTTCGATCAGGGAATTAGTCGAGAACATGTTGCCGATGCCCTTGATTGGGTTCAGCTTCATGAAGTTGGGCATGAAGGCCTTGGAGGAGAACAGCCAGCCGCCGATGAGCAGCGGCGAGACCAGGGCCACCAGCATGATCGCGCCGGCGATCGGCAGGCAGGCCAGCAGCACGCCGACCACGTCGTTGAGGATGCGTTCGAGCAGGATATCGGGGTTGTAGACCTGCTCGCGGTCGAGCGAGAGGCCGGATTGCAGGGCGGCGCCGAGGCGGCCGACCAGCGAGCCGCCGAACATCCACAGGCAGGCGCCGGCGGTCATCAGGACGGTGAAGGTGGCGATCTCGCGCGAGCGGGGAACGTCGCCGTCCTCGCGCGCTTTTTCTAACCGCCTGGGTGACGCTGGTTCGGTGCGTTCCGCGTCGCTGTCGTCCGCCATCTATGCTCCTGGGCCTGCAAATAATCTGTCGAGACAGGATTATCGCTGGAATTTCCAAGAATCTATATTCGGAGTAGGCGGAGAAAGGTCCCGTTATTTAGGCCGCGGAGTAAACGCATAACATAAAGATAATGCCTGCACTTGATGTGCATATATACAATTTTGTGACAAGTTTTGATGCTTTTGCATTTGCAGATTAATACAACTCAACTTTTCGTTGCTATAATGCTGTGGCAGTT
Organism: uncultured Massilia sp.; assembly: GCA_946886065.1. The sequence continues at coordinate 7,329 of CAMPHU010000158.1, read as the reverse complement.
AATGCACCATACGGACATACCGTCACTTTGAACAAAGGATCTACAATGAAGAAGCTCCTCGCTACGACCGCTATCCTGAGCCTGATGTCGGCCCAGGTGTTCGCTCAGACCACCACCGACACCACCGCGACCCAGTCGACCACCGCACCGGCAACCGCGACCACCACGACCACCACCACCACCGCCACCGGCGTTGCTGGCACCGGTCTGTCGGTCGGCGCAATGGTCGCTATCGGCGCAGTCGTCGCCGGCGTTGCAATCGCTGCAGCTGACAGCGATTCGAGCACCAGCCACGCTGCTACCACCCACCACTGATCCCTGGCGCCGCAAGGCGCTCGCGACAATGGAAAACTGGCCGCAATCGCGGCCAGTTTTATTTTGCGGGTACCGGCTGGCGCATGCCGCGGCCCCTGCAAAGAAAACCGGCCGCACGAAGCGGCCGGCTGATCAGTACGAGGTGCTCCAGCTCACGCTGAGCTCATTCCTTCCTGGCATGATCGCCAGACGCGAGCGCGGTTCCTCGCGCTGGGCCTGCCACAGCCAGCTGCCGATCGCATACCCGACCAGACCGCCGCCGACAACATCCGACACCCAATGCTGGCGGTCCGCCACGCGGCCCATGGCGCCGACCGCCGCCAGGCCGTACAGCCAGGGCGCGTCGTATTCCTGGGCGAAAGGCGTCACCGCCGCGAAGGCCACCGCCGCATGGTTCGAGGGGAAGGACGCGTCCGAGCGCTTGCCGGAACTGCTGAAGGCGCCGCGCTCCTCGTAGGGACGGGCGCGGCCGACCAGGCGCTTGGTAGCCATCGACACGCCGGCGGCGCCGGCGATCGACTGGAGCGAAATGATGCCCATGTTCTGCATGCGGTCGTCGCCGAAGGCGATCGCCGAGCCGGCCGCACCGGCCAGCAGCCAGGGCATGGCCTTGCCGACGTTGCCATAGGCATTCGCCGCACGCGAATCCGCATGCTTCCTGACCAGGCGGTCGACCGGCTTGTCGAGGGCCGCTCCAGCCAGGATGGCGCCGCCGCCCAGCAGCGCGCCACCCGCCCACTGCGGCAGGGTCGGCGTGTTCGACACCGACTGTTCCAGGCGCCAGCGGAAGGCCGGCCAGGCGCTCGGCAAGGGGCGCACCGGCTGGGTGATGACATCCAGCTTCTGCTCGTCGCGGCGCTCGCCGAAGTTGCCGAGGCCGTCGTAGGCGCTCAGGTCGCGGCGCGGGTCCTCGAACAGCTCGTACAGGTCGCCGGGGCTGGCCACCATCTGGCCGACGTCGCGGGTCCAGGGGGACAGGGCAAAGCCGGCGCTGGCCTGGCTGTCGGCCGGCAGCATGATGTTGAGCGGAATCGACAGGAACACGCCCTTGTCGTTGTACGGATCGGACGGCGAGCCGGGATTGGTGATGTCCTTGCCGTCGGTCTTGGTGTACCAGGCGCCGATTTCGACACCGGAGCGGAAACGGCGCTTGAATTCGAAGCGCACGCCGCGGTCCTTGGCCAGGAACTTCCCAGCCCGCCCGGTCACGGTGATGTCGTAAGGCAGGCGGTAATGCAGGGCGCCCAGCGCCGTCACCGTGTTGTAGTCGCGCTTGCCGAACCAGCCCTTGTAGTCGCGCTGCTGGAGCGCGTCGATCGTCATGTCGGCGGCCCAGCGGGAATCTCTGGGCAGGTAGAGTACCTGCCCGCCGGCGCCACGGTACATCTCTTCGTAGATGCCGCCCGACACACGGGCGTACAGGTGCTCGTCCAGGGTCAGGTACTGGTTGATCAGCGCACGGTTGAGCTTGAACCGGCCGCCGCGCTTGTACTCGGCGATGTCGGTGCGCACGTGGGGCAGCACGCTGTTGGACGGCTGGGTGACGCCCGAGACGTTCTCGAACAGGTTGAGCTTGAATGCGCTGTTGAAATACAGGCCATCGGCAAGGCGCTTGTCGTAGTTGGCCGCCGCCGCGGTCTCGTAGCGCAGCGCACCGCTCGGGTCGTTGAAGAAGAAGGAAATCTTCGGCACCACCTTGAAGCGGTTGGCCTCGCGGTCTTCGGACGACACCTGGATCATGTTGCCGTCCTCGCCGACCTGGACCCCGAGCGCGCCTTCGCCGCCGCGGATCGCGGCCAGCAGGCCGTCCTGGTCGCTGCCGATCTTGTCCGCCGGCGTCGAGTAGCGCACCAGCACGGTCTGCAGGAAGCGTTCACGGTCGATCAGGCCGGTGAAATAGTCGGTCAGGCTCGGCAGGTCGAAGAACTCGTAGGTCGCGATCGGTTGCTCCAGCCGCGTGTACGTGACGTGGATCGACTTAGTGCCCGTGGGCGCGAAGGCCAGCGCCGTGCGGCTGGCGCGGCCGACCGCCCGGCCGAGGTTGGAGATCCGGTTATTGGTGAGCGCCAGCTTGAGCGTCGTGCCGTCGAGCTCGACGCGCACGTTGCGGAAGTTCTGCTTGACCAGCGCCTGCACCAGGGCGGCGCCATGGCGGCTGTCTTCCTGCCACTCGGCGGCGCTGACGCGCGCGGGGGCGTTCTTTTGCTGGAACGGCGCCGGCTCGTAGAGCTTGGGAATGAATTCCTTCTCGCCGAACGGGAAGCTGACGTAGGCGTTGGCGCTGAAATGGTCGCGGTGGCGTGCGACCTGGGCGCCTAGCCAGCCCCAGCGGTATTCGACGGCGAGGGCCGGTCCCTTGCGGCGCTTGCCGGCATCGGTTTCGTCGGCGCGGAAATCGCGCGGATAATCGTTGGCGTCGTACTCCGCCACAAAGGCCCAGCGCGGCAGCGACTGCGGGCGCCAGCGCACGCCCCCGAACACGCCGTCGGGACGCTGGTTGCCGTAGCCGATGCTGGCCTCGAGATTGCGGGCGCTGCCGAAGGTCTTGGTCGCCACCATGTAGTGACCGCGGAACAAACCGGTGCCCAGGAGGTCGGTGGCCCCGACCGCAACCGAGGGCAGCCAGCGCGACTCTTCCACCAGGCGCAGCTTGGCATCGACCACCTTGTCCTTGTAGCGGCCGTATTCGCTGCCGTATTGCCCTTCTTCCCGGGTAAAGCCCGGCGTGCCGGTGATCGACACGTAGCGGCCGGTCATCTGCAGGAAAGGCAACGGGGTGACGGTCGCCCACAGGCTGCCGTAAGGACTGTCGTAGGCGTAGCCGAGCGAGAACGTGGCGTCGGTCTCGACCGACGCATTGGGCATGTTGATATAGCCGGACTGGCCCTGGACGGTGGGCGTGGCGCCGAAGGCATTGGCGACCGCCAGCGCCAGGACGCCGCAGCAGGACAATCGGAGAGTGGAGTGGAAATCGACTTGCAATCGGGACTGCCTACGGGCCGGGTACGGCCAAAATGGCAACAGGCCCGGGGGCCTGTGCGAGGATCGGAAAATTCAGGCGGCTGGACGGCGCGCCACCTCAGCGCACGGGAGCCGCGGCTTCGTCGGCATCACGCCCGGCCGGTGCGGCCTGTTTGCTGGCGCTTGCCACATACCAGTACATGGCCAGGTAGACCAGGAAGCTGAACGCACCCGCTGCCAGCAGCGCCGGGGTATCCGCGGCGAAACGCACGGCCAGCGCCGATGGCAGGGCGGCGATCAGCCACGAGAAGGGCGACACCGAGGCGTTGCACAGATCCGCGCGCCAGCTGCCGAAATAGCGGCGCGCGATCGCAATCTTGACCAGGCTGTGCAGGTGATGGCTGTCCGGCTGGCCCGGATGGCTGCGCGCCCAGACACGGCGCATGATGGTGAACACGGTTTCAAAAATCGGATAGGCGCACGCGAGCAGTGCGGCCCACGGAGACAGCGAGGGATTACGGTAAGGCAGCATCACCGCCAACCATGCAAGGATGAAGCCCAGCAGGTAGGCGCCGCCGTCGCCAAGAAACAATTTCCCAAGAGGGAAATTGACGAAGAAGAAACCGAGCGTCACGGCGCACACGATGAAGCACATGCCGGCCAGTTGCGCATCGCCAACGCTGGCGGCGATCAGGCCGAGTGCCAGCAGGCAGATTGCCACCGTCCCGCTCGCCAAGCCGTTGAAACCGTCAATGATATTCACGGCGTTCGCGACGCCGCCGACCGCAAAGGCGGTGAACAGAACGGACAGGGGGAGCCAGGCCAGGATCGTGTCGAGACCCGCGATGCCCACATGCGTGACGCTGGCACCGGTCAGCGCCCAGGCGACGACACCGCTGGTCATGGTGGCGAACAGGCGGGTGCGGACCGACACGCGCTTGGTCACGTCTTCCGCGATGCCGAACAGGAAAGCTGGCAGGCCGGCCAAGAGCACCGGAAGGAACAAAGCGCGCAGCGGCGCATCAGCCAGCGCGCAAGCGGCGGCCAGTCCAAGGGCGACGGCGACGCCGCCGACCCGGGGGGTTGGAGTGAGATGAAACTTTTGCACGCCATCCGTACCGTCGAGGGAAAAACGCCCGTGCCACCTGGTTGTCGCCACCAGTGCGATCGAGCACAGGAATGCGACGGCAAATCCCCATAGCAGACTCAAGTTTTCCATCCCTGTGAAATCCGGCACCATTCCGCTATCGACACTTAATAATTAATGGATCATCTTAACATACAGCAATTGCCCACTCAACAGAAGCACGGGTTTGGCGAATAATATGTTGCGTAATATCCCGATCGTTCGGGAATGAGTGAGAATGTGTGGGAATTAATTATTAACTAACGGAAATTTAAATATTCTCAAGAAAATATTGGGAATGCCACATAATCATTCCTTGTCCTCCGCCGTGCGCTAAGCCGCTTCCGCGGGGTTCACGGTGTCCGCTGGCCAGCACGCGACCTGCCGATGCAGCGTGGCGAGATACGATGCCGCGTGCGCACTGCCTTCCTCGGGGGCCCATGGAGCGAACTCCTTGGCGGCGGTCGGGATGAAGGGACCGGCTTTCAGTTCGAGCAGCACCGCGCCTTCGGTCAGTGCGAGGACCGTGTGCCATGCGCCGGGAGCCAGTTCCACGCCTACCGCCATGCCAGCCTCGCCGCCGTGCTTTTCGGTCCCGAAGCGCTCGATCGCGGCAATTCCACCCCTCTCGTCGAACAGCACCAGGGCAAACGCGCCCCGTACCGCGAACAGATCCTCGGTTTTCGGATCCAGGGCATGCCGATGCGGCCGGATATAGCTATCCGTGCCGACGGCGTTCAGAAAACGCTGGCAGGGATCGTCAAAGCTTTTGTGAATATTCTGGTGTTGTCTCTTTCGAGGCGACTGATGCCCCTGCTGGACCAGAGTGGCGAGCAGCTCGCTCGAAAACGTGGTGGCGCTCATGTTGTTTTTTTAATGAAGTGCAAATTTGATGAACGGCCGCCTCCGACGAAAACATCGAGCGGGCCAGATTCTTGCAGCGCTGGCGGATGGCCGGATCCTGCTCCAGCTGGTCGAGCACCTGCTGCGCCAGCAGCGCCAGCGTATCGGCCGAGTGGTCGGTGCAGGCGGCGCCGACGCCCTGCTGGCCGATCAGCTCCACCAGGTCGTTGCCTTCATTGATGCTGGCGAGGACCGGCAGCGACGCCTGCATGTACGAGAGAAACTTGCCTGGGATATTGTGGGTCTTGTGGCGCGCATCCAGTGCCACCAGGCCGACATGGCACTGGGCGTACAGGCCCGGAATATCGTCCGGGTCGATCTCGTCGAAGAAGACCACATTGTCCAGGCCGCGCGCCGCGGCGTCGTCGCGCAGACGGCGCGCATCGCTGCCGCGGCCGACGAACAGGAAACCGATCGAGGTGCGCGACTTGAGGCGCTCGGCCAGGTCGATCAGCACGTCCATGCCCTGGGCGACGCCCATATTGCCGGCATAGACGAAGATCTTGCGACCGCGCAGCGCGGTCCTGTCGACCGCGATGCTGCAGCCGGCGTCGGGCGCGTCGGCCAGCCAGTTGTGCAGTACTTCGAGCTGACGCGGGGGCTGGCCGGGTCCGGTGAAATAGGCCAGGTTACCCGGGGTCTGGACGCCGATCACGTCCGCCACCGAATACTGATAGTTGGCGACAGCCTTGAAGATGCGGTACGGCAGGCCGCGCCCCATGATTCCCATGTCGACCGCCCATTCCGGGAAAATGTCACGGATGATCAGGTAGCTCGGGCAGCCGCTGGCTCGCTTCAGGGCGCTGGCGACCGGGCCGAGGAAGATGGTGGGCGAGTACCACACCACCCCATCCCAGCGCGCATTGGCCAGCGGCGTCTTCTTCAGGTTACGCAGCATCGCATACGGCATCAGGAACTCGCCGATCGCGCGCCGCGCGTAGCTGACGTCCTTGGTTTGCGGCGTACGCAGGCGCACGATCCTGACGCCGTTCCACATGTCGATGCGCCAGTCCTCGCTCAGTTCCGGCGAGGCCACCATGACGGTCACGTCATGTCCCTGGCGCACGAACTCGCGCGACAGGTCGCGCAGCTGCACGGCGCCCGAGGAACGCAACGGCGGAAACACGTCCGCCACCAGCGCGATGCGCATACGCTTGTTGCTTGTTACGCTAGTTTTTTCCATACCACGCGATTCACATAATCGGTATAGCTGTGGATGATGCGGACCACCTTGTCCGACACGTTGGGCATGCTGTAGTCGGCCACCAGGCGCAGGCTGCGCTCTGCGCCGCGCGGCTGGTCTTCCAGAATGGCCAGGCCCTGCAGGATGCGCTCCAGGTCCATGCCTGTCATCATCACTGCCGCCTCTTCCATCCCTTCCGGCCGCTCGTGCGCTTCGCGCAGGTTCAGCGCCGGGAAATTCAGGATCGAGGACTCTTCGTTGATGGTGCCGCTATCGGACAGCACGGCGCGGGCGGACGCCTGCAGCTTGACGTAGTCCTTGAAGCCCAGCGGCTTCATCAGGCGCACCAGCGGATGGAAGGTGGCGCCCCGCGCGTCCACCTTCTTCTGCGTGCGCGGGTGGGTCGAGACGATCACCGGCAGGCCGTAGGTCTCTGCCACCGCGTTCAGGGCGGCGACCATCTTGCCGAAGTTGACCGGCGAATCGATGTTTTCCTCGCGATGGGCGCTCACCACGAAGAACCGGTTCGATTCCAGGCCCAGGCGCTCGACCGCATCCGAGGCGTCGATGCCGGCCTTGTAGTGATGCAGCACTTCGTACATCGGGCTGCCGGTCTTGATCACGCGGTCGGGCGGCAGGCCCTCGCGCAGCAGGTATTCGCGCGCGATGCTGCTGTAGGTCAGGTTGATGTCGGCGGTGTGGTCGACGATGCGGCGGTTGGTTTCTTCCGGCACGCGCTGGTCGAAGCAGCGGTTGCCCGCCTCCATGTGGAAGATCGGGATCTTGCGGCGCTTGGCCGGGATCGCCGCCAGGCAGCTGTTGGTGTCGCCCAGGATCAGCA
>CAMPHU010000157.1 GCA_946886065.1 uncultured Massilia sp. | reverse complement strand
CAAGGCCGCGGCCTTGCACCGCGGCGCATGGTCGGGTTTTGTCAATGCGCTGGGCCAGCGCGTGCTGCCGCGGCTCGACCTGGACGGCGCCGGGCTGGCCTGGCGCATCGCGCCGCCGGGGCTGGTGCTCGACCAGGGCAAGGTGCTGGCCAACCACGTGCTGCCGGGGATCATGCTGCGCTATACCAGCGACGGCAGCGATCCGACCCCGGCGAGCCGGCCGGTGACCGGACCGATCGCCGAGCGCGGCACGATCCGCGTCGCAGCCTTCGACCGCAAGGGCAGGAGAGGGCCGGTCGCCGCCATCCAGTCGCGCTGATTCGCCCCCGGATGCCCAGTCCGTGATACAGTGCTGGCGCGCCGAAGCGCGCATCTACCGTCAATGATGGACTCATAAAGCCCTGTTCTTACAGGGCTTTATATTTTGAATACAGATTTGGAATTCCCCATGGAAATTAAGGTCAACTTCCTCGACAAGCTGCGTCTCGAAGCCAAGTTCGATGACTTCACGGTGATCGCCGACCAGCCTATCCGCTACAAGGGCGATGGCTCGGCGCCCGGGCCCTTCGATTATTTTCTGGCCTCATCGGCCTTGTGCGCGGCTTACTTCGTGAAGTTGTACTGCAATACCCGCGATATCCCGACCGAAAATATCCGGCTCTCGCAGAACAATATCGTCGACCCGGAAAACCGCTACAAGCAGATCTTCAAGATCCAGGTCGAGCTGCCGCCGGATATCTCCGACAAGGACCGCCAGGGCATTCTCCGCTCGATCGAGCGCTGCACCGTGAAGAAGGTGGTGCAGGAAGGCCCCGAATTCGTCATCGAAGAGGTGGAAAGCCTGGACGCCGATGCCCAGGCCCTGCTGACCCTGCAGCCGGGCGCGGAGTCGCGCACTTATATCCCGGGCAAGGACTTGCCGCTGGAGCAAACCATCGCCAATATGTCCGCCATGCTGGCGAGCTGGGGGATCAAGATCGAGATCGCTTCCTGGCGCAATATCGTGCCGAACGTGTGGTCCTTGCATATCCGCGATGCGCATTCGCCGATGTGCTTCACCAATGGCAAGGGAGCAACGAAGGAAAGCGCGCTGGCCTCGGCGCTGGGCGAGTATATCGAGCGCCTGAACTGCAACCATTTCTACGCCGGGGCCTTCTGGGGCGAGGACATCGCCAACGCGCCCTTCGTGCACTACCCGGACGAGCGCTGGTTCCAGCCTGGCCCGGACGATGCGCTGCCGCCAGAGATCCTCGACGAATATTGCATCGGCATCTACGATCCCGATGGCGAACTGCGTGGATCCCACCTGGTCGACACCAATTCGGGCAATGCCGCGCGCGGCATCGTGTCGCTGCCCTTCGTGCGTCACTCGGACGGCGGAACCGTGTATTTCCCGTCCAACCTGGTGGAAAACCTGTATGCCAGCAACGGCATGAGCGCCGGCAATACGCTGGCCGAGGCGCAAGTGCAGTGCCTGTCGGAGATCTTCGAGCGGGCGGTCAAGCGCGAGATCCTCGAAGGCGAACTCGCCTTGCCGGATGTGCCGCAGGAAGTGCTGGCCAAGTATCCCCGCATCCTGGCCGGCATCCAGGGGCTGGAGGAGCAGGGCTTCCCGGTCCTGGTCAAGGATGCCTCGCTGGGCGGGACCTATCCGGTCATGTGCGTCACCCTGATGAACCCGCGCACCGGCGGCGTCTTCGCCTCCTTCGGCGCGCACCCCAGCTTCGAGGTGGCCCTGGAGCGCAGCCTGACCGAATTGCTGCAGGGGCGCAGTTTCGAAGGCTTGAACGACCTGCCGCCGCCCACCTTCGCCAGCAACGCCGTGACCGAACCGAACAACTTCGTCGAGCACTTCATCGACTCCAGCGGCGTGGTGTCCTGGCGTTTCTTCAGCGCGAAGTCGGACTGCGATTTCGTCGAGTGGGACTTCTCCGCGCAGGGCAAGGATTCCAATGCCGAGGAAGCCGCCACCCTGCTCGCCATTCTCGACGACATGGGCAAGGAGGTCTACATGGCGACCTACGACCAGCTGGGCGCGGTCGCCTGCCGGATCCTGGTACCGGGGTATTCGGAAATCTATCCGGTCGAAGACCTGGTCTGGGACAACACCAACAAGGCGCTGCTGTTCCGCGAAGACATCCTGAACCTGCATCGCCTGGACGACGCCAGCCTGGCGGCGCTGCTCGAGCGCCTGGACAACAACGAGCTGGATGAGTATTCCGACATCGCTACCTTGATCGGGATCGAGTTCGACGAGAACACGGACTGGGGCCAGTTGACGGTGCTCGAGCTGAAGCTCCTGATTCACCTCGCTTTGCAGCAATTCGAAGAGGCGCACGAGCTGGTGGGGGCCTTCCTGCAATACAACGACAATACCGTCGAGCGCCGCCTGTTCTATCAGGCGATGGACGCGGTGCTGGAGGTCGTGCTGGACGACGAACTGGAGATGGACGATTTCGTCGTCAATTTCCGGCGCATGTACGGCAATCCGCGCATGGACGCGGTGCTCGGCTCGGTGGACGGCAGCGTGCGCTTCCATGGCCTGACGCCGACGAGCATGAAGCTGGAAGGCCTGGACCGGCACCACCGCCTGATCGACAGCTACAGGAAACTGCACGCGGCGCGCGCCAAATTCGCGGCGGCAAGGAGGTAGGCGACGCGGGCGGCGCGGCGTGCGCGGCGCCGCCCGCATCGCGCTCAGGGCTGACGCGGCAGCCGCGGGGCACGCACGATGACGACCGCCATCGTTCCCGCCGTCGCGATATTGCGCGCTACCGGCGCCGATGGCTTGGCCTTGGCTTCCGGCAGGCTGTCGAGCGCGAACTTGCCGGCGCCGAGAACGGCCAGCGTGACGACGAAAATGGCTTCCATGTGCTTGTGGATGTTCATGATGTTCCCCTTCAGGTTGGCTGGTATCGGAAAGTGCGGAGCGTGTCGCTGGCCCACGACCTCCGTACAGCATTTGGCGTGCCAGCCCCGGGGTTCAGCGCGCGCCGCAGAATGAAAAGGGGTCTTCCGGAAGGACCGGCACGCGGCAGGACATAGCCAAAAACGCCGGGACGGAAACAACACCCTGAAGGCACACTGTCGGTCCTGGCCCAACACCCGGGTGCCTTCCACCCTCCATCCGGACATCGCTCTCCTGGCGGCGGCCAGCCGCCGCGCGCAACGCGGTCCCTGGCATATTCCATGCATTGCTGAGGGCGAGCACCCAGGCACAAGCTCACCCCATCCAACTACATCGAGGAGCACTATCATGGAAACGCTAGTCATCAAGGATCTCGCCCTGTCCGAACCCGCGCAGCCCGGCGCCGTCCGCTCGCTGTCGCGCCAGCAAATGAAGCAGGTACAAGGCGGCCGCGCCATCTCCGTCCTGGTCGACGGCCGCCCCGGCGGCGTGGTCGACGACTTCCAGCTGGACATGGCGATCTTCAAGGGCGACATCGGCGTCCGGGTCGTCTGATTCGTCCCGGCGCAACCCGGATCGCAGCAAGGCGCCGGCGGGCCGCCGCAACGCGGCACGCCGCGCGTCATCCATCCCATCCAAACAAATTCCCCGCGCCGGCAGCGGCGGCATTGTATTTCGCCGATCGAGCTGCTAAAACTGAAAGGTGACGGTGTTGGTCGCTACTCGCCGTGCCGCTCTGCGCACGCGAAATCGTCAGGCGATCTCGGCTGTCTTTCCGTGGGACGCGAGGACCTCGAGGAGAAGTCATGGCAGGAATCGTGCGCATCGACGATGAAGTGATCGATACCGACTACTTCATCAGGACATTGAAACTCACCGGCCAGTTCGAGGGCCTCGTCGAGCAGCTGGTACGCGAAAAGCTGACCGTACGCGCCGCGAAAAAGGCGGGCCTGGCCCTGGCGCCGGCAGACATCCAGGAGCGCGCCGACCAGTTCCGCCGCATCCAGGGGCTGCACCGGGCGGCCGACATGAACAACTACCTCGACGCCCTCGGGGTCAGCCTGGACGAATTCGAAGACTTCATCACCGAAGGCCTGTACCACGAGCGCATGATGGCCCAGGTGTGCAGCGACAAGGCCGTGGAGCAGTACTTCAAGCTGAACTCGCCCAGGTTCGACAGCGTGGAGGTCAGCCACATCGTGCTCGACTCCGAAGGCAAGGCCAAGGAGATGATGTCGGTGCTGGCCGAGGATCCCGACAGCTTCACGGAGATGGTGCGCGAATACTCGGTCGGCGATGCGCGCGAGAACGACGGCGTGATCGGCAAGGTCTTGCGCGGCTCCCTGCCGGCCCACATCGAGGCGCGGGTGTTCAACGCCGCCGCCGGCGAGCTGCTGGGGCCCTTCCCAGCCCAGGACCGGGAACTGTACGAAATCTTCATGGTCAACGCAAAGCACCCCGCGGCCCTGGATGAGGACACCGCCGTCGAAGTGCGCCGCCTGCTGCGCGAGGAGTGGCTCGTGGCAAGGGCGCAGGAGCATATTATCGAAGCTTGTTCCACGCGCTGAGCCGGCCGGATTCCGCCGATCCGATCTGCCGGAGCAACCGATCCACGCACGTTGACGGGGAAGCCCGGCAGGCACAGACATGGAATCCATCGCGCCCCAACAGCAATCCTCCGCGGCGTTCCTGTCGACGGTCGAGATCCTGTCCGTCTTCAAGCCCGAGGAGCTGGAGCAGCTCGCCGCCGCCGTCGAAACGCGTTCGTATGCCTTCGGCGACACCATCTGCAAGGCCGGCGATCCGGCCGACGGGCTCTACGTCATCAAGTCCGGCTCGGTGCGCGTGTTCACCGAAGAGCACGGCAAGGAAATCAGCATGGGGGTGCGCAAGGCGGGCGAAGTGTTCGCCGAGATCGCCATGCTGCGCAGCAGCCGGCACGAGATGTCGGCGCGCGCCGCGCTCAAGACCGAGCTGTGGTTCATCCCGCGCAGCGCCATCGAGCCGGTGGTCGCGCGCGACCCGGCAGCCCTCGACTTCATCAACAAGGCGGTGGCCATCAGTTCGGCCGGCGGCCTGGTCGCGCGCCTGTTCGACCTGCGCGGCAAGGTGAGCAAGCCCGAGCTGGACGAGTTCGTCCACAGCGTCGGGGTCAAGCGCGTCGCGGCCGGCAAGGAAATCCTCAAGCAGGGCGCGCGCGACGAGCGCCGTCTCTATGTGGTGCGCCAGGGCCAGGTGCGGGTCGTGGTCGAGGACGCCAATGACGAGTATGTGCTGGCCACCCTGGGGCCGGGCGAGATCTTCGGCGAGAAAGCCTGCCTGATGCGCCAGGAGCAGCCGGCATCGGTGGTCGCTGGCACTGAGGCTACCTTGCTCGTGATTCCCGAAAAGTCGGCGCATTTCATCCTCGAACGCAACGCCCGTTTCCGTGAGGTCATCGAGGACCGCGTCCGCTTCTTCGAGCGCGAACTGCACCGCCAGAAGAAGCTGGCCGAGCGCCGCAAGCGTCCCGTGGTGCTCGACCTGGCCTCCCATCCCAAGTCCGGCGAGAAAGTGATCAAGCGCTTTGCCTGGGTCGAGCAGGCCGAGGAAATGGATTGCGGCGCCGCCTGCCTGGCGATGCTGTGCCGCCATTACGGCATCAACATGACGCTCGGCAAGCTGCGCGAACTGGCCAACGTCACCGCGCAAGGAGCAACCCTGGACAGCCTGGCCCGCGCTGGCGAAGCGCTGGGCTTCGGCACGCGCGGGGTGCAATGCACCTACGATGCGCTGCTCGGCTTCGAGCTGCCCTTCATCGTGCACTGGGAGGGTTACCACTACGTGGTGGTCTACGGCGTCTCGCGCGAGCAGGTGTGGGTGGCCGACCCCGCCGTCGGTTTCCGCAAGATGAGCGTCGAGCAGTTCGAGCGCGGCTGGAGCGGCACCTGCCTGGTGTTCACGCCCGGGCAGCAGATGGTGCACATGGAGGCGGCCCGCTCGCCCTGGCTGCGCTTCGTGGGCTACCTGCAGCCCTTCAGGAAGATCCTGCTGCACCTGTTCCTGGCCACCTTCGTGATCCAGATGCTCGGGATCGTCCCGCCGATCATCATCCAGAACATCCTCGACGGGGTGCTGGTCCACCAGAACATCGGACTGCTGCATCTGCTGATCCTGGGCCTGGTCATCGCCACCGCCTTCAGCCAGATCATGACGACGGTCCGCGCCTACCTGTCCAACTACATGGTGCGCAACCTCGACTTCTCGATGATGGCGCAGTTCTTCAAGCACACGATGTCGCTGCCTTACTCTTTCTTTGCCAAGCGCAAGACCGGCGACATCCTGGCGCGCTTTTCGGAAAACCAGACCATCCGTGCCTTCCTCACCGAATCGACGGTGACGACCCTGCTCAACCTCCTGATGGTGTTCATCTACTTCACGATCCTGTTCTTCTATAACGTGAAGCTGACCCTGCTCCTGATCGCCTTCGTCATCCCGATCATCGCGCTCACCGTGGTGGCCACGCCCCGGGTCAAGGACTACGCGCGCGAAGTCTTCGCCGCCTCCACCGACGCCCAGTCCTTCCTGATGGAAGCGCTGGGCGGCATCGAGACCATCAAGGGCATGGGCAGCGAGCGGCCGGTACGCCTGAAATGGGAAAAGAAATACGTGAAGGCACTGGACATGCAGTACCGGGCCCAGTCCTTCAACATCCTGGTGGGGCTGGCCAGCCAGCTGCTCAACGCCGCCACCACCATCGTGATCCTCTGGGTCGGCGCCACCCTGGTGCTGAGCCGCGAACTGACGATCGGCCAGCTGATGGCCTTCAATGCCCTGATGGCGAGCGTGCTGGGACCGCTGATGGGCCTGGTCGGGCTGTGGAGCCGGATGGCCGACGCCACCGTCGCCATGGAGCGCCTGGGCGACGTGCTCGACATCGAGCCGGAGCAGAAACCGGCCGACCTGGCCTCGCGCGTGGTGCTGCCCGACCTGCAGGGCGAGCTCAAGCTGGACCGGATGTATTTCCGCTATGGCGCCGAGGACGCGCCCTATGTGCTCGAGGACATCAGCATCGATATCAAGCCGGGCGAGCTGGTGGCCATCGTCGGGCGCAGCGGCTCGGGCAAGACGACCCTGGCCAAGCTGCTGGTGGGCTTTTATCCGCCCAGCGAGGGGAAGATCTTCGTGGACGGCTACGACATGGCCGTGATCGACAAGGATTACTATCGGGCCCAGGTGGGCTATGTGATGCAGACCAACCTGCTGTTTTCCGGCACCATCGCGGAAAACATCGCGAGCGGCGACGACAGCCCGGACCGGCGCCGCATCGAAGAGGTGGCGAAGATGGCCGACGCGCATGCCTTCATCAGCAAGATGCCGCTCGGCTACGAGCAAGTGGTGGGCGAGCGCGGCCTGGGCTTGTCCGGCGGCCAGGTGCAGCGGCTCTGCATCGCCCGCGCCCTCTACCACGACCCGCGCCTGCTGGTCTTCGACGAAGCGACCTCCGCCCTCGACACCCAGTCCGAGAGCAATATCATGGCGAACATGGAGGCGATCCTGGCGGGACGCACGGCCGTCATTATCGCCCACCGCCTCAGCACCATCATGCGGGCCGATAAGATCGTGGTGCTGTACGAAGGGAAGGTGGTCGAGCAGGGACGCCACGAAGAACTGCTGGCCCGGCGCGGCATGTACTTTGAACTGGTGCAGAAGCAGCTGGGTGCGGCATGAAGCTGTTCAATCCGGGAGGCGAGCGCGGGTCGGCGATGTCGTATGCGGCCCTGCTGGAGAAGATCGAGATCATGCGCTCGACCTTGCGCTGGGCCACCCGGATCGAACGCCCCGATATCGAGAAGCTGCTGAGACAGGCGAATACCTTGCGCGACGAGGTCATGCAGCTGTCGCACAAGGAGCGCTTCGTGCAGGCTGTCAGCAAGGGCGCGGCGGATGGCGAAGCGGCCGAGCCGGCACCCGAGATGTCGACCGGCGAGCGGCGCCAGGCGCTGCTGGCGCGCAGCTTCGTGTTCGAGGGCACCTTCGGCGACAATCCCAAGCTCTTGGACGCGCTCGAGATCGCCGAGAAAGCGGCGCCCACCGACCTGCCGGTGCTGGTCGATGGCGAAAGCGGCACCGGCAAGGAATTGATGGCCAAGGTCATCCACGCGAACGGCTCCCGCGCCGATAAACCCTATATTTCGGTCAATTGCGGCGCGATTCCGGACAGCCTGCTCGAATCCGAACTGTTCGGCCACAAGAAGGGGGCCTTCACCGGCGCCGCCAACGACCGGAAAGGCAAGTTCGAGAGCGCCCACAAGGGCACCATCTTTCTCGACGAGATCGGCGAATTGCCGCTGCCGGGGCAGGTCAAGCTGCTGCGGGTGCTGCAGTCCCACGAGATCCAGCGCGTCGGCTCCGACGAGACCATCGCCGTCGACGCGCGCATCGTGGCCGCCACCAACAAGAACCTGCGCCGCCTCATCGAGCAGGGGAGCTTCCGCGAAGACCTGTTCTACCGGCTCAGCGTCATCCACGTGACCCTGCCGCCGCTGCGCGAGCGCAAGGACGAGATTCCCTTGCTGATCGCCTATTACGGCGACGAAGCCGCCGAAGCGCTCAAGCGCCGGCCCGTGGTGCTGACGCCGCGCCTGCGCAGCTTCCTGCTGCGCTATTCCTATCCGGGCAATATCCGCGAACTGCGCAATCTGCTGTACCGGCTGTCCTGCCTGGCCGGGGAGACGGCCGACCTGGCCCACTTGCCGGAAGACATACGTCCGAGCGCCGCCCGGGCCGGCGCGGGGCAGGCGCCGGCGGTGGCGGGGATCTCGCTGGCCGAAGCCAAGCGCGCCGCCAGCGACGAGGCGGAACGCGACTGCCTGGAACGCGGTCTGCAGGAAGTGGGGGGCACGGTGGCGGAACTCGCGCGGCGCTGGGACATGAACCGCTCCCACCTGCAAATCCTGCTGAAGAAGCACGGCTTGCACTCGAAGGACTTCCGCAAGGAAACCTGAGGCCCGGCGAGCATCTGCACGGCGAGTTCAGCTCGCATCCGCGAGACCGGCGCACCGGCGGAGGCCGGCGCCCAGGTTCCTTGCGCGGCCGAAGCGCATGCAATTCAGAGTTGACCCTGGCTCTCTCCGCGAGATCATCAGGCAGCCCCCCCTCGCAGCTCATAAAGCCGGATTGATCATCGTCCTGTCGGCCGACAAATCCTCCGCCCGCACGACGACCGCGGTGACATTGTCGCGCCCGCCGTTGGCCAGGGCCATCGCGATCAATTCCTGCGCCGCCCGCTCGCAGTCGGCGTTCGCCAGCACCGTGGCGATGGCTTGCTCGTCGACCGGGTTGCTGAGGCCATCGCTGCACAGCAGGAACACGTCCCCGTCGCGCACCACCAGGGGAGCGACATCGAACTCGATGGCATCGGCGGCGCCGATCGCCCGCGTGATCATGTTGGCGCTGACCGCGGCGGCGGCGAGGTCGGCGCCGCGCGCCCTGAGCTCCTCGGCCTGGCTGTGGTCGCGCGTGAGCTGCTGCAGGCGGCCCTGGCGGTACAGGTAGATGCGGCTGTCGCCCGCCCACAGGCTGGCGGCGTCGCGCCCGCAAGCGAGCAGGGCGACGACGGTGCTGCCGATGACGGGAACGTGGCGCTCGAGCGCGCTGCCGCGCAAGGCCTGGTTCACGTGGCTCAGGCTGGCGCGGGCGGAAGCGATGAAATCCGCCATGTTCACGGGCGGGGGCAGGGCGGCGAGCGCATCCACCACGGCGCGGCTGGCCAGGTCGCCGAAAGCGTGTCCCCCCATGCCGTCCGCGACCGCCCACAGCCCGCGCTGGGGCTGGACGAGGTAGGCATCTTCGTTGCGGCTGCGGACCGGGCCGACATCGGTGCGTGCGGCACAGGTCCAGTGGAACTCGCTGTCGCAGCTCATCGCATCGCCGGCTTTCCTTTCCTCCGGTACTAGCGCAGCGCGTTGTTCACGCTGCTTTCATCCACGACGACATTGAGCGTGGCGCCCGCACCGGAATTGATCACCGACACCGTCTGGAACTGGTTGATCATCTGGTCGGCGAAATTGTTGATCTGGTAGAAGTTGATCACAGGAACCTGGGCCGGGGATCCGCCAACGAAGGGCCTGATCCAGCCGAATACCCAAGGCGCGCCGGCGCCGCGAATGGCCGACATCGCTTCGCGGTCCAGCGTCGTGCTGACGGGAAGGTCCTTGATGGTAATGTTAGCCATGGTGCATCTCCGTGATGGGGAGGGAGACAGGAGGCCTGTCTCCCCAGTGTAGACCAAGATCCGGCGCTCGTCCGGACCTTTTTGGCGCTTCAGCGCCGGACGATCTTGTTTTCGCCGCGCTGGTCCACGTCGCTGTGCACATGCACGCCGCCGACGAAGGCCGAGCCGTTGGCGGTGGCGCTCAGGACTTCCTGCGCCTGGCCCAGGTTCTGGACCGCGGTGATCGACGCGTCGTGGCTGGGGGCGTAGGTGAGGTCGCCCAGATGGTAGGAAGGTGAGCCCATCTTCCAGCCGCCGCGGACGGCGGCCAGGGTCGGACGGTCGAGGTGTTCGTTGCGCGAAAGGTCGCTGATGATCAAGGTTTTCATGGTGTGCTCCTGGATGAATGGATGGGAAAGCTTGTGCCTGGGTCAGAACACGGCCTGGTTGCGGGCCCACAGCGAGGCGTCCAGGTCGATATCCGGGCCCTTGAAGCCGGCGCCGATCACGCCGTTGTTGTTCAGGACATTGATACCGATTTGCTGGAACTGGCCGATCTGCTGGTTCACATTGACATTGACGTTGACGTCCTTGCCGAAGGCATGGCCGCCGCGGACGGAGGACATGGCGCGCTGGTCGAGGGCGGCGCTGTGCGCCAGGTCTTGCACGGTGATGGATGACATGGTGTTCTCCTGGATGATGGCGATGGCGATGGCGGGGCGCTGCGCGGCGGCTTGGGGAGCCGCGCAGCCGCGGTGGTCTTAGCCGATGATCTTGTTCTGGCCGTCCTGCGACACGTGGCTGTTCACGTGCACGCC
>CAMPHU010000156.1 GCA_946886065.1 uncultured Massilia sp. | reverse complement strand
CACCATACGTAGACCGGCAGGCCGCAGCTGTTGAGTTCGGCGATCAGGGCGGCGCTGCTGGTGGACGGGTCGGCCAGGCTCCAGGCCCCGTCCAGCACCGTGCCTTCCAGCCCGGGGTCGGCCAGCAGCAGCGCGGACTCGGTGCGCACCATGAAACAGGCATGATTCAGGAAGGTGAAGGTCGGCGATGACATGGCTGCGGGCGGCGATCCGGGGGTCTTTCAGCCTAACGGCGCGCCGCCCGGGGTTCATGATCCGCCACAATCGCGTGCAATCTGCACGATCGGCGCGAAAAGTCGGGGCCAGCGCCTTCGCCAAACCGCGGAAAACCCCTACAATAAGGTTGATGTAAGGAATCTTTTTTCGGACTAACAGCCATGCCCCTGGAATCCCTTTTCTTCGCGCCCCCGGCCACCCTTGGCGCAGCGCTTGCGGCAGCCCTCTTCGGACTGCTGGTCGGCAGCTTCCTGAACGTGGTCATCTACCGGATTCCCGCCATGATGCAGCGCGAGTCGGACAACTACGTGGCGGTGGAGAGCGGCAAGGAGCCGCCGCACACCGAGCGCTTCAACCTGATGGTGCCGCGCTCGCGCTGCGGCCACTGCGGCCACCAGATCACGGCCATGGAAAACATCCCGGTCATCAGCTGGCTGGCCCTGCGCGGCAAGTGCAGTGCCTGCAAGGCCCCGATCCCGGCGCGCTACCCGGCCATCGAGCTGTTCACCGCCATCGTATCGGGCCTGCTGGTCTGGACCTTCGGCAGCGGCGCGATGGGCCTGGCGACCCTGCTGTTCGCCTGGCTCCTGATCGCGATGACCTTCATCGACTTCGATACCCAGCTGCTGCCGGACGACCTGACCTATCCGCTGCTGTGGGCCGGCCTGCTCGTCAACATCAACGGCACCTTCGTGCCGCTGCAGGACGCCGTGATCGGCGCGGCGGCCGGCTACCTGGTGCTGTGGGCAGTGTACTGGCTGTTCAAGCTGGTGACCGGCAAGGAGGGCATGGGCTATGGCGACTTCAAGCTGCTGGCCGCCCTGGGCGCCTGGCTCGGCTGGGCCATGCTGCCCACCATCATCCTGCTGTCCTCGGTCGTCGGCGCCGTCGTCGGCATCAGCCTGATCCTGTTCGCCAAGCGCGGGCGCGACAAGCCGATCCCCTTCGGCCCCTACCTGGCGGCCGCCGGCCTGATCGCCCTGCTCTACGGCGAACAGCTGGCCCGCTTCACCCAGAGCCTGGTCGCCTGAGATGGACAAGGCGTTCTCGGTCGGCCTGACGGGCGGCATCGGCTGCGGCAAGACCACCGTGGCCGACATGTTCGCCGCATTGGGCGCCTCGGTGATCGACACCGACCAGATCGCCCATTCCCTGACCGCACCGCACGGAGCGGCGATGCCGGCCCTGCTGGCCGAGTTCGGCGAGGACTTCGCCACGCCGGAGGGTGCGCTCGACCGCGCCAAAATGCGCGCCCTGGTGTTTTCCGACGCCACCGCCCGCGCGCGCCTGGAAGCCATCCTGCATCCGCGCATCCGCGACGCCACTGCTGCGGCGGCGGCCATCGCCACCGGGCCGTACACGATCTTCGTGGTGCCGCTCCTGATCGAATCGGGCACCTGGCGCGAGCGCGTCACGCGCGTGCTGACGATCGACTGCTCCGAGGAGACGCAAGTGGCGCGCGTCATGACGCGCAGCGGCCTGAGCGCGGAGCAGGTGCGGGCCATCATGGCGGCGCAAGTGACCCGTGCCCAGCGGCTGGCTGCGGCGGACGACGTCGTCAATAACGACGAAGGACTGGACGAATTACGGCCCCAGGTGGAGCGTTTACATGCGCACTATCTGTCCTATAGCAAGAGAATGTAACAAGATCAATGCAGGATTTGTAATTTTGCGCATCATGGTTCAGAATCACGGGGTTGCCAGCCAGCCTACATTCAAGGGAATGTCATTTTGATCGTCTACGAATATCCTTTCAACGAGCGGATTCGCACGTTGTTGCGGCTGGAAGACCTGTACGAGAAGTTCAAGTTCTTTGTGCATCAGGAACATCCGATGCAGCATCACGTCGCGCTGGCGACGATCTTCGACATGCTCGAGGTGGCGGGACGCGCCGACCTGAAATCCGACCTGCTGCAGGAACTCGAGCGCCAGAAGCAGAGCCTGCTCGCCTACCGCAGCAATCCCGCCGTCGCCGCCGAGATGCTCGACGCCGTGCTGACCGAACTGGACCAGGTGAGCAGCGCCCTGGTGGCGAGCCAGGGCAAGACCGGCCAGAACGTGCGCGACAACGAGTGGCTGATGAGCATCCGCGGCCGCACCATCATCCCGGGCGGCGCCTGCGAATTCGACCTGCCTTCCTACTACGCCTGGCAAAAGCGCCCGGCCGAGCAGCGCCATGCCGACATCATGGCCTGGTTCGCGCCGCTGGCGCCGCTGTTCGACGCCCTGTCGCTGGTGCTGCGCCTGCTGCGCGACTCGGGCCGTCCGGTCAAGATGATCGCGACCGCCGGCAGCTACCAGCAGATGCTGCAGGGGAAGGTCTACCAGATGCTGCGCCTGAGCCTGGACGAATCCGTGGGTGCGATCCCCGAGATCTCGGCCAACAAGTATATGCTGTGGGTACGCTTCACCACCCAGGACGGCGACCTCAAGCCGAAGCCCCTGGAAGAAGACGTGCCTTTCGATTTAACCCTCTGTAATTTCTGATGCCATGACTGTCGTTTCCTGCCCCACCTGCGGCAAGAAGGTCGAGTGGACCCCGGCCAACAAGTTCCGCCCGTTCTGCTCCGAGCGCTGCAAGCAGATCGACCTGGGCGCCTGGGCCGAGGAGAAGTACACGATCCCCGGCGGCGCGCCGACCGACCCGCAAGACAAGCCGTCGGACGACTGACGGACGCATGCGCGGCGCCTCCACCGCTTCCCACTCTCTTCTTGCGCGCCTGGCGCTGTGGGCGATCCGCCTGTACCAGCGCCATCTCTCTCCCCGCAAAGGTTTTTCCTGCGCCTACCGGGTCGTCACCGGCGGCGCGAGCTGCTCGGCGCACGGCTACCAGGTGATCCGGCGCCATGGCCTGGCGGTCGGCTTGCCGCTGCTGCGGCGCAGACTGCGGCGCTGCGGAGAAGTCCATCGGGCCGCCCAATCCACACGCAATCCGGTGCTGCACTACCAGCGCGGCGAATGCGACATCAATCCCTGCGATGGCGATGGCTGCGGCCTTGGCATGCCGCGCGGCAGGAGCTGCTTGTCCAATGCCGCCCGCGATTGCGGCTGCAACCTGCTCGAATTCGTGCTCGACATCTTGTTCGACAAGGACGAGCGGCGCAAACGCAAACAGCAGCGGCAGCAGCGGCGTCGGGGTCGCCGGTAGCTAGCAAAGCGCAGTACACTGTTCTTCCCAGCAGCCCTCATCATGGCAAGCGCGAAAGGATACCCATGCCACTGGTTTCGATCACCATCCGCAAACCCAAGACCGCCGAATTCAAGAACACCGTCTTCGACGGCGTCCACCATGCCCTGGTGGCGGTCGGCGTGCCCGCCACCGACCAGTTCCAGCGCGTGTTCGAACTCGACGCCGCCGACTTCCGCTTCGGGGCGGACTATCCGGACCTGCATACCTCGCGTAACGACGACTTCGTGCTGATCGAGATCCTGTGGTCGGTGGGGCGCAGCGTGAAGGTCAAGAAGAAGCTGCTGGCGGAACTGATGACCAAGCTGCGCGATGCGGGGATGGAGCCCGAGAATGTGATGGTGATCTTTAAGGAGGTGGGCTGGGAGAACTGGTCGTTTGCGGGTGGGCGATTGCTGCATACCTGATCGAATTAGCACCAACTGCCTTAAGACCGTCTTTCCCGCGAAGGCGGGAACCTAAGTTTGCACGAACCGCGACGACGTTATACGCTAGTTTCCACCTTCAGAAATTGGTTCCCGCCTTCGCGGGAATGACGGTTTTTTTGCGCTAGTGGCGGTTGCTGGCGCAGGCGTCATGCCCCAACCCGTATCCCCTGCGGCACCACCACCGGCTTGTTCCGCCTTCCATACCGGTCCATGAACAGCCCCTCCAGCCCGATCTCCGGCTGCCGCCCCGACAGCAGGTCGGCCAGCACCCTCCCCGACCCGCATGCCATGGTCCAGCCCAAGGTGCCGTGCCCCGTATTCAGGAACAGGTTGCGGTAAGGCGTCGGCCCCACCACCGGCGTACCGTCCGGCGTCATCGGCCGCAGGCCGCACCAGAACGAGGCTTTCGACACGTCGCCGCCGTCCGGGAACAGGCTGGTCACCGAATGCTCCAGCGTGTCGCGGCGCGCCTGGTGCAGGCGCAGGTCGTAGCCGCTCAGCTCCGCCGTGCCGCCGACGCGGATGCGGTCGCCCAGGCGCGTGATCGCCACCTTGAAGCTCTCGTCCATCACCGTCGATTCCGGCGCGCCCGAGGCGTCCGTGATCGGCACCGTGATCGAATAGCCCTTCACCGGATACACCGGAATGTGGATGCCGATCTGCTTGAGCATCAGCGGCGAATAGCTGCCCAGCGCCAGCACGAACTGGTCCGCGGTGAGTTCGCCCTTCGAGGTCATCACGCCGGTGACGCGGTCGCCTTCCGTCACCAGGCGCTCGATCCTCACCTCATGCTCGAACTTCACGCCCAGTGCTTTCGCCATGCCCGCCAGGGCCTGGGTGAACTTGAAGCAGTCCCCGGTCTCGTCGTTCGGCAGCAGCAGGCCGCCCACGAACTTGCCGCGCACGCGCGCCAGGGCCGGCTCGTACTGCTCGCAGCCGCTTGGCTCCAGCAGCCTGTAGGGCACGCCGTACTGCTGCAGCACCTCGATGTCGGTGCTTGAACCCTCGAACTGCTTCTGGGTGCGGAACAGCTGCAAGGTACCCTTGCTGCGCTCGTCGTAGGCGATGCCGGTGTCCTTGCGCAGCTGGACCAGCACGTCGCGGCTGTACTCGGCCAGGCGCACCATGCGGCCCTTGTTGACCTGGTAGCTGCGGTGGTTGCAGTTGCCCAGCATTTGCAGGATCCAGCGCCACTGGGCCGGGTCCATGCGCGGGCGGATCACCAGGGGGCTGTGCTGCATCGCCAGCCATTTGACGGCCTTGAGCGGTACGCCCGGACCGGCCCAGGGCGTGGCGTAGCCGGGCGAGATTTCGCCGGCGTTGCCGAAACTGGTTTCCATGCCGGCGCCGGGCTGGCGGTCGACCACCGTGACATCATGCCCGGCCTTGGCCAGGAAATACGCCGATGCGGTTCCGATGACGCCACTGCCGAGGATGATGACTTTCACTTCAGGTCCTTAAGATTGTGAGGGATAGCGCACCCGGTCGAGCCATTCGAGCAGCGGGATGGTGGCCGGCAGCAGCGGGCTGACGCTGTAGGCGCCCTGCCAGGCGAAGGCCTGGCCTTCGAGGCTTTGCGGCTCGCCCGTCCACGCGCGGCAGATGTAGAAATACAGGCGCACGTGGGCGTGCTCGTACACGTGCTCGACGCAGCACCAGGGCTCGCCTTCGATCACCTGCACGCCGAGTTCCTCGACGAATTCGCGCTGCAGCGCCACGAAGATGTCCTCGCCCGGCTCGACCTTCCCGCCCGGGAATTCCCAGTAGCCCGCATAGGGCTTGCCGTCCGGCCGCTGGCCGAGCAGCACGTCGCCGTTGGGGCGCATCAGGATGCCGACCGCGACATCCACCGGCCGCGATGCTGGTTTTACTTCACTCATTCGTTTCACGCATTTATTCCGCTATCGGCAGCTTGCCGGCATAGTCCTTCGCAAATTGCCAGGCCACGCGGCCCGAGCGCGAGCCGCGCTGCAAGGCCCATTGCAAGGCCTCCGCGCGCGCCTGCGCGCTCTGTTCCGGCGTGCAGCCGAAGCTCGCCAGCCAGTGGTCCACGATGTCCAGGTAGTCGTCCTGGCGGAACGGATAAAAGGACAGCCACAGGCCGAAGCGTTCCGACAGCGAGATCTTCTCTTCCACCGTCTCGCCCGGATGCAGGTCGCCGTCATCGCTGTGGCGGTAGCCCGCGTTGTCCGACATTTTCTCCGGCATCAGGTGGCGCCGGTTCGAGGTCGCATAGATCAGAACATTCTCCGACTGCGCGCTGACGCTGCCGTCCAGCGCCACCTTCAGCGCCTTGTAGCCCGCTTCGCCTTCCTCGAAGGACAGGTCGTCACAGAAGATCACGAAGCGTTCCGGCCGGCCCGCCACCAGGTCGACGATGTCCGGCAGGTCGGCCAGGTCTTCCTTGTCGACCTCGATCAGGCGCAGGCCCTGGCCGGCGAAGCCGTTCAGGCAGGCCTTGATGAGCGAGGACTTGCCGGTGCCGCGCGCGCCGGTGAGCAGCACGTTGTTGGCCGGGCGGCGCGTGACGAACTGGCGCGTGTTCTGCTCGATCTGGCGCTTCTGCGCGTCCACGTGCTGCAGGTCTTCGAGCCGGATGGTGGAGGCGTGCAGCACCGGCTGCAGGTACTTGCCCTGGCCGTTGGCGCGCTTGCGCCAGCGGAAGGCGAAGCTGCGCTTCCAGTCCGGCTCGCGCGGCACGGGCGGCGGCAGCACCGCCTCCACGCGCGCCAGCAGGGCTTCCGCGCGGTGCAGGAACTGTTCCAGCGGTGTCATTGCTCAGCTCGACCCGTCAGGAGCGGTAGTCGGCGTTGATCGACACGTAGTCGTGCGACAGGTCGCAGGTCCAGACGGTGGCGGTAGCAATGCCGCGCGCCAGCTTGACGCGCACCGTGATCTCGGACTGCTTCATCACGCGCTGGCCGTCTTCTTCCTTGTAGTCCGGATTGCGGCCGCCGCTCTTGGCCACCCACACGTCGTCCAGGTAGAGGTCGAGCCTGGTCACGTCCAGGTCGTCCACGCCGGCATAGCCGACCGCGGCCAGGATGCGGCCCAGGTTCGGGTCGGACGCGAAGAAGGCGGTCTTGACCAGCGGCGAATGGGCAATCGCGTAGGCGATCTTGCGGCACTCGGCCACGTCGCGGCCCTCGTCCACCGTGATGGTCATGAACTTGGTCGCGCCTTCGCCGTCGCGGATGATCTGCTGCGCCAGGTTGCGCGAGATCTCGGTGACGGCTTCCTTGAGCGCCTCGTAGTCGGCGCCGCCGGCGCTATTGACTTCGAGTCCGCCCGCGCCGGTGGCGATCAGCATGAAGGAATCGTTGGTCGAGGTGTCGCCGTCGATGGTGATGCTGTTGAACGAGTGGTCGGCCGCGTGCCTGACCAGTTCGTCGAGGACGGGCTGGGCGACCTTGGCGTCGAAGGCGACGTAGCCGAGCATGGTCGCCATGTTCGGCTTGATCATGCCGGCGCCCTTGCTGATGCCGGTCAGGGTCACGCTGTGGCCGCCGATCGTGACCGTGCGCGAGGCCGCCTTCGGCTGGGTGTCGGTGGTCATGATCGCCTCGGCGGCGTTGAACCAGTTGTCGGCCTTGAGGTTGGCGACGGCGGCGGGCAGGCCGGCCTTGAGCTTCTCGATCGGCAGCTGCTCCAGGATCACGCCGGTGGAGAACGGCAGCACCTGCTGCGGCTGCAGGCCGAGCAGGCCGGCCAGTTCGGCGCAGGTGGCCTGGGCGTTGGCCAGGCCGGTGTCGCCGGTGCCGGCGTTGGCGTTGCCGGTGTTGACCACCAGCGCGCGGATCGGCGCGCCGCCCTGCTTCACGGCTTCCAGGTTGGCCTTGCTGACCTGCACCGGCGCGGCGCAGAAGCGGTTCAGGGTGAACACGCCCGACACGGTGGCGCCTTCCGCCAGCTTCATCACCAGGATGTCCTTGCGGTTGGGCTTCTTGATGCCGGCTTCGGCGTAGCCGATTTCAATGCCGTTGACGGGTTTCAGGTCGGCTGCGACTGGCAGGGGGGAATTGACGGCCATGGCGATCTCGTTGGGAAAAATTGTCGAATCCGTTATTGTAACGCCAGCTGGAAAACAGGAGAGCCGGGGTTCATTTCGCAGCAGCTGGCCAACCATCACCTGTCGAATACCGCCTGCCTTGGCACGTCGTCCCGGGACTCGCCCCCCCTCGGCCGGGACCCAAGTTTGGGTGCGACCCACATCCATTGATTGGCGCCACTTCTGCTCAACGGACTTGGATTCCCGCCTTCGCGGGAACGACGGGCAACAGTAGCGGATGCAATCCAGGGCAGCGGCTGCACGCCCGTGCACTCGATAGCTTTAGCTTTTGCCCCGTTAACCCAGGCTCATAAGCACGTTTCGCGCACCAGCCGCGCACGATTGAATTCCTTTCATTTTCTTGTTGCAGATCAAAGCCTTACATTTTCTTGTGGCAAAGCATGCATATACTCGGCGGGCCGATGAGGCACCACCCCGCTGCGGGGCATACAACCACAGGAGACCACGATGAAGTTAACCGTAAAGGCGCAGCTGATCGTCGCGCTTTGTGCAGGACTTGCCGCAGTACCGCCGGCTTTCGCTGACGGCAAACCCGCCGAGCTGACCGTGTCGGCGAAGCAGTACAAGCAGTATTTCCAGGAAGCCTCGAGCGAGTTCAACGTGCCGGTCGAGCTGCTCGAATCGATCGCCTATGCCGAGACGCGCTGGCATCCGCACGTGCCCAAGGGGAAGCTGAAGAAGAACGGCGAGCCCGAGGTCGAGGTGGAGTCGCACCACGGCATGCCGATCAGCTACGGCATCATGGGACTGCGCGACGATCCGCATTTCGGCCACTCGCTCACGCAGGGCGCGGCGCTGATCCGCGTCACGCCGGAACAGGCCGCCTCCGACACCCGCAGCAACATCCGCGCCGCCGCCGCCCTGCTCGCCCAGTACGGCAACCGCAAGACGCGCGCCTTCCCGCTCGAGGACTGGGAAGAGGCCGTGGCCCGCTACAGCGGCATCCCGCAGCGCGACATCGCGCAGATCTATTCCTACGAGGTCTATACCGCCATCCGGCAGGGCCGCGGCAGCGACCAGTACAAGATCAACCAGCGGCACATCGAAATGGAGCGCATCTACGGCAAGGACAAGCTCAGGAAGCTGTCCGCGCGCCGCATCACGGTCGAAACCGGTGTGGCCGATCCGAAGATCTCGGCGCCGGATTTCCCCGACACCCCGGATAAAAAATAAAGCAGCATCTACGGAGACAACCTCATGAAGACCATGTTTCGCGGCTTGCTCGCAAGCCTCTGCTTTGCTGCGTCCCTCCAACCGGCGCTGGCCTCGACCGACTACCCGCCCGCGATCTGGAACCCGGCCGCCAGCTGCAATTATTCGGCCCGCACCGCCGCCGTCAGCCACGTCACCGTGCACACCACCCAGGGCTCTTACGCCGGCTCGATCTCCTGGTTCCAGAACTGCAGCGCCGGCGTCAGCGCCCACTACGTGATCCGCTCCTCGGACGGCCAGGTGACCCAGATGGTGCGCGAGGCCGACAAGGCCTGGCACGTGGGGAACTCGAACGGCTACACCGTCGGCATCGAGCACGAGGGCTACGTCAACAACCCATCCGCCTGGTACACGACGGCCATGTACAACGCCTCGTCCGCGCTGACGCGCGACATCCTGGCCTCGCGCTCGCTGTCGCAGAAGGTCTACGACGGCAGCGCCGGCTGGAACGCGGTGCCCTCGGACTCGCTGTACAACGTCAAGGGCCACGTCAACTACGCCAGCCAGAGCCACACCGACCCGGGTTCGGGCTGGGACTGGCCGCGCTACAAGTCGCTGGTCGCGGGCGGCAGTGGCGGCGGCGGCACGCTGTCCTGGCCGCTGGTCCAGTACGGCAACACGGGCGAGCGCGTGCGCACCATCCAGTACCTGCTGCAGCAATGGGGCTATTCGCTTACCGTGAACGCGAGCTTCGACAGCGCGACCCAGACCGCGGTGAAGAACTTCCAGTCCTCGCACGGCCTGGGCGCGGACGGCATCGTCGGCAACGCCACCTGGCCGGCGCTGGTCGTCCTCACCCAGCAGGGCGACTCGGGCGCCAAGGTGCGCGCGGTGCAGAGCCAGCTGAACGAAAGCGGCGCCGGGATCGCGGTCGACGGCGCCTTCGGTCCGGCCACGGCCACGGCGGTGAAGAACTTCCAGACCTCGAAGGGGCTGAGCGCGGACGGCATCGTCGGCGACAACACCTGGAACAAGATGGCCTGGTAAGCCCGCGCGGTATCATTTCGCGTCTCCGCCCTATTGACCCTCACGTAGCGTGAGGGCCGACACTGGCGCCACGCTGAAGAAAGGAGCCGCCCCATGCTGAAAGTTGGAGAACTCGCCGCGCTCGCGCACCTCACGGTCCGCACGCTGCACCATTACGACAGCATCGGGCTGCTCCGCCCTTCCGCGCGTTCCGATGCCGGCTACCGGCTCTACGACCGCGACGACGTGGCACGCCTGCACCAGATCCAGGCCCTGCGCGTTCTCGGCATGAGCCTGGCCGACGTCGGCCTCTACCTTGACAGCCCGGATGCCTCGCCGCTGGCGGTGGTCGAGCGCCAGCTCGCCGCCGTCGACCGCCAGATCGCCGATGCAACGCGGATGCGCACGCAGCTGCTGCGCCTGCGCGGTGAACTGGTGCGCGGCGCCAGGCCGGAGCTGTCCGACTGGCTTACCACGTTGGAGACCATGACCGTGTACGAACATTACTTCACCAAGGACGAACTGGAACAGCTGCCCATCTTCAGCAATCCCGAGGCGCGCCGCGACTGGCAGCAATTGGTCGAGCAAGGCACGGGGCTGATGCGCTCGCGGGTCACGCCCGCATCAGACGCCGCCAAGTCCTTCGCCCAGCGCTGGCTGGACGCCTTTCAGCGCGACGCCGCGCACAACGATTCCTTCGTCAGCCGCATCAACCTGATGGCCGCGCGCGAGCAGCAGGCCATGCAGGAGCAGTTCGGCGTCTCGCCCGAACTGATGGGCTATGTGATGGCGTCCATCGGCGCGCTGCGGCGCGACGTGTATGCGCGCTACCTGGCGCCCGAGGTGCTGGAGCGCATGGAACGCCACCAGGCGGAGCATGGGCAGGAGTGGCC
>CAMPHU010000155.1 GCA_946886065.1 uncultured Massilia sp. | reverse complement strand
CCTTCCTCGACCATGCGATGAAGCTGGGCGCCGACCTGATCGCGACCGGCCACTATGCGCGCGTGCGCCAGAACGGCGACAAGTTCGAGCTGCTCAAGGCGTTCGATGCCACCAAGGACCAGAGCTACTTCCTGCACCGCCTGAACCAGGCGCAGCTCTCGAAGTCGCTGTTCCCGCTGGGCGAGATCGCCAAGACCGAAGTGCGCAAGATCGCCGAAAAGCTCAAGCTGCCGAACGCCGCCAAGAAGGATTCGACCGGCATCTGCTTCATCGGTGAGCGTCCGTTCCGCGACTTCCTGAACCGCTACCTGTCGTACAAGCCGGGCCCGATGAAGCTGGACGACGGCACCGTGGTCGGCGAGCACGTCGGCCTGTCCTTCTACACCCTGGGCCAGCGCAAGGGCATCGGCATCGGCGGGCTGAAGTCGCGCAAGAACGCGGACGGCACCAGCGAGCCGTGGTTCGTGGCGCGCAAGGACATCGAGCAGAACACCCTGTACATCGTGCAGGGCCATGACCATCCGTGGCTGCTGTCCGGGCGTCTGGAAGCCGGCCAGGCCAGCTGGATCGCCGGCGAGGCGCCGGAACCGCGCCAGCTATCAAGCAAGACGCGCTACCGCCAGGCCGATGTGGCCTGCACCGTCCAGCCGCAAGGCCCGGACCGTTTCTCGCTCGATTTCGTCGAACCGCAATGGGCGGTGACGCCGGGGCAGTCGGCTGTGCTGTATGACGGCGATGTGTGTTTGGGTGGCGGGATCATCGACAGCAAGTCGGGTATCTAAACCCTTTATTTAGTTAGCAGTAAGACCGTCATCCCACGAAGGCGGGGATGACGACTCATCAGCTAACTAAATAAAACACCGCTGGCGCCTTAAGCCAGGTCTCAACCGGCGCCATCCGGCGCCCCCTGTTGCTTCTTCACCCACGCAATCACGGTATTCCGAATCGTCTTGAGCACCGTATCGGCCTTGAACGGCTTGACGATAAACCCGTGCACCCCGCGCGCCAGCGCTTCCTGCACCGCCTGCGCATCCAGCGTGCCCGAGACAATGAAGACCAGGGTCTTGGGCAGTTCCGCGCGCAGCTGCTCGACCACCTTGTTGCCGTCCTCGACCTGCTCGCGCGCGATGCAGATGAAATGGGGATGGTGCTTGAGCGCCAGGCCATAGGCCAGGGTGCTGGTATGGGTCTGGCCGACCACGTTGTAGCCGCCGTCGGTCAGCACGGTGTTCAGCAATCCGCGCGACACCGCGCTCGAATCCACGATCAATGCCTTGAGCATCGCGTCCAGTCCCCTTAAAACGATTCGTAGGCCAGCATGTTCCAGGTCACGCCCAGGCGCACGTCGCGCTTGAGCTCCACCAGCTGGCGCGAGACCTGGAGTATCTCACGCTCGGCGCGCAGCCTCTCGCCCAGCGGCGTCTTGAGGATGCCGGCGCCGGCCACCACCGCCTCCAGGCTGCCGTAGGCATTGAGCAGGCGCGCGGCGGTCTTCATGCCGATCTTCGACACGCCCGGCACGCCGTCGGTCGGGTCGCCCATCAGCGCCAGCAGGTCGTGCAGCAGCTCGGGCGCGACGCCGAAGCGCTTGCGCACCCAGGCGTCATCGTGCCACTCGCCCTTGAAGTGATCCCATACCAGCGCGCCGTGCGCGATCAGTTCATGCAGGTCCTTGTCGGTGGTGGCGACGATGGCCTCGCCCCGCCCTTCCGACAGCCAGCGCATCACGCCGGTGGCGATCACGTCGTCGGCCTCGACCTCGGGAATCATGAGCACGTGCAGGCCGGCAGCGCGCAGGCGCTCGTGGAATTCCGGCAGGGCTTCGCGCAGCTCGCCCGGCATCGAGGCGCGGCCCTCGCGGTAGCGCGGGTACAGCGCGTGGCGCCAGGTCTGCCCGCCGTAGTCGAAGGCGGCCAGCACGTGGGTGGGCGCATGCGCTTCCAGCAGGTTGCGGAAGGACGAGAAGGCGTGGCGCAGCGCGATGCCGGCCTTCAGGTCCGAATCGGGTTCAGGACTGGCTTCGTAGACGCGGCGGACGATGTTCAGGCCGTCGATGGCGAGCAGCTTTGCCATGATTACTTCGCCAGTTCGTACTTTCCGCCGCGTTCGAGCGCGCGCTGGTAGGCGGGACGGGCATGGATGCGCTCGAGGAAGGCGGACAGCTTCGGGTACTTGCCGTCCAAGCCGCCGCGCGAGCTCGATGCTTCCAGCGCAAAGCTCATCTGGATGTCGGCGGCGCTGAATTCCTCGCCGGCGAACCAGGTCGACTTGTTCAACTCGGATTCGAGGTAGTCGAGCTGGCTGCGGATGTTGGGCAGGATGAAGTCGCTCTTGACCTTGCGCGCGATGGCGCGCGCGATCGGGCGCGCGAAGAAGGGCATGGGGCCGTGCTCGATGCGGTCGAAGATGAGCTTGAGCAGCAGCGGCGGCATGGCCGAGCCTTCGGCGAAGTGCAGGAAATAGGTCCAGCGCAGGCGCTCCGGCGAGTCCGCCGGCGGGACCAGGCGTCCGTTGCCATAGCGCTGGACCAGGTACTCGACGATGGCGCCGGATTCGGCCACCACCGTATCGCCGTCGCTGATCACCGGCGACTTGCCGAGCGGGTGCACGGCCTTCAGCTCGGGAGGGGCCAGCATGGTCTTGGGATCGCGCTGGTACTTCTTGATCTCGTAGTCCAGGCCGAGTTCCTCGAGCAGCCACAGGATGCGCTGCGAGCGCGAATTGTTCAGGTGGTGGACGAGGATCATGGCGATGGGCGTGGTGGGAACGGGCGACAGCTTAACATTGTTGTGTGCTTGTAAAAAGCGAGAGATGCTTCTACAGCCAACCGGAAGCCCGTAACGCCAACCCGTCGGCCCGGCGGAGGCCGGGATCCAAGTCCGTAGCGTTCCGACTGCGGATGCGTTAAACGGTACGCACGCAAACTTGGGTTCCAGTCTTCGCCGGAACGACGTTTTAGCGCGACGGGCCATCGCTCCCGCGCCTCAGTGCGCCAGCGCACGATGGCCGCGCCCGCCCGGGTGTATGGTGAACAAATGAGCGGCGCAACCTACATCGGCATCTCCGGCTGGCGCTACGTCCCGTGGCGCGGCAAGTTCTATCCCCCTGGCCTGGCCCAGCACCGCGAGCTGGAATACGCTTCGCGCCAGCTGCCCACCATCGAAATCAACGGCTCCTTCTACTCGCTGCAGCGTCCCGAAAGCTACGCCGCCTGGTACGCCGCCACCCCGCCCGGCTTCGTGTTCGCGGTCAAGGGCAACCGCTTCCTGACCCACATGCTGCGCCTGCGCGACGTCGAGGGCCCGATGGCCAACGTGCTGGCCTCCGGCGTGTTCGAGCTGCGCGAAAAGCTCGGCCCCTTCCTGTGGCAGTTCCCGCCCAACTTTCCCTTCGAGCCGGACCGCTTCGAGCGCTTCCTGGCGCTGCTGCCGCACGACACCGACGCCGCCCTGGCGCTGGCGCGGCGCCACGAATCGCGCATGGAAGGCCGGGTATCGCTCGACGCGGGCCCCAAACGCCCGATGCGCCATGCCATCGAGATCCGCCACGAAAGCTTCATCGACCCCGCCTTCATCGCCATGCTGCGCCGGCACAACGTGGCGCTGGTGGTGGCCGACACCGCCGGCCGCTGGCCGCAGTACGAGGACGTGACCGCCGATTTCGTCTACCTGCGCCTGCACGGCGACAAGGAGCTCTACGCCAGCGGCTACGACGACGAGGCGACCGAACGCTGGGCCGCGCGCATCCGCGCCTGGCGCGACGGCGGCCAGCCTGCGGAGGCGCGGCTGATCTCCGGCGAAGCGCCGCCGAAGCTGGCCGCGCGCGACGTCTACTGCTACTTCGACAATGACATCAAGGTGCATGCGCCCTACGATGCACGGCGCCTGATCGAGGCTGTTGCAGAATAGTCAAGCAGGGCATCAAATCGGCGCGCAGCGCGCTAGAATGGATCGGCTGTCCTTTCCAACTCTAGGAGCTTGCGATGAAGACCGTGCAAATTGGTACTGCCCTGATTGCCCTGCTGCTGGCCGGCCCCGTGCTGGCGGATGACGGAGGCCCGCTGCGCAACGCGAACGGCGTGCTGGTCGACGCCAAGGGCATGACCGTCTACACCTACGACAAGGACGAATCCGGCGCCGGCAAGAGCGCCTGCGTCGCCATGTGCGCCAAGAACTGGCCGCCGGTCAGTGCCGAGGGGGCGGATCTGAAACCGCCCTACTCCGCGATTACGCGCGATGACGGCAGCAAACAGCTCGTGCACGACGGCAAGCCGCTGTACACCTTTATCAAGGACAAGAAGGAAGGCGACCGTACCGGAGACGGTGTCGGCGGGGTGTGGCACGTCGTTACCGACGCCAAGAAGAAATAAAGAGACGGCGCCGTTCAGCGGCGCTCGTGCAGCTTGATGACGCGGTGCTTGTTGCCGGCCGGCGGCTGGGGGGCGGAAGTCTCGCAGGTATTGCAGCCGCCGCAGCTGCCCGAGGTGTCGAGCCAGCGCACCAGGCGCGAATGCCTGGTGCCGCCGCGGGTCAGGCGCTGCACCAGCCAGCGGCGCCAGG
This sequence comes from uncultured Massilia sp., assembly GCA_946886065.1. The sequence goes on along the minus strand of CAMPHU010000155.1, from coordinate 6,455 downwards.
CCGCCGGCAGGTAGCGCGCGCCCAGGTAGAGCGCGGCCAGCAGAACGATGATCCCGACAGCCAGTTCCTGCATGCTCAGCCTCCCAGGGCCAGGGCCACGCGGTAGGTGATGAAGGACGCCGCGTAGGCCAGCGCGAACATATAGCCCGCCATGATGAAGGCGTAGCGGCGGCTGCCGGTTTCGCGGCGCACGGTGGCCAGGGTGGCGATGCACTGCGGCGCGTACACGTACCAGGCCAGCAGCGACAGGCCGGTGGCCAGCGACCAGGCCTGCTTGATCATCGGCGCCAGGGTGTCGCCCACTTCGTCGCCGCCCGACAGGGCGTACACGGTGCCCAGCGCGGCCACCGCGACTTCGCGCGCGGCCATGCCCGGGATCAGGGCGATCGCGATTTCCCAGCCGAAGCCGATCGGCTCCAGGATCACCGCCAGCGCGCGGCCCAGCATGCCGGCCACGCTGTAGTAGATCGGCGGGTGGGTGGCGTTGTCCGGCGCGCCCGGGAAGCTCGACAGGAACCAGAGCAGCACCATCATGGTCAGGATCACGGTGCCGACGCGCATCAGGAAGATCTTGGCGCGTTCCCACAGCCCGATCGCCAGGGTGCCCAGGTGCGGCCAGTGGTAGGACGGCAGCTCCATCATCAGCGGCTGCTGGGTGTAGCTGCTGCGGCGCTTGAGGAACCAGGCCACCGCCATCGCGCTCACAATGCCGGCGAAGTACAGCACGAACAGCACCAGGCCCTGCAGGTTCAGGAAGCCGGCCACTTCGCGGTCCGGAATGAAGGCGGCGATCAGGAGGGCATACACGGGCAGGCGCGCCGAGCAGGTCATCAGCGGCGCGATCATGATCGTGGTCAGGCGGTCGCGCGGGTTCTGGATGGTGCGCGCCGCCATCACGCCCGGAATCGCGCAAGCGAAGGAGGACAGCAGCGGAATGAAGGCGCGGCCCGAGAGGCCGACGCTGCCCATCAGGCGGTCGAGCAGGAAGGCCGCGCGCGGCAGGTAACCGCAGTCTTCCAGGATCAGGATGAAGAAGAACAGGATCAGGATCTGCGGCAGGAACACCAGCACACTGCCGGCGCCGGCGATGACGCCATCCACCAGCAGGCTGCGCAGCGGGCCTTCGCTCATCCAGCCGCCCACCGTCTGGCCGAGCGCGGCGACGCTGGCGTCGATCATGTCCATCGGCGCGGCGGCCCAGGTGAACACGGCCTGGAACACCAGGAACATCAGCAGGGCCAGGATCGCCGGGCCGGCCACCGGGTGCAGCACCACGTGGTCGATCTGTTCGGTAAGGTTGCCCTTGTCGTTGGCTTCCGAGACCGTCAGGTCGAGGATGCGGCGCACCTCGCGCTGGGTCTGCTCGACCGGCACTTCGTCGATGGCGGACAGGGGATTCGGCGTGACCGCAGAATCGAAGGGCATCTTGTCGAGCGCGGCCAGGAGGGCCTGCTCGCCGCCGGCCTGCACGGCCACGGTCTCGACCACGGGCATGCCCAGTTCCTGCGACAGCCTGGCGGTGTCGATGGCGATGCCGCGCTTCCTGGCGACGTCGACCATGTTCAGCGCCAGCACCATCGGCAGGCCGAGGCGGCGCAGTTCCAGCACCAGGCGCAGGTTCAGGCGCAAATTGGTCGCGTTGACGACGCACAGGATGGCGTCGGGGGTCTGCTCGCCGGCGCGCAGGCCGCCCACCACGTCGCGGGTGATGACTTCGTCGGGAGTCTGGGCGTTCAGGCTGTAGGCGCCCGGCAGGTCGAGCACGCGGAAGGCGCGGCCCTGGGGCGACGTGAAGCTGCCTTCCTTGCGTTCGATGGTGACGCCCGCGTAGTTGGCGACCTTCTGGCGGGCGCCGGTGAGGCGGTTGAACAGGGCGGTCTTGCCGCAGTTGGGATTGCCGAGCAATGCGATCAGGGGCGTGCGCGTCGCCACCTGTTGTTCCATGACACCCATCGTTTATTCCGGCTGGATCGACACCAGGGCCGCTTCGAAGCGGCGGAGTGCGAAGGTGGACTGGCCAACCTTGACGGCCAAGGGGCCGCCCAGCACGCGCTTGAGCACGCGGATGCGCTCGCCCGGCACGAAACCGAGCTCCATGAGGCGGCGCTGGACGTCGACCCCGCCCTGCTGCGCATGGGGAGCTAGGTGGATCACGGTGGCGCTCTGGCCCGCTTTTAGCGAGTCGAGCGTGGTGAGGCTGGGAACAAGAGTCATGGTCGCGTCCGAGGCGTGGATATAACGTAGCGCTGATGAGACAGATACTAGCATCATAAACCTAAATGCGAATTATTTCTATTTGCAGACTGATATTGCATAAAAGAAAGGCAGCAACACAACAGCCGCGCACCACAAATTTTGCTTGCGTTGGCGGTCGAGTTTACGGAAAATGGCAACGCAAATGAGAATGATTCGTATTTTATAGACGAATTTTCAAGAAACATTTTCACCATACTGCCAGGAACCGAAACGCCATGATCGTCTGTGTCTGCAACAACATCTCCGACCGTGAAATCCGCCAGGCTGCGGACCTGGGCATCTCGTCGGTTGCCGAACTGCACCGCGAACTGGGCGTGGGCACCATGTGCGGCAAGTGCGTCAGCTATGCGCGTGAAGTGCTGAATGAACATCTGGAAAGCAAGACGGTCGTGACCGAGCTGCGCCGCGTGGCGCAAGTCGTCTGATGCCTGCCTGATCTCTCTCTCGCCCCGTTCCCCACGGGGCTTTTTTTCGCCTCCCGGCCCCGGCGGTTTGCTATGATGTGAACATCACATCAACAAAGGCATTCCATGAAGGGCGATCCCAACATCATCCGTCTGCTGAACGCACAGCTGACCAACGAACTGACCGCGATCAACCAGTATTTCCTGCATGCGCGCATGTACCGCCACTGGGGCTTCGGGCGCCTGGCGAAGAAGGAATACGACGAGTCGATCGGCGAGATGAAGCATGCGGACAAGCTGATCGACCGCATCCTGATGCTCGACGGCCTGCCCAACCTGCAGGCGCTGCACAAGCTCCTGATCGGCGAGTCAACCCAGGAAATGCTCGAATGCGACCTCAAGCTCGAGCGTGGCGCGCAAGTCACGGTCAAGGAAGGCATCGCCGCGGCCGAGGCGGCGCAGGATTACGTGTCGCGCGACCTGCTGCTGGAGATCCTGGAGGATACCGAGGAGCATATCGAGTGGCTGGAGACGCAGCTGGACCTGATCGTCAAGATCGGGATTCAGAATTACCTGCAGAGCCAGATGAACGCGGAGTAAGGCGTTTTGTGTGGCTGGTGGCGTTGGGCGCTATCGGCTGCGCTGAGAAAATTGGGTCCCCGCCTGCGCGGGGACCCAAGTTTGCATGAAAGGCCGCACCCTCAACCGCGGCTACACACCGCGCTACCTCCAGCGCGTCATCCACTTATCGTAAAACCCCAGATCCTTCGGCACCGCCCCCGGCACCGCGCAGATCGCCCCGGCAAACTCGTTTGCCCGCGCCAGCGTCTGCTCCAGCTCCCAGCCACGCATCCTGCCCAGCAGGAAAATCGCCGAAAACGCATCCCCCGCCCCCACCGTATCGATGACGAAAGGCGGCGCCGGATTGTCGCGGTGGTTGATCACCTGCCCGCCAGAGCCGAAGTACACCGACCCGCGGTGCCCCAGGGTGACGATCAGCGCATCCAGCGAGAACATTTGCAGCAACGCCTGACACGAGGCGTGCACCTCTTCGGCCGACAGCGGCGGATCCTCGGGACGGATCTGGAAATACCACTGGAACAGCGCCTGCAGCTCCTCTTCGTTGACCTTGACGATCTGGGCCGCCTGCAGCGAGCGCGTCACGCAACGCTCTTCCACCTGGCCGTCGCGCAGGTTAAGGTCGAGGAAACGCAGCGCCGGGCCGGCCTCGAGCACGGCGGTCAAGGTCGCGCGCGAGTGCTCGTTGCGCTGGGCCAGGGTGCCGAAGTACAGGATGCCGGGCCGGGCGTTTTCCACGGCCGCCACAGCCTGCCGGCGGTCGATGAAGTCGTAGGCCTGGTTCGGCAGGATGGTGAAGCGGTGCCCGCCGCGCGCGCCGCGCTCGACCAGCACGCGGCCGGTCTCTTCCATCGCGTCGACCTGCAGGCCGGCCTCGCTCATGGCGAAGCGCTCGAATTCGGCGCGCACCAGCTGGCCCAGGCGGTCGTTGCCGACGCGGGTGATCATCAGCTGCGGCGCCATGAAGGCGGCCAGGTGGCGCGCCACGTTGAAGGGGGCGCCGCCGACCACCTGCTCGGTGCTGAAGTCGTCGACCAGCGCTTCGCCGAAGATGGCAAGAGGCGCGGCGGTGACCGGCGCAGCCATCATGCGAGGAAAGGAATGGTGTCCTTGAAGGACGGGCGCTCGGACAGCTTGTCGAACAGGCGCGCCAGGTTCGGATAGTCGCCGCGCCACGCCACCTCGGGGAAGCGGAAGGCGATCCAGCCCAGCGCGCAGCCGACGGCGACGTCGGCCAGGGTGTAGTGATTGCCCATGCAGAAGGGCGACTCGCCCAGGCCCTCGGACATCGCGCGCAGGCCGGCGTGCACCTTGGCCCACTGGCGCTCGATCCAGTCCTGGCTCTGCTGCGCTTCCGGACGCAGGGTCTTTTCCAGGCGCACCAGCACGGCGGCGTCGAGCACGCCGTCGGCCAGCGCTTCCCAGACCTTGACCTCGGCCCGCTCGCGGCCGTTCGGCGGCAGCAGCTTGCACACGGGGGTGAGCGTGTCCAGGTATTCGGCGATCACGCGCGAATCGTAGAGCGTGCTGCCGTCTTCCATCACCAGGCAAGGCACCTTGCCCAGCGGATTGGTGTGCTGGATGGTGGTGTCCGGGGCCCAGACGTTTTCCTGGATAAAGGTGAAGTCGAGCTTCTTTTCCGCCATTACGACACGGACTTTGCGGACAAAGGGGCTGGTGACAGAACCGATGAGTTTCATACACGCTCAGAGAATGGGAGAGCAGACAGTATAGCATCGCGCTCCGGCGAAAAAGGCGTGCCCCGCCACATGGCGGATGCACCCGCCACAAGGTATTGACAGGCGGCCGGTGGTAAAATCCGCGTTTTTGCACACTCCCCGCCGCCATGACCTCTACCTCCCTTTCCCCGACCCTGTCGGCCCTGTCCCCCCTGGACGGGCGCTACGCCTCCAAAACCGACAAGCTGCGCCCGATCCTGTCGGAAGCGGGCTTCATGCACCACCGCGTGAAGGTCGAAATCGCCTGGCTGCAGGCCCTGTCTCAAGCCGGCTTCGCCGAGATCAAGCCCTTCTCGGCGGAAGCGAACGCTCACCTCGACCGGATTGCCGCGCAATTCGGCGACCTTGAGGCCGCCCGCATCAAGGAAATCGAAGCGGTCACCAACCACGACGTCAAGGCGGTCGAGTACTGGCTGAAGGAACAGGTCAAGGACGTGCCGGAACTGGTCGCTGCCAGCGAGTTCATCCACTTCGGCTGCACCTCGGAAGACATCAACAACACCTCGCACGGCATGATGCTCAAGGCCGCGCGCGACGGCGTGCTGCTGCCGTCCCTGAACACCATCATCGCCAAGCTGACCGAGATCGCGCACACCAACGCGAACCTGCCGATGCTGTCGCGCACCCACGGCCAGACCGCCAGCCCGACCACCCTGGGCAAGGAATTCGCCAACGTGGTCGCGCGCCTGCAGCGCGCCGTCAAGCGCATCGCGGACGTGGAAATCCTGGGCAAGATGAACGGCGCGGTCGGCAACTACAACGCGCACCTGTCGGCTTACCCGGGTTTCGACTGGCCGGCCTTCTCGAAGGACGTGATCGAGCAGCGCCTGGGCCTGAGCTTCAATCCCTACACCATCCAGATCGAACCGCACGACTACATGGCCGAGCTGTTCGACGCGATCGCGCGCACCAACACCATCCTGCTCGACCTGAACCGCGACATCTGGACCTATGTCTCGCTGGGCTACTTCAAGCAGAAGCTGAAGGCCGGCGAGATCGGTTCGTCGACCATGCCGCACAAGGTCAACCCGATCGACTTCGAGAACTCGGAAGGCAACCTGGGCCTGGCCAACGCCGTGCTGCGCCACATGGCCGAGAAGCTGCCGGTCTCGCGCATGCAGCGCGACCTGACCGACTCGACCGTCCTGCGCAACATCGGTGTGGGCTTCGGCTACGCGCTGCTGGCCTACGACAGCTGCCTGCGCGGCCTGAACAAGCTGGAAGTGAACGCGGCGCGCCTGGAGCAGGACCTGGACGCGAACTGGGAAGTGCTGGCCGAGCCGGTGCAGACCGTGATGCGCCGCTACGGCATCGAGAATCCGTACGAGCAGCTGAAGGAACTCACCCGCGGCAAGGGCATCACCCGTGAAGCGCTGCAGGAGTTCATCGGCAAGCTGGCGATTCCGCAGGACGCCAAGGACCTGCTGCTGCAAATGACGCCGGCGAACTACACCGGCCTGGCGGCCCAGCTGGCTGC